>JBGPQJ010000001.1:0-60981 GCA_041488995.1 Anaerolineae bacterium
GCCTTATGGTGGATCGAGCCCCACGGGTGCGCTGGGTTATGCGTTCGCGATGGAGGAATTTATCCTTCAAGGTTTCCATGCGGACTGGATTGTATTTGCATCCTCGTCGGGTGGGACTCAGGCTGGAATGGTATTAGGAGCGAGGCTGTTTGGATATAGGGGTAATTTATTGGGGATCAGCATTGACGAGCCGCAGTCTGCTTTGCAAGCCCATTGCGCAAAACTGGCTTCGGATACTTCTGAAAAGCTTGGGGCACGGATTGATTTCACTCCGGAAGAAGTATGTGTCAATGCCGATTATTGTGCGGCAGGTTATGGGATATTAACAGATACGGAGCGGGAAGCTGTCCGTTTATTTGCGAAAACGGAAGGATTGCTGCTTGATCCCGTGTATACGGGTCGTGCTGCAGGTGGTATGATTGATTTGATCCGCAAGGGTTATTTCAAAAAAGATGACACGGTGTTGTTCTGGCATACCGGTGGTACGACAGCGCTTTTCGCCGATATTTACCAAAATAAAATCTAACAGGAGGACATCGCATGCAGGACAACTCACTTGTCGCAGTCATTTTGATTTGTGCCGGGAGCTGTCTGGCGCTCTTATTCGTGGCGGGTGGCGGATTCATGATTTTCCAGAGCCGTCGCAGCCAGAAGAAAGCGGATGCCAGCCAGGTTTGGCCAAGTACCCGTGGTACCATAGTAGAAACGAAGGCAGTCAGGGATTACCATAGCAGCCTTGATGATGATTCAGATGTGAATACATATTCTCCGCGGTTGAAATATACATACCGCGTGGGGGACATGGAATATTCTTCCGATAAAATTGCTTTCGGGTATAGCAAGAATTTCAAGTCCGAGTTGGCTGCGCTGTCATCCATTCAAAAATATCCACAGGGCGGACAGGTGACTGTCTATTACAATCCGGAGAATCCCAACGAAGCCGTATTGGAAAGGAAATCCAGTTTGTTAGGGTGGGGGATGGTGGGAGGGGTTCTCTTGATGGTCCTGGGATTATGCTCGGCATGCCCGATGATCATAGTCGGGGTGATTTTTGCGACGGGCAAATAGCAAGGTCTGGTGAATAACTGACCAGGATACCCGCGCCGTTAGAAATGCGTGGGTATCTTTTGTTTTCTCAATATCTTAATAAGCGTGAAGAGCGCGATGACTATCCATGCGATATTAACCCCGACAGAGGGATACGCTCCAAAGAAGCAAGAGTTGACGATCAGCAGCAACGCACCGATGATGTTAAGAGTCTGGTAAGAGACTGAATCTCCTTCACACCGTCTGGTGGAAACAAGCGCGTAAGCCAGTAGAAGCATGGCAACACCAGTCCAACCGAGGATATTTATAAGAAGTACTGTCATGGAGTTAAGTTTCCTTTAAAAAGAAATTGCATTTCTTGTATTCATAAACCATTGATGCGTTTAAGGAAAACTATGCATCAATAATTTTTTCGTCCGTAATTCATGACCGCATTTTGATTCTGACATCCACCGCGACTGCCCCCTTATCCAGAACTCTCAGAGGGTTGATCTCACATTCGGTGATTTGTGGATGATTGAACGCCAACCAGGATAAATTAACCAGCGCATCCACAACGGCTGCCCGGTCAACAGGAAGCAGGTTGCGGTAGCCGGATAGTTTTCGTCCTGCCCACGTTCGCTGAAGAAGTTTTTCCGCTTCGTGTGGAGCGAGAGGTGCAAGCGCAAAGGCGATATCCTTCAGTCCTTCCACGTCGATTCCTCCCGAACCGAACATGATCAACGCACCGAACTGCGGATCTCGAACTACGCCAAAAATGACCTCCTGACCCGGAGGAATCTGTCGCTGAAGGGTGATACCCTTGATACGCGCGGTAGGTTGCTTCTCCCGGGCGCGTTCGAGCAGAACCCCGTAAGCCTCGTTCACTTCCAGAGGCGAGTCCAGTTCAAGCAGGACGCCGCCGACATCCGATTTGTGCAGAATATCCGGGCTGGCGATTTTAGCGACCAGCGGGAAGCCAAGCTCGCGTGAGATTTGTTCCGCTTCTTTTTGCGATCCAGCCAGTCGAACGGGAACGGTCTGGATGCCAATGGCCTCCATGAGACGGTATCCAAGATCAGGGTCGTATGCATCGCGCCGAATCAGCGACAGGATTTCTGAAATCGCCTGGTCGTTGAATTCCGGTGGGGACGGGACGCTGATCTCGATCTCTTTGAGAAAATCCGCCCTGTCTGCCAGCCGGGCAAGGGCTGAAGCGGCACGTTCCGGAAATGGGTAGGTCGGGATGTTGTGGCGGTTGAATTGCTGGAAGGTGTTGTGGATCAATTTCGAACCCATCAGGATGGGGATGACTGGCTTCGATGTTTTTTTAATGAGAGGGATAAGTGCTTTTGCGATGTGATGTGTCGGGTAAACAGGAGAGGGGGGAATGATAACGAAAATCGCGTGGACCTGGGCCTCGTCAATCAGGAGGCTCAGGCAGGCGGCGTAGTCAGCGGGGGAGGCAGAAGCGAGCATGTCCACCGGGTTTTGGGCGCTGGCAGCGGAGGGCAAGCGATCCTGCAGGGCAGTGATGGTATCCGTGCTAAGAGAAGCAAGCATCAACCGATGGTCCGTGAGAGCGTCTGCCGCAATTACCCCTGGGCCGCCGGCGTTCGTCAGGATGGCGACACTGCGCCCAGCTGGAAGTGGGAAGCAGGCCAGTGCGCGCGCCCAATCAAAGAGTTCTTCGCACGTTGACGCACGCTGGATGCCGGCTTTTTCGAAGGAGGCGTTGACGGCGGCCTCCGTCCCCGCCAGCGCACCGGTATGCGATGCGGCTGCTTTCTGTCCACTGGCGGTACGCCCGACTTTGAGGGCGACGATCGGCATTTCAGGGGTGATGCGTCGTGCGGCTTCAAAAAAACGGATGCCATCCGGAATGGTCTCCAGGTATAAGGCGATGGACCGGGTGTGAGGGTCGTCCGCGATTGCTGGAAGAAGGTCGGTCTCGGTTAAATCCGCCTGGTTGCCCAGCGAGACCAGCCGTGAGAATCCAAATCCTTGCCGGCGGGACCAATCGATGACTGCGGCACAGAAGGCACCCGAATGGGATAGGAAAGCAATATTCCCCGATTGCGGCGGGGGCGGTGGAAGAAATGTAGTATCCAGTGGCAGGTGCGTGTCGAGCAAGCCAATGCAGTTGGGTCCGATCAACCGGATGCCATTTTGCCTGCAAATCAACAGGACTTCTTCTTCCAGGGCAGCGCCTTCTTCTCCTGTTTCTCGAAACCCACCGGATGTTAGAATGGCGGTGCGGATTCCACGCGCGCCGATATCTTTCAATGCCTGAGGAGCAGCCGGTGCGGGCACAATCACTACGGCCAGGTCTACCGGGTCGGGGACATCCAGAACAGAGTGATGTAAGGTGCGGTCAAACAGCCTTCCCCCTTTGGGGTTGACGAAATGTACTGCACCCGGGTATCCGCCCTGGACCAGGTTGCGCGCGACAGCATACCCGAGCTTTCCCGGGTCACTTGAGGCGCCGAGGATGACGATGCCCTTTGGGTTGAACAATGCTTCCAAAGAATTGCCCATTTAAAAACTTCCAATGTTATTCGGGATTAATGTTCTTGGGAAGGAAAAAACACAGACCGCTAAGAAAGCGGTCTTGTTATTTCACCATCTGTCCCAATGGACAACTTCATCGAATCCCCGGCGCCCGCCTTTTTTGGGTGCAGCGCTCAGTTGTTTTGCGTCCAGCGGGTATCCGAATGATAATACAATACGTAGATGCCATCCGGCAGGAAAACCCAGAATTATCCGGGCTTTTTCCGGATCATAAATGGATGCCGGACACGAACCCACGCCCAATTCCCAGGCCGCCAGCTGCATAAAGGCTGCCGCCTGACCGGCGTCAAACATCGTCTGGAACTTCTCGGCAGGGTTGGGGGTCAGGATCGCCACTCCCAGGGCAGCACCCGCCAGATGCTTCGCCCACGTCCCACATTCTGCTAGCGATTTCAGGATAGACTTGTCACGAATCGCCACGAAATGCCATGGCTGGGTGTTCTTCGATGACTGCGATCGCCTGCCTGCGTTGAGGATCGCGCGAACGATCTGATCCGGGAGTGATTTATCTTGAAACTCTCGAATTGCGCGCTTGGTACGAATGGCTTCAGAAACGTTCATTATCGCCTCGCCTCTTGAAAAGCCCCAAATGGATATGTCGATTCTACTTCAATATCTGCGAGTATAATTCATTGTATGGATGACAAACAATCTTTTCGCCCTTATCTAATCCCTGCCATTGTGATGGCTTCCATTGGCTGGCTTGGACTCATTATCCTTTTCAATGTCACTCTTCCGACCCTCTGGCCACGCTGGTTGTTATTTACTTTGCTGATCCTTGCGCTCACCGGGGCCACGCTGCCCGTAACATGGTTCTTCAATCTGCGTTTTCCGTCCAACCCACCCGCTGAGCCGTATGTCATTGTGCGACAAGCCATCTGGGTTGGCGTATACGGGTCCACGCTGGTCTGGCTGGAAATGGGTCGCATTCTGACCTTTGGGATGGGGCTGGCGATAGGCGGGGGTGTGATTGTGATCGAATACCTGATCCGCGTTCGTGAATGGTCGCAGAAGCCGAGCTTTAAGTCCACCGATAAACCGGAGGAACCACCCGCCTCCCCAACTGGAAAAGAAAACTTCGTGGGTTAACTTCCACCCTTCCGGGTGCCGAGAAGACATATTCAACCCGCATGAGCCTTCGTAATTTACCGTCTGTCGAACAGTTGTTGAAAACATCCGCCGCCGAAAAATGGGTGGCGGATTATGGTCGTCCGCTGACTTTATCCGCCATTCGATCGGTCCTGGACGAAATCCGTGTTCAGTTCAATTCGGGAAAAATGACCGATGTCCCCCGAAAAGAAGGGATCCTGTCCCGAGTCGACTCCCAGTTACTGGCATGGACGTGTCCCACACTGCTGCCTGTCATCAACGCAACAGGGGTGATCCTGCATACGAATTTGGGGCGAGCCCCCCTCGCCGGTTCTGCAATTGCCGCAGTTGAGGCGGCTTCAGCGGGCTATTCCAACCTTGAGTTTGACCTCCCAACAGGCAAACGCGGCTCACGTCTGGTCCATGCAGAAACGATTTTGCAGTTGCTGACCGGCGCGGAAGCAGCTTTGGTGGTCAACAACAATGCTGCCGCAGTCCTGCTTGTCCTTTCAGTGCTGGCGAAAGGCAAACGGGTCGTCATCCCGCGCTCGCAGCTGGTTGAAATCGGCGGCGGCTTCCGCGTGCCGGATGTGATGAAGCAATCCGGGGCGAAACTGGTGGAGATCGGCACCACCAATAAGTTGCGCCTGTCTGACTTCGAGGAAGCGCTCGCCGAACCGGCGGGTCTGGTCATGAGGGCTCACCGATCGAATTTCAAGATGATCGGTTTTACCGAAGAGCCTCCCCTGAACAAGATTATTGATCTTGCGCATCAACACCAGACGCCGTTCGTGGATGATCTGGGTTCTGGCGCATTGATTGATACGGCAAAATATGGAATGGAACACGAGCCGATGGTTCAAGAATCCATTTCAGCGGGTGCGGATGTGGTATGTTTCTCCGGTGACAAATTGCTCGGAGGTCCACAGGCGGGAATCATCATTGGCAAAGCAGACTTGATCGCCAGGATCAAGAAACATCCCCTCGCGCGAGCCCTCCGCGCAGACAAGCTGTGTTTGGCTGCGTTGACAGCCACACTTCTGCTCTATCTTAAGAATGACGCGGAGAGTGAGATCCCAGTCTGGCGCATGATCGCCAGACCCCTCAAGGATGTCAAGGCAAGCGCGGAGTCCTGGCGACGGGAACTAGGAACAGGTCAAGTGATCCGGTCTGAATCTACAGTCGGCGGAGGATCGCTGCCCGGGGAGTCAATCCCCACTTATGTGCTGGCGTTTACTGTCAAATCGCCGGACCGCTTTTCAGCCCGGTTGAGGATCCAATCACCCCCGGTGATCGCCCGCACAGAAAATGACATGGTTCTGCTTGATCCAAGGACGGTGTTGATCGACCAGGAGAATGAGCTTCTTTCTATTTTAAAAACTTTGCTCTCGGAGACGAAATGAAATCAGACCTTGATGCGCTTATGCATAACAAAAATCTTGACGCGGTTATCATTGTTGGTCATGCTGAGCACAACCCGCCTATGTATTACCTGACCGGGGGCGGACACGTCAGCCATGCCACGCTGATCAAGAAGCGGGGGGAGCCGGCGGTGCTGTTCTGTAACGACATGGAGCGCGAAGAAGCTGATAAATCAGGTTTGAAAATTGTCCCGTACAGTACTTACCCGTATAAGGAATTGCTCGATAAGGCGAATAGCGATGTGGCGCTCGCGGGGGCACTGCGCTACCAGCGCATGTTCGTCGATTGTGGCTTTACCGCCGGCCGGGTGGGCATTTACGGCACCTATGATGTTTCAACTGTTATTGCCACCCTCGATCATTTGCGCCTCCTGATGCCGGAACTTGTCGTTGTCGGTGAGACCCGGGAAGACTCACTTTTTATGTACGCGATGGAAACCAAGGACGAATCTGAAGTCAACCGGATCCGCCAGGTGGGCAAAGCCACCACCGAAGTAGTGGCAATGACTGCGCAGTACCTTACCAATCGAGACGTTCGCACGGATGAAGTCCTGCTGAAGGATGACGGTTCACCTCTTACCATTGGGGACATTAAAAGCAGGATCAATTTGTGGCTTGCTGAACGCGGCGTTGAGCCTGCTGAAGGGTTTATCTTTGCCATTGGACGGGATGCCGGCGTGCCGCATTCCACCGGCAACCCGGCAGATTTGATGCGTCTTGGGCAGACCATCGTCTTTGATATTTACCCGGCCGAGCAAGGGGGTGGGTACTTCTATGATTTCACCCGCACATGGTCGCTGGGTTACGCAACGCCGGAAATGGAAAAATTGTACAGCGAAGTCAAGTCCGTTTACCAGAAAGTTGTCGGTAATCTCGATCTAAACGCATCTTTTAAAAACTATCAACGCCTTGTTTGTGAAGAATACGAAAAGAATGGGCACAAGACTCCACTCAAGGATCCTGAAACAACTGAGGGTTACGTCCACTCCCTCGGTCATGGAGTCGGATTGAATATCCATGAAAGACCCTGGTCAGGTTTGACTTCCGGGGATGACAACCTGCTCAAACCCGGCGTGGTCATCACCATTGAGCCAGGTTTATATTATCCTGAAAAGGGCATGGGTTTCCGCATCGAAGATACCTACTGGGTGCGCCCCGACGGTAAGATCGAACTGCTGGTAGAATACCCTTATGATTTTGTGTTACCGATGAAGAAGTGGAAGAAGAATTGACCAAGTGATAACCGACCTGCCTCCCGCCCGCATCCTCGCCATTGAGACCTCCTGCGACGAGACCGCTTCTGCCGTCATCGAGAACGGACGCGCATTGCTGGCTTCAGTCGTCGCATCCCAGATGGATATCCACGCCCGGTATGGTGGTGTCTTCCCGGAGGTCGCTTCGCGCCAGCATGTATTGAGCATCATCCCCGTTGTAGAACAGACCCTCGTTCAGGCTCACCTTGCCCTGACGGATGTGGACGCTATTGCTGTCACCCAGGGACCGGGCCTGGCGGGATCGCTGGTCGTCGGACTGAATATGGCAAAGGGGCTGGCGCTTGGTGCGGGTCTTCCGCTGGTGGGGGTCAACCACCTTGAAGGACATATTTATTCAGCCTGGGTGCATGATTCCGGCGAGGAACCTCCCTCAGCGCCGCAGTTCCCCTTGTTGGCGCTGCTGGTTTCGGGCGGCCATACCGAGCTTAACTTCATGGAGGATCACCTGAGCTACAAGCGTCTCGGTGCGACACTCGATGACGCTGCCGGGGAAGCTTTTGACAAGGTCGCCAGGTTGCTCGGGTTGCCTTATCCTGGCGGACCCTCCATCCAAAACGCTGCCGAAGAAGGCAACCCGAAAGCATTTACCTTTCCACGTGCCAGGACAGACAGCGCCTGGGATTTCTCCTTCAGCGGTATCAAGACTTCAGTCATGCGGGAAGTGCGACGGATTGAAGAGAAAGGTATTCCCCTACCCGTGTCTGATCTGGCAGCCTCGTTTCAAGTAGCGGTGGTCGATGTCTTGTTTACCAAGACCCTTCAAGCGGCACGCGAATTCAAAGCAAGGGAAATACTGGTTGCCGGGGGAGTGTCTGCCAATAAAGCGTTGCGCACTGCCTTCCTTGCGCAGGATGAATTCAAGGTTCATATCCCGAAGCTGGCCCTGTGCACCGATAATGCTGCCATGATTGCAGCCGCAGGATATTTCCGCTATGCCCTCGGGCACCGCGCTGCCTTGGACATTGATGCGCTCCCGACCTGGCCTCTTTCCTGAAAATGATCAAAGCTGAAATTCTTGTCCCTCTGCTCAATGCCAATGAGCCGGAAGCGCGCCTGGTGGGTATCCATGTCAAGGATGGGCAGCCTGTCGACAAAGGTGCGCTGTTGTTTACCCTCGAAACGACCAAGGCGGCCGCCGATGTGGATTCCACCGAAAACGGTTATGTGCGGTTGATGGCTCGCGAAGGCGACATTCTATCAGTAGGGGACAGGCTTGCTCTCATCACCGAATCATTGGACGAGTCTCTCGAATCAAGCACGGTGAAACCTGGTCCAACTCCAAAGTTCGAATCGCAAATTTCAGCGTTTCGCATTACGAAACCTGCGAGAGCGCTTGCCGAGCAAATGGGATTGGATCTCTCTCTATTGCCATTGGACCAGCTGGTCACTGTAGCAGTTGTCCGCCAGATCGCAAACTCATCCACCGCGTTGATCATCCCCGACGTTCACTATAAAAGCGATCATATCCTTATTTATGGAGCTGGCGGTCATGCCAAAGCCGTGATGGAAATGGTGCAGGCCATCGGGACTTTCCAGATCGCGGGTATCCTCGATGACAAGGTTCCAGCGGGAACCCGCGTATTGGACATTCCAGTGCTGGGTCCGCGCGAGATTATCCCTCAATTGGTTGAACGGGGTCTCCATCAGGCGGCCAACGGGGTCGGCGGAATAATCGACATCAATATTCGCGTTAAACTATTCGAACTGTTGGAAAACCTGGGGTTGGTATTGCCCAGGTTGATCCATCCCCGGGCTGCGGTCGAGCCGAGTGCGTCGGTTGGAGATGGCGTGCAGGTCTTTGCGAACGCCTATGTCGGCTCAGCAGTGGTGTTGCAGCCTAAATGCATGATCAACACCAATGCGGTCGTCTCGCACGATTGTGAGATCGGGTCTTATACGCATATCGCTCCCGGGGCTTTGCTGGCCGGGCATGTCCATGTGGGGGAGCGTTCACTGATTGGGATGGGCGTCACCACCGCGATTGGAATCAAAATCGGAAATGGCGTGCGCATAGGCAACGGGGCAGTGATCTATGCCGATGTTCCGGATAGGTCCATTATCCCCGCCGGAAAAGTATGGGCGGGGAAGGATTAAGAGCGCAGGAAGTCTGAAAAAATCAAGAGAGTGTTCTTTTTGAAGAACACTCTCTTTTTATAGAATTCATATGTCGGAATCGCAGATAAGTCGTTATTGCGGAATCAGTATCAGGAACGACCCTTATTCGAAGCTGTTCAGGTAATCCAGCAAAAGCCGAACACCGAATCCCGTCGCGCCCTTGGGACAATACGGCATGTCTTTTTCCGTGTCCGCCACGCCGGCAATGTCGATATGTGCCCAGGGGACATCATCGGAGACGAATTGCTTTAGGAAGATCCCACCGATGACGGGATGGGCTTTTCTCGCACCAGAGTTCTTCATGTCGCTGTCATCGCCTTTGATGAGCTCAAAATATTCATCATCAAGTGGCAGCCGCCAAAGGCGTTCAAAGGAGCGCTCACCGGATGCCGCCAGGGCTTCTGCCAGCGATTCGTTATTGGCCATGAAACCTGCCCGGACTGATCCAAGTGCGACCACGACCCCACTGGTCAGAGTTGCCAGATCCACCATGGCACGCGGCTCAAAATTCTTCTGAGCAAAAGACAGCGCATCGCACAGTACCAGCCGCCCTTCGGCATCTGCCGAGATGATTTCAATCGTTTTACCATTCAACGTCTTTACGATGTCATTTGGTCGGTATGATCCTCCGGAAATCATGTTTTCGGCAGCGGCGACAACCCCGACCAGGGGAGTTTTCAATCCGAGCCGTGCGGCGGCGACCAATGTCGCAATCACGGTCATCCCGCCTGATTTGTCATATTTCATCCCAACCATGCCTTCGCCGGTCTTGATACTGTAACCACCGGTGTCAAAAGTAATCGCCTTGCCTACCAACGCGACCGGTTTTTCTTTAGACTTCCCTGCATATTCCAACACGATCAGGCGTGATGGAGTTGCCGAGCCTTTTCCAACGGCCACGATGGCACCCGCTCCCATCTCGGAGAGTTGCTTATCGTCGAAAACCAGACAGCGCAATCCAACTTCAGCCGCCAGCTTCTGAACACGCTCGGCAAGTGTGACCGGATTGATGACATTCGGAGGTTCATGCGCCCATTCGCGTGAAAGATTCACAGCTTCAGCAGTGACTGCTGCTCGTTCCACGACGGGTTCCAGCACACCCGCATCCTGGTCCTTGCTTACCAGCAGGTTCACCACGGACGCAGTTTCATCATTACCTGATTTATAGCGTCCGAAAGTAAACGCACCAAGCAGGAGCCCTTCCACTAATGCTGCAGTGCCTGAATTGAGGGGTAGTTTGCTTTCTGTCAGGGAAGCAAGGTCAATGCCTGCTTCGCTGACTGCGTTTTTCGCAACCCATTTGGCAATCGCACCGCCAGCGCGCCTGGCCATTTCAAGATCGACCTTTTCCAACTTGCCCAGTGAGACAATAGCTGTCTTGTCTGCCGGGTTCAATCGGATTTCCCCGGCTTCTTTTCCCGCGGAATCATAGGTCACTTTTTCCGGGGCGGCAGCAAATCTGAATACCAACCCCCCTTTCCATTCAGACGATTTTATAAGATTGACAGATAGGTTTCCAGGCATGATATTCTCCTCAGCAATTCTTATATCAAGTTTTTGGCATCAAAACACTCGTGTATTTCCTAAAAAATATACGGGATGAATAATTTAACTCGTTTCTTGTACTCTGCGAATTCGGGGTAGCGGCTTAGCGATTTTTCCTTTCGTTTGATATTGGGACCCCAGATCAAAACCAAGTAAAGTGCGATCACCGCGAAGGGGATCCAGTTCACTGCCAGCAGGGCATAAGATCCATAAATCAGGAATTCACCGAAGTAATTTATATTTCGAGAATATGCCATCAATCCATCGGTGATCAATTTACCCGGGTTGTACTTGAGCTCGATATACTTCTGCATATCTGACGTGTAATGGAGGAATACCCCAAAAATGTAGATGACCAGCGCCAGCGCGAGATACCATGGCGCGACCTTTATCCCTCGCGATGTGATCAGCCACGGGGTGATCCAGTAAAGGGACAGACCAGCCCAAATATATAATCCATTCCACAAGCTGCATTTTTGTTCCCATTGTTTATCGGGAAAAATACGGCTTTTCATTACCCACATCAACCCATATAAACCGTGCATGGCAAGGTAGACCCAGGCAGTGGCATTGCCCCACTGGTGATAGATTGCCATCATGGTCAATATGAAAATAAAAGTTACTCCTTTATGACTGTCGATGAAAAACTTTTGCTTCATGGGCTGCTCCTGACTGAAATCCAAGTTGGCAATTCCGGTGGGATCGATAATACTTTAAAAATAGTGACTATCTTATGACGAAATGATGTGAGTACGGATCATCAGTGTACCTTATGAGGCGATGTGTTTCGATCACAAAGCTGGAAGAATTCATTAGCATCTTTTGCCCTGGCTATCAAATTGGGAAGCTGTTGCTCAGTAACCTGTTTCGCACCACAGCCCGAACAGGTAATATAAGAATCAATCATTTCCTCGTCGGTAAGTGCATCAACCAGAGCTTTTGCAACTAGCTTTTTCTTGTATTGACGCTCCCTGAGTTCTTGTGCCAATTCGTGCTTGAGCATTATTTCACGTCCTCTTGTTTAGCCTTCTCGCGTATCAGGACTTCCAGCATAGCCGTTTGGCTAATGCTGTACTTCTCGGCCAGCTTCGCCAGCAACTGCTTGGCTTGTTCGGATAGGGTGTAACTCGTTCGTTTTTTCAAACTGCCTATAGTAGCGCATATTCGTAGTACAGCCAACCCCTCTTTTGGCTAAAGCTTGCGAGAAACCCGCCTATCCAGCTTGACTAAAGCCCGGAGGCTTGCGGCGGGTACCGCTCCGGTCACTACTGGGTCAAAGAATTTTATATATTGTCGAATGACCTCCGGGAGATTGAACCAGAATATCGATGTAGAACGGATCGCCAAATGCAATTCCATCGGGACCGTAGGCTTGCCATGTGCTTCGATAAATTCTATTTTCGGGTGGGGCAATGAAGATGATTCGTAGTTCTGCCTGTGTACCGGGGCGTGCCGGGTAGAGGGCAAGTTCCACGGGGGCACCAAGTTGATCACCGCTTGCCAGTCGCAACCTGTAGCGAGAATCCCAGCTGCAGGTCCCGTTGTTTTCTACTCGCCAGATTTTTTCAATTTTTTCGCCTGATCTGACTACGGTTCCATCAGGGATTGTGATGTCTTCGATGAACCGCAAACTATTGGAGCATGTGGTCAAGTCGCCGGAAAACCCGGGGAGGATGGGAGGAGAGGGCGTATCGCCAATGGCGGTCGGCTGTGGGGGCGGCGTGTAAACAGCTGCGCCAACTGTCGCGGCAGCAGTACCGCTGACCGGCGGGACAAAGGGAGAATCCGTCTTCTGCGGAGTGCAGGCATTAACCCAAAGAACCAGTGCGAGAATAGTGACTGCTAAGGAAATCATTCTCACGCTGGCTCTCCTTTTGGGAAATGACTGAAATATTGTTATAGACTGAGAAGATTATTCTTCATCGCCACCGCTATCGTCTTCGGTGGAGCCGCCAATTGGCAGGACGAGTTCGCCGCCGAGTGCCTTCTGGCGGATAACCGTCTCGATCTCATTGGACACATCCGGGTTCTGACGCAGGAACTCCTTGGAGTTTTCGCGTCCCTGACCCAAGCGCAGGTCACCATAGGAGAAGAAGGCACCCCGTTTCTGGATGATCTCAAGCTGGGTGGCAAGGTCTAGAATGTCACCGGCTTTGGAGATGCCTTCGTTGTACATGATGTCAAATTCTGCGGTTCGGAAAGGCGGGGCAACCTTATTTTTCACGACACGGACCCGCGTGCGATTACCGATAATTTCCGCGCCTAGTTTGATCGCCTGGATACGACGCACATCCAACCTGATTGATGCATAGAATTTCAATGCCTGACCACCGGTTGTAGTCTCCGGATTACCAAACATCACGCCGATCTTCAGGCGCAACTGGTTGGTGAAGACCACCGAGGTTTTTGTCTGGTTGATGGCGCCGGACAGCTTTCGCAACGCCTGGGACATGAGTCTCGCCTGGACACCCATCGTCGCATCGCCCATATCGCCTTCCAGTTCGGAACGCGGGACAAGTGCGGCGACTGAGTCGATGACGACGATATCCACCGCTCCAGAACGGACGAGGGTTTCGGTGATTTCAAGTGCCTGCTCCCCGGTATCAGGTTGGGAGACCAGCAGGTTGTCAATGTCCACACCGGTACGGGCAGCGTAAACCGGGTCGAGCGCGTGTTCCATGTCAATATACGCCGCTGTCCCGCCCATCTTCTGGGTCTCGGCTACGATATGCTGGCAGATGGTCGTCTTGCCGGAGGACTCAGGGCCATATATCTCAGTGATTCGACCGCGCGGAATACCGCCAACACCCAGAGCGATGTCCAACGACAAAGAACCAGTCGGGATGGCCTCGATCTTCATGCTGTGGGCTTCTCCCAGTCTCATGATGGATCCATCGCCATAGCGTTTTATAATATCTCCGAGAGCCTTATCAAGTACGGCGCGTTTTGCGTCGTCCATCAGAGGTTGGGAAGGAATGGGTTCATGGGGTGAGGATTTGCGTGCCATATTTTCTTCTCCATAATTTTGTTTAAAGGTAACTATTTGTCTAAAGCGAGTTCAGTATAGCACAGATGTTCAGTAAGTCAAGGGGTGGGGGTTAAAGAGTCCAAACCTGGAATTGGCGGTGGATCATCAAAGAATCCCTTGAAGCCTTTGAATTTGAAGTAGGTCACCTGTCCGGGAGCGATAACTACTTCATGATCAAAGAGTGAACCGAGGTAGGGGACCAGCACCCGGTACCGGCCGGCAGGCAGGTCGCTCAGGACAAGGTTTTCCCCGTAATAGTCATCCGGTTGGACAGCTTCTTTCCCGTAAGTATACACGGACCAACTCTGGTTGTTATCCATCGATTGCACGAAAACCTTTTGACCGTCATGCAGTGCACCATATGTTGTAAGGACACTTCCAACCAGCACGCCCCAACCTTGCGGTGGCACCAGCCATAATTCCGGGTTCCGGGTGGCAAAATAGCTGTCGATATCTATGCGGACTTCAAAATGCAGGTGGGGACCGGTCGTAAATCCGGTATCTCCGACCAACCCGATTTGTTGTCCAGTGTCCACCCACTGGCCTTCGGTAACTTCAATTTCACTGAGATGTGCATAGACGGTAAGAAGCGCTTTTCCCTTATACCCAAAATCATGTCGGATAACGACTGCTTGTCCGTAAGGATCCTTCGTATTGGATTTACGTTGGCTGTAGAGGCCGTATCCAGCCCAAACGACAGTGCCAGGCGCAGCTGCAAGCACCGGCGTACCATAATCGGCAGGAATGTCGATGCCTGTGTGGACAATGTCTGTATCCTGGAACAATCCTCCATAGCGGTAATCCGGGAGAATAAAATCGATATGGTTGGCTGCGATGGGACGTACGAAGAAAAAATGGTCAGTCGGGGATACCGCCCATGGAACCGGGTAGAGGGGCGGACGCCATGCGGATACCGGCTCCCCATTTGATTGGGGTAAAACGAATTGCAGTGTTGACTCCGGGGTAACAGCCAGACTAGGAGTCGAATTAGGAGTAGGACAGTTGTTCTCCGGGCAGAGCGGGATGGAAGTCAGCAGAGGAGTCAGGTCTGGCTCGGGAGTGAAGGAATCTTGAGTGATGGGTGAACTCGCAACTGGCAGGGTTTGATTCACCTGTTCTGCGGATGTCGGTGCACAGGATGCCAGGAATATACTTAAAACAATAAAAGGAAAATTGCGTATCTTCATGATTAAGGCGCAGTAGTAAATGTGGGTCGGGGTGTCTCCGTCCGAGTTGGTGTGGGTGTTTTGTATCCCCAGGGGGTGCGGGTTGGCGTGAAGGTGGGAGGAATTACAGCGGTAGCGGTGACGAGTACTTCAGGCGGATATATCTCAAGCATGGCGCGCTCCCAGTCCAGTCCATTGGTAAGCGCAAATTCATTAAAACGCGTTCCTTTAAAATAAGTACGCCAATTGTCCAGCGCGGGTAACCTTTCCCACCCATAGTCTCCGGCTAATTCTGTGAGGTCCACCCAATAGCCAGAAGGGATGTCGTCCATCAATCGTCCGCCCTGATCATAGGAAACGGGATCAAGATTGTAGCGTGCGTTCAAGTCCCACGGATGATGAACAAGCGGTTCTCCCTGTGAACCATCCTGCGCGCTCGGGCGAAGGTAAACATGCCAGTATACATAATTTCCAAAATTCTCACGAACCACCAACAACCAGCCAGCATTCATCAGGACAGGGTTTAGCGCAAACGCACGACCTGTGTAAAGCCAATCCTTTCCCAGGGCTGGATCGGGAGGCGAAGTGAGGGGTACGAAGGCGTTCTCCAAGTTGGCGAGCACATCCCAACCTGTTTCCCGGATCAATCGCTGGCGCAGGGCAACAAAAGCTTCATTGGTCATATCGTTCAATTGAGGGTAGGGTGCTTGCACATTCTTCAATGGAACCAGCCCAACACGCCCCGGTGGTATATTCTTGCCAACACTCTCCAGCGCAGGTGTCCAAATGGGGGTCGGATCTACAGCAGCTTGTTTTATCGTTTCCGGCAGCAGGCTTGGCAGGACAAGTGTTCCCAAGCTGAAACCTTGTAACATCCCCGGGAGAGGGGTCAATGGTAAAGCAAGCAACCCCTTCACATCATATGCTGTCAAATAGGTATCATTGGGCGTGGTCAAACTAGTGGCAACTTCACCCTTGCTCGATGACCAGACTGGCTGGTCGCCAGCTCCCAGGTAAAAAGGAAGGGATCCGGGTTGGGATAGGTCGAAGGAGTAGATACCTGCCGCAGCATTTCCGCCCGAACTGGACCACGCCAATCGCGTTCCATCTCCCGACCAGGCAGGGTGGGATTCGTCGCCCTGAGGTCGATTGCTGGCATTGATGAATTGTCCGGAACCCGCCTGATCCAGATTCGCCACCCAAATTTCATCATTTCCGGTTCGATTTGAAACAAACGCTACTTGCCTGCCCTGAGGGGACCAGACCGGGGAGTTGTCTGCAAATGCATCACTTGTCAGTTGAATAGGAGCCTGGTCTGGATCAACCGCCGAGCGAATCTGGATGTCGAGATATCCGTTTTCGTAGGTTTCGTAAACAAGCCATTGACCATCAGGTGACCAGGAAGGGGAAGCATCATACGCAAGCGAATCCGTGATGCGCGTTGTGGCGCCGTTATCGAGATCCAGGATGTAAATATCAAAAAAACCGTTACGGCGCGAAGCAAATGCAATCCGCTTTCCATCGGGGCTGATGGCGGGGGTGATATCATCCCAGGTCCCATTGGTGATGCGGCGCAGGGGGACTGCCTGAGGAGAAAAAATGAAAAGGTGCTGAAAGCCATTGTCCGCCAGAGAAAGCACAAAGTACTCATCCGCACCCGGTGGCAGGGTAGGGGACGATAAGGTGTTGGTGGGGATGAAAGTCGCAGTGGGCGTTTGTGTCGGTGTGGTGGAAGGAGTCAGGGTGCGACTTGGAACAACCAAGGTTTGTGTAAGTGTAGGTTCAGGCAGAGTCGGTGAGCAAGCCTGTACAACCAACAAGACTACCGGCAAAAATAAAAATCTGACAGGAATTTTTCCAGGGTGATGATTCATGGGATAGGTGACGGTCGTCTTAAGTCGCCTTGATCTCAAAATTGAACTCTTTCTGGTCAATATCCGCCTGTTCCGGGTAAAACAGCCGCGCGATAAGCTTGTACTTTCCAACAGATTCTGCGCGACGGATATGCATGGTCAATTCAATTTTGTAGTTAAGTGGTTCAATGATACTGGCAGTGGTCACTTCCTCATCTTCTGAATCAAGCATAACCAATTCCAGCCAGGGGCGTTTCTGGAAGGGCGTCATTTCCAGTGTGACCCGAACGCGTTGTCCTTCCGGATAAGGTTCCGCATGAAAACCCGTTATCCGTACTTCCTCGGGTGGCAGAGGCGTGGCTTCGGTGCTATCGAAGAAGAAGGCATTGTTCATGACGTAATTATAACCATAAACCCGTCCTCAAAAGGGGGACGGGTTTGCATTTTGTGAATGAGAACGAGATTACCCGTTCTTCTGTTGGAATTCTTTCATGAACTGGACAAGAGCTTGCACTCCGACGACAGTCATCGCATTGTAAATGGAGGCCCGCAAGCCGCCGACAGATCGGTGACCTTTGAGACCAATCAGGTTGTGTTTTTTGGTGTCGACAGCGAAGGTTTTTTCCAGTTCTTCGGTTGGCAGGCGGAAGGTGACGTTCATCATGGATCGGTCTGCTTTTGCATGGCCGCGGTAGAACCCACCGCTATCATCGATGGTCTTATAGATCAAACCGGCTTTTTCCTGGTTGCGCCGCGCAATTTCGGCCAGACCACCGATTTCCTTAACCCATTTCAGCACCAGACCGACTATGTAGACGGCAAAGCAGGGTGGTGTATTGTGCATTGAACCGCTTGCTGCAAGTAATTTGTAATCGAGCATGGCGGGCAGGTTATTCGGAACACGCTCCAACAAATCGTCCCGTATGATGACAATGGTAACACCTGCAGGTCCGGCATTTTTCTGCGCCCCGGCATAGATCAAACCGTATTTCGATACATCCACCGGACGGCTGATGAAATCTGAGGATGCGTCACATATCAACGGCACATCTGCAGGTGGAATTGGTTCAGTGAAATATTCCACACCATGGACAGTTTCGTTCGAGGTGAAGTGCAGGTAGGCAGCTTTAGGATCGAGTTTTAGTTCTTCCTGGGAAGGGAGATGATTAAAGCTGCTGGCTTCGGTGTTAGCTGCTGATTTTGTCTCACCGAGTTTTTGTGCTTCTTTGAAAGCGGTTTTACTCCAGGCGCCAGTTAATATATAATCCGCTGAGACGCCTGCCGGACGAAGATTCATTGGCAGCATAGCAAATTGCAGACTGGCTCCCCCTTGCAGGAAAAGAACTTTAAAACTCGTCGGAATTTGCATCAGGTCGCGTAAGTCCGATTCAGCAGTCTGGATGACACTCTCAAATTCCTTTGAGCGGTGGCTGATCTCCATCACTGACATTCCGGTGCCATGGAAATCCAGTAGTTCCGCTTGAGCTTGTTGCAGAACAGGCAACGGCAACCCAGACGGACCGGCATTGAAATTGTGAGCGCGTTTTAATTCAGTGGGCATGCTTCATCTCCTATTGGATATTTGTTATAAGTGTCGAAAGATAAACGAAAGACCTGACGAGTGTTCTATTCGATATCTTATACACAGGATTATATCCCACCGTTAATT
Organism: Anaerolineae bacterium; assembly: GCA_041488995.1. Classification (GTDB taxonomy): domain Bacteria; phylum Chloroflexota; class Anaerolineae; order Anaerolineales; family Villigracilaceae; genus JBGPQJ01. The sequence goes on from JBGPQJ010000001.1 coordinate 18,758, forward strand.
TCTACCCAATGGATAAAAATCATCTTTTAACAAAGGTTCTAACCGTAATAAAAGTTATAATTATTGTGTGACAAATGGCAGTGAAGGATGTCAGTTGACATCAGTTATACTGGTTGTTACAATGCCATCGTTGTGATCGATAAAGACTTTCAGTCGGGGTATGCGGGCGGGTTCCGCGTGTGCTCCAATTTCCTCTTTTAAATGACATGGAGATGGTTCATGAAAATTCTGGTTTGCGACAAAACCGAGAATGAGTGCATCGAGCAGATGCGTGCTGCCGGTCTGGAAGTGGATGTGCAGGATGAGATCACGCCTGACGAATTGATGCTTACTCTGCCGGCTTATGAGGGAATAGTCGTACGCAGCCGTACCAAAGTTCGACAACCGTTAATTGATAACTGTCCCAATCTCAAAGTGATCGTCCGCGGTGGAGTCGGTTTGGATACGATTGATGCTGATTATGCCCAGTCCAAAGGGATCACCGTGATGAACACCCCGCAAGCCAGTTCGGCTTCAGTGGCTGAGTTAACCATTGGTTTCATGTTTGGGCTGGCACGGTCAATCTATCAGACAACCGCTTCGGTAAAGGCGGAAAAATGGGAAAAGAAACGCTTCGTAGGCGATGAGATTGGCGGTAAAACTCTTGGTCTGATTGGCGTTGGCAACATTGGCAGAGAAGTTGCCAAACGCGCTTCGGCGCTCGGTATGACAGTACTGGCTTTTGACCCTTACATAAAGGAGTTGGAAGACGGGAGGCTGGTCCCGTTGGATGAATTGCTGGCTCATTCTGATTACATCAGCCTTCACCTGCCAATGACCAAGGAAACTCAAAATATGATTGGACCAGAACAGTTCTCCAAAATGAAAAACGGTGTGCGGATTATCAACTGTTCGCGTGGTGGCATAATCAACGAGGAGGCACTCTACCAGGCTTTAACCAGCGGAAAGGTGGCTGGTGCTGCTCTGGATGTGTTTGCTGAAGAACCCCCCACCCATTGGCAATTGATCAAACTTGATAATGTGATTGGTTCGCCACATGTCGGCGCCGCCACCAGGGAAGCCCAGAGCCGGGTCGGTGCAGAAGTGGCTCAGAAATTGATTGAATTTGCACGAACACACTCATAGTGTTTGTGAAGCGAATATTATTTCACATTGCAAAACTTCTATATGAAAAATATCCCCGACCTTGGAATTCAAATCCCTCAGATTTACCTGCCTATACCTGGAACGGACTTGACCCGTTGGGCGGTTATCGCTTGTGACCAATTCTCTTCCCAACCAGATTACTGGCAAAAAGTGGAATCCCTTGTTGGCAATGCACCTTCCACCTTGCGACTGACCTTCCCTGAGATTTATCTTGAACAAATCGATGCTCCAAGGCGGATCGAGAATATTCAATCGACCATGGGTCAATATCTCGATGAAGGTATTCTGCGGGCATGTGAAGGGTTAATATATATCGAAAGAACCGTGAATGGAAAGACTCGCAAAGGCGTTGTCCTTGCGCTTGACCTGGAATGCTACGACTACAATAGGGGTTCTTCCAGCCTGATACGAGCCACAGAAGGGACGATCATCGAACGATTGCCTCCTCGCATGAAGATCCGTGAAAATGCAGTGCTCGAGCTGCCGCATATCCTCGTGCTTATCGATGATCCAGATCGTACGGTTATCGAACCGCTTGAATCCGCAAAAGCTCATCTCGAGAAAATCTACGATTTCGATTTGATGCTTGATAGCGGGCACCTCGCCGGCTACCGGGTCGATAATGCTGACTTGGAAGATGGCTTGCTATCGGCTTTAAGAACCCTTGCCCGCCCTGATCTTTTCTCTGCAAAATATAATGTCAGCGCAGACCAGCACGTTTTACTCTTCGCGATGGGGGATGGCAACCACTCTCTCGCTACCGCCAAAGCCATCTGGGAGAAAATCAAGCCAGAGGTGGGGATGGACCATCCTGCTCGTTTTGCTCTTGTTGAAATCGAAAATGTCCACGATAATGCACTCTCATTTGAACCCATCCATCGGGTGTTGTTCGGATTGAAAAAGGATTTCTATGCTTCTCTTGAATCCACATTTGGGCAGAACTACAGTTACTTTCCTGCCGCCAGCACCGAAGAAATGATCAAACGCGTCGATCTGGGAGATTCTAAGAAGCAGCTGGCAGGGATAGTCGGCGGCGGAAGAGCATTCGGTGTGGTCGAATTTTCCAGACCCACCTCCAATCTTGTGGTAGGAACCATCCAGACTTTCCTCGACACTTTCATAACAGAGGGCAGTGCGGAAAAGATTGACTATGTCCACGGAGCGGATGTGACCGTACACCTCGGCACTCAGCATGGCAACTTGGGCATCTACCTGCCAGGAATGCACAAGGGCGACTTGTTCCAGACAGTGATCTTGGATGGTGCACTGCCGCGCAAGACTTTCTCAATGGGTGAAGCCCGAGAAAAGCGATTTTACATGGAAGCGCGGAAGATCGCATAAACACCGAAGAATAAAGTTTATCCTACAATTCTTTCCTTGGCGTTTATTATTCTGTATTTCTTCAATTTTGACTCGCATATTTATCCCTGCAATTTGAGGATGGCTTGCGCAAAATCAGCCGGGTAAGAGGTTTCAAAGGTCATGCGCTGACCGGTATCCGGGTGGGTGAGTGTCAATGAAAGAGCATGGAGTGCTGGGCGAGCGATTAAATCGGTGGACGGGGCACTGTAGAGGATGTCCCCAACCATAGGATACCCCAGCGCATAGGCGTGTACTCGGACTTGGTGAGTCCTGCCCGTCGAAGGCACAGCCTCCAACAACCCGCAGCTTTCATACCGATGAAGAACCTTGAAATGCGTTTCAGATTTTTTCCCCTTACTATGGTCGACGACTGTTCGATGGCGGTGTCCTACGTTGATGCGCAGCGGATGGCGGGCGATATGTTCATCCCATTTTGGGACTCCATTGCATAAGGCGTGGTATACCTTCTGAGCTGTGTGTTTTTCAAATTGCGTGTTCAGCGCACGGTGGGCTTCCGCTGTGCGGGCAAAGACCATTACGCCACTGGTGACTTTATCCAGGCGGTGGACAACCCAGAGTTTCGCGAACTCTGCCTCGAGTTGTTGAACCAGATATGGGGCATCAGGCTCCCAGCCATCGGGCAGGACGGGTATGCCGGCGGGCTTATTGATGATGAGCAGGGAAACATCCATGTAGATTACATCCACAAGACGATTTTACCTCTCAAATTTCTTTTTGCGTTTTCTCTCTTGACATTAACGTAACGTCAGGGTTTATATTAATCCCATGTTCACTGTCAAACAGCTTTCCGACCTCGCGGGTGTCACTCCGCGCACTTTGCACCACTATGACCAGATTGGGCTGCTCAAGCCGTCCCGAATCGGCGAGAACGGTTATCGCTATTACGGAGATGAGTCGCTGCTCAAGTTGCAACAAATTCTGTTCTACCGGGAACTGGGTTTGCCGTTGGAAGACATCAAGAAAATCATGGGACGCCGTGGTTTCGATGTGCTGAGAGCGTTGGAAGATCATAGAAGTGAAATCCAGAAGCATATTGCGCGGCTGGAGCGTCTGAACGAGACAGTGGACAACACGATTTCACACCTGAAAGGACAAAAAGAGATGAGCAAGAGACAATTATTCGAAGCCTTTAGCGATGAACAACAGGCTGAATACGAAAAAGAAATTTTGCAGAAGTATGACCCCGCGACGGTGAAAGCTTCCATCAAGAAATGGAAGAGCTATAGTCCTGCCGATAAGCAGCGCATCGCGGACGAAGGCAATGATGCCTACGAAGCCATCCTGGCTGCCATGCCCAAGGGTGCCTCCAGTCCCGAAGCCCAGGTCGGAGTTGAACTCTGGCGCAAGCACATGGACTATTTCTGGACGCCGAACCTCGACCAGTTGGTAGGCCTGGCAGAAATGTACAACGACGATCCGCGCTTCATGGCTAATTTCGACAAGATTGACCCGCGATTGGCAGCGTTCATGTTGGAAGCAGTGAAAGTATATGTTGCTAAACAGAAGAAGTAAGAGAGAAAAGACAGAGAGCCAGTGGAAAAACCCACTGGCTCTCTCCAATGCTCAAGAGTCGCTGGATTTAACTCCCTGGTCGGTGATACAGCTTGAGTGTGCCAGACTCGGTAATGCCCAAGCCTGCGTCGTCCTTGATCCATTCCTTGCTGGCCATCAGTGCATCGCCAGGGGTAATGGTCCAGCTATCGGCAAAGAACCCGCCATCCGCGGGCATTTCTGGCGCCGGCATAGCCGGGAGGGTTCCAGCCTGTAACCCAGACAGATCGGGCATGGGGGGCACACCCCCCGCCAGGGAGCCGACGCTGCCAGCGTTTAATTCATCCTGATGCAGAACGAAGAAAATTCCAGACCAATAGCCGCTTGGCGGAGCGGCTAAATCCTCATAAGTTTCATTCTTGTTGGAATCATAGAGGATACAGTGAACGTTGTAGCTCTCACTCGTTACGCCCGGGAAATAGAGCATATTGAAATCGCGCACATACGGCTCCGGATCGGTCTCTGAGCGCGTGTCCTGAACGTAGACCAAGTCCTTCACTTCAAAGGTTCCACCGCCCGTCTTACTGTCGGCAGTGCATGTCATGCCTTTGCCGGGTTTGCCCGCGTCATATTTGAAAGACAAGTTATCAAGCGGCCCGCTGCCCTTGATGGTGAAAGAGCTAGGATCGAATCGAAGCGTTATCTTACCATCCACGACCGACTTGTATCCGCCATCGCCGGTGTCAAAACTGCCTTGAGAATGGAATTGCAATTCAAAGGTCAAGCATTTTACAGTCAGGTCACGAGCAAGTACAAGATTTTCCGGTTCGGGAATGCTTGCCCCACTCCCCTCTTTTTCAATTTCGTCCTGGCGCAGCTGGTCAATGTAGAGAGGGATCATGCCATTGATGATATGCTGATCCACACAGCGTTGGTACTCCTCCTTGATGCACTTAGTCGCTCCGCTTTTTAACAGGTCTACTACTTTGGCCATGGTGGCGGATGAGGTATCCATACCTAGGATTTGACGCATTTTTTCCTGGTCAAGAAACTTCCGCATCGCCTCTTTCCCAGCCGCACACGAATCACCTGCCGACTCGAGTGCTGGATTGATCACTTCCCGATCCCACTGGTCCATAAGGTCCAGGATGGTCTGTATCTGTTGGGGATCAACCGAGTCGGTTCCATTTTGTTTGTCTTCGCGCATCTTCGCGATCACCTCAGCTGTGAGGCTTTGAATGGCTGCTTCGGTGTCGCCTCCCAACTGCCCCTGGATGGTCGCGCTATCCAAATCAGAAAGTTCGTGAACATCACCACCGGCGGGGACCCCATTGCCCACGGCCGAGATGTCCGCGCTAACACCGTAACCGCTGAAATGCATCAGCCGGATCTTGAGTTCCTTCGAGTCCACGACTGGGATAGCGAGACCGACCGTATTACCATCACCCTTGTAGCTAAAAAAGAGTTGCTGGGCTAAGGGTATCGGCTTCGCAGGGGTGATTGTAAGAATGGCATCGTAGTACAGATAAAGTCCTTCTGGTTCCACCTGCACAGCATAGGTCGTTTTGCCGTCGAAGGGTTGACCCGAAACACTTGAAATCGGCGTGAGCGTAATCGTCGTCGCGCTGGTCAAAGCTTTTTCAGGGATGTCCAGGGTATAAACGGTTCCATCGGCTCCTGTAGCGCTGACCTGTCCACCGTCCGGCCCGATGATGACCTGAGCACTGTGGTCTTGATCCAGTTCGAGGCCGAGATGGATCGGGTTGGTGGGTGCCTTGAAAATATACTGGTATTTATTGGCTTGGCCACCGCCACCGCCCAGTTGGGTTGCAAACCGACAGGCTGACAGTGTCATGACGGCTATGAGCAAGTAAATGAGCGTGCGCTTTTTCATTGAACACCTCCAGGTGTTTTGAAACTTGTTTTCTATGCTCGGTTTCAAACTTAGAAATTTTAAGAGATTTTCTCTCCATCTGGTTTTGCTAACAACTTATTTATTTGTAGGCCAATTGATAAGGTTGAAATGAAAAAGGAATGGGGCAATTCTGAAAAATTACTAATTGGGTCATTATAGCACTATTAAAAAAAGATGATTGATTACACCTTCCACTTCTTACACTTGAAACCTGCTACGCCATATTTAACTTCAGCTTCGCCTACTCCCCGAATTTCGATTGGAGGCTGGGGAAATTTATGGTAATAAATGTAATAAGAAATTAAGGATTATGAGAGAGAGCCAGTGGAGAAATCTACTGACTCTCTGAAATTAATTCCTACTTCGGGGAATTATGTTACTGGTAGACGATCTTTTTGATATTTCTCATATCGTTTTTCCTGCATCACGATCCGTACGCGCTCCACGGTCTGCCAGATTTCCCCAAAGGTGGTATACAACGGCGCTAGACCAAACCGGATGTTGTCCGGTTCGCGGAAATCGGGGATGACGTTCATCTCGTCGATCAGCGCGCGGTTGATGCGGTAACCTTCGGGGTGGTGCAGGCTGACATGCGATCCGCGTCTTTCAGGTATGCGCGGCGTCCCGAGGGTGAAACCGAGAGGCGTGAGGACCTCGTCGGTGAGGTCAATCATGTATTCGGTTATCAGCATGGATTTTCGACGGATGAGGTCCATCCCGGCTTCCAGGATCGGATCGAGCGCAGCTTCCATAGCCAGGAGGGAGAGCATGGGTTGCGAACCAGCCAGGAAACGGGTCGCACCCGGGGCGGGGGAGTAATCCAATCCAAAAGCAAAAGGCGCGGTTTGTCCCCACCAGCCCCAGATGGGAGAGGTGGCCATTGCCTGGATGTCCTTATTTACGTAGAGAAATGCCGGAGAACCAGGTCCGCCGTTGAGATATTTATACGTGCACCCGATGGCGAAATCCACGCCTGCCGCGTCCAGTTCGATCGGTACCGCCCCGACAGAATGGCTCAAGTCCCACAGCACCAGCGCGCCAGCCTGATGGGCTTTTTCGGTGATGGCTGCCATGTCGTAAAGAAATCCGCTTTTATACACCACATGAGAGAGAGTCACCAGGGCGGTGTTCTCGTCCATTGTGGCGGTCATCGTATCGAGGTCAGGGGTGAGGTCCCCATCCTTGGAACCGATGCGTACGATTTCATGCCTGCCGCCGAGCAATTGGACGAGTCCCTGCAGGATGTAGAGGTCCGAAGGGAAATTAAGTGTGTCGGTGATGATTTTCGTCCGCTGAGGACGAAGCTGCAAGGCGGCAGAAACAAGTTTGAACAGGTTGACTGACGTTGAATCACTGACCAGCACCTGACCCGGCGCGGCTCCGACCAGTGCGGCGATTTTTTCGCCCACACGGCGGGGAGCTTCCCACCAGCTTTTGTTCCAGCCGCGGATCAAATCCGTGCCCCACTCATCAGCGACCACCAATTGCAAGCGAGCTGCTGCCACTTTTGGCAGGCGTCCCAGCGAGTTGCCGTCCATGTAGATCAGGTCAGGGTCGGTGATTACAAAGCGCGAGCGGTAGTCTCGCAGCGGGTCTTGTTGGTCGAGCTGAGAGGCAGTCTTTTGGTTTAATTTCATGGCAGGAGGCTTGCCTTATGCTGGAATGCTTAATTTTTCTGGCGAGGACAGTTTCGACGGTACCTTGCTCATCGCGTATTCCGCCAGAGCAGTGATGGTCAGCGACGGGTTGACACCGGGGTTCGCGGGCATGACCGAGCCGTCGACGACATACAGACCGGGATAATTGAAAACCTGAAAGTCCAGGCCGATCATGCCTTCCTTGTCATCCCTGCCGAAAGGGACCCCGCCCATGAGATGGGCAGTGGTGGGGAAGTTGAACAGGCTGTCGGTGAAGGCCGTAGCCGGGATGCCGTTGACCTTTTCGGCGAAGGTGCGCGTGATACGGTTGGCGAGGGTCAATTCACTGGCGATGTGTTCCTTCTCAGGCTGGATGACCAGTCCCTTGCGCCCGAAGGTGAAGAAACTACGCCCGAGGCGGACGCGCGTCAGGTTTTCTTCGGTCTGCATGACGAGCAGGATGGTGGTGTAACGCGCCCAGCGCGAGAAGAACTTGGCATACATGAAATCGAATGGATGGCGGATGACCTCCCAGAGCGTCTTGAGGATACGCGCCGCGATACTGTCCGCGCCCTCGATTAGCGGCGCGGTCAGGGCGCGGATGAAAGATGCTCCATCCGAGTAGCGAACCGGCTCGACGCGCGTGACTTCGTCCGCACTGAAAATGGAAGTTATGGCGATGCCCTGTGAGAAATCCACATCGCGTCCGCGGGCGGTGACACCGAGAATGTTTTCGCTGTTGGTGCGGACGCGGTCACCGAGGCGCGGCGAGATACGTGCCAGGGATTTGGTTACTTCGCGGCAACGGAAGAGCAGTTCAAGTGTCCCGATTGAACCGGCGGAGACGATCACATTGCGCGCCCGCACACGTGATTCGGGTCGGAACAGAAACGCCGTCGAGGAGGAATAGATCACTTCGAAGCGTGCCTCGTCGGATTGTCCCGCGCGAAGCGGCTGGATGTCGCGCGCTTTGACTTCGGGAATAACCTGCGCGCCCTGTTTTTCGGCGAAGTAAAGATAATTTTTGACCAGGGTATTCTTGGCATTGTAGCGGCAACCGACCATGCAACCGCCGCAGAAATTACAGCCTGTCCGCGCCGGACCTTCGCCGCCAAAATAGGGATCCGGAATGGTTTTATTTTCTTCGCCAAAAAAAACGCCCACAGGGAGCGGTTCAAAGGTGTCGCCATAACCGAGTTCCTCCGCGATTTCCTTGCACTTTTCATCGGCAGGCCAGAGACGCGGGTTGCAGGCTACACCTAGCATGCGATGGGCGGTATCGTAATGCGGTCGAAGTTCATGTTTCCAATCGTTCAGATGTTTCCAGGATGGCGCGGCGAAGAGGCGGTCATCCGGCTCGATCAAAACGTTGCCGTACATTAAACTGCCGCCGCCGACTCCGCTTCCATGCAACGCGAGCAGGCCGTTCATGAAGGTCATCTCGAATGTGCCGAAGAAACGCAAAGCAGGGAGCCAGAGAAACTTTGGCAGATTCCAATTTGTCTTTGGAAAGTCGTGATCCTCAAAGCGTTTGCCGCGCTCCAGAACCAGAACTGAATAACCTTTTTCCCTCAGGCGCATCGCGCAGACCGACCCGCCGAAACCGGACCCGATGATGACATAGTCAAATGTATTGAGATTTTGCATGGGAAATTCCTTTAACAACAAAATGGAGTGAACCATCCACGCGATGGATTTTATTTCACCTACGAAAAGAATTTCACCATGATGACCACTTCGATCACCTCGTAGATTGCGGCAACCAGCAGGGTCAGCACAATGAGGATATAGATTTTCCAGGTGCGTTTCAGACCTTCACGATAACCTTGTCCGCGACGTTCCAGCCCCACCGTGCGGGGGAACAGGAAGGCTGAGCCTTGCAGGTATGCTCCAAACATGGCCAGGACATACGCCTGTCCTTCAAGGATCAGTGTGATGGAATGCGGAATCATGATCATCTGCATGTCCGGGTGGGCGGGGGAGAAGATCAAACCCCACAGGATCGCACGGTAAATGCCCATCAAAATCCCGATGAAGGGAATGATCAACGATGGGATGGTGATGTACAAGAACGACGCGATGATCAGGTTAACCAGAAAAGTCAGGGCGATGGCGGTAAAGACCTGCGCATTGACGTAAGCCGAACCGACTGCGGAGAGCGGTCCGGTCATAAATGCTTCGCCGACCGTGTTGATCAGAGAATCCTGGAGCGGCCGGTTGAAAGCCGCCACGACCATGAAAATGAGCACCAGGCCATAATAGACAGCGTTCAGCACGATGTAAGCGCGGCGGTTCCCCAGCAACAGCTCCCAGGCAGACTTGAGGTGGGTCATTTATTTTCCCTCCGGAATTAATATCCATCAACTCGCTCAGGTTGGAGTTGGTGAGTCGATACCTCATCACTACAACCGACTAATACTTGTAAAATCCGCGTCCCGACTTCCTGCCCAGCCAGCCCGCATCCACCATCCGGCGCAGCAGCGGGGCGGGGCGGTACTTGTCTTCGCCGAGATCGCGCTGCAGCACTTCCATCACGAACAGCACCACGTCCAGCCCGACCAAGTCAGCCAGGGTCAGCGGTCCCATCGGGTGGTTCATGCCCAGCTTCATGACCGTGTCGATGGCCTCAGGCGTGCCGATTCCCTCCTGCAGGGCAAAAATGGCCTCGTTGATCATCGGGCACAAAACCCGGTTGGAGATGAAGCCTGGCGAGTCCTTTGCTTCGACCGGTTCCTTGCCCATCTTGCGGCAGGTATCCATGATGGCGGCGGTCACTTCATCGGTGGTCGCCAACCCGCGGATCACCTCCACCAATTTCATCAGCGGGACCGGGTTCATGAAATGCATGCCGATGACCAGCTCCGGTCGGCGGGTGGCCGCGGCGATTCTGGTGATGGAAATGGATGACGTGTTCGAGGCCAGGATGACTCCCGGGCAGGCTTTTTCATCTACCTCGCGGAAAACTTTCAACTTCAAGTCTGGGTTCTCCGTCGCCGCCTCGATGACCAGGTCCGCCTCCCCGATGTCTGCCATATCGCCGACGAAGCGGATCTGACCCGCGGCTTCCTTCTGCGCCGCATCGATTTGCCCCTTTTCCAGTAATTTGGCAGTGGATTTGGCGATGACCGCCCTGGCTTTATCCAGCGCTTCGGGGAACACATCCATGCAAGTGACGATGAATCCGCTCGTGGCCGCCGTCTGGGCGATGCCGTTGCCCATGGTGCCCGCACCGATGATGAAGAGATGCTTGATGTCCATTATCTGTGTCCTTCGTTGGAAATCTTTTTTGATTATTCGATTTCAATTGCCATCGCCACGGCTTCCGCGCCGCCCAGGCACAGGCTGGCGATACCGCGCTTCAACCCGCGATCTTTCAGGGCATGGATCAGTGTGGCAGCAATCCGCGCGCCGCTCGCGCCGATGGGGTGACCCAGCGCGATTGCCCCACCGTTGACATTGACTTTTGCCCAGTCAAAACCCTGGTCCTGCAGGGCATATCCGTTTGCCAGCACCTGCGCGGCAAAGGCCTCGTTGAGCTCGAACAGATCCACGTCGGTCAGTGTCCAACCAATTTTCTGGAGCAGTTTGGGGATGGCGTAGGCCGGGGCAGCGAACAGATACTTTGGTTCGAGCGCAGCCTGCGCGTAGCCAACAATATGTGCCAGGGGTTTGAGCCCATGTGCCTCAGCATACGCCCGGCTGGCGACCACCATTGCCGCGGCTCCGTCATTCAGGCTGGAGGCATTCCCGGCGGTGACCTTACCGTCCGGTTTGAAGGAGGGCTTGAGCTTTGACAGCGACTCGAGCGACGAATCCCGCCGCGGTCCTTCGTCGGTGGTCACCACGGTCACTTCACCTTTGCGTCCCGGGATTTCCACCGGCACGATCTCATCCTTGAATTTTCCCGCATCCATGGCTGCGACGGCTTTCTGGTGGCTGCCGGCTGCATATTGGTCCATGGCTTCGCGGGTGACTTCGTACTCATCCGCGATGAACTCAGCTGCCATCCCCATGGCCCAGTTCTCGAACGGATCCCAAAGGCCATCGTGGACGAGAGCATCCTTCATTTCAACGTGCCCGTAGCGCATCTCGCCTGTCCGCCCAGGGACAAGATAAGGGGCGCGTGACATGGATTCCATCCCGCCGGCAACAAACAACTGCCCATCCCCGGCGCGAACCGCCTGAGCGGCGGACATCGCCGCCTTTAACCCCGAGCCGCAGACTTTGTTGAAGGTGGTGGCTCCTACGGTAAACGGCAATCCCGAAAAGATGGCTGCCTGGCGGGCGGGCGCCTGCCCGACACCTGCCTGAACCACGTTACCCATCAGCACCTCGTCAACCTCATCCAGCTTGGAAAGCCCGGCACGCTCAACAGCAGCTTTGATGGCAATTGCACCCAGCTTCGGTGCGGGGATTCCGCTGAACGCACCCTGGAATTTACCGACCGGCGTCCGGACTGCACTCAGGATGACTGCTTCAGTTTCCTTGCTCATGATTCCTCCTGTTTGGTTTCATTGGCCAGTTCGTAAAACTCATTTTGAATTGGATATCAGTGTGAGAACGTGCCCTGGTCAAACGACTGCCTTCCGCCTCTCCAACCATTTGAGGGCTTCGCGTTTGCTGAGCGGATGAAGGGGAGTCTGCGCCACAAAGTTGCGCACCCCCTGTGGGTCAACACGGGAATACTGCCTTAACGCCCAGCCGATGGCTTTGTTGATAAAGAACTCCTTTGAACCGAGATTGTCACAGATCAGGTCGCACAAAAGGGGGAAATCGGTATCCTTTTTGTATCCCAGTTGAAAGAGCAGGGTGGTTCGCCTCAGCCAGATGTTCTCCGACTTGCGCCAGAGTGCCACGTATTTTTCCTTGACGCGGGGATAGCGGCTGAAGTGCGTCCCGACTGGACCACCAGCGATGCTGTCCACCGTATCCCACCAGGATTTGGTCACCAACAGGTATTCCATCACAAGGATGAAATCCGGCGGCAGTTCCTTTGACATCCTGCCCAAAATCCCTACCGCCACGTATTGATACTCGCGCTCCGTCAGCGTCCACAGGTCGCGCAGGATTTCTTCCAGGTCAGCGAGTTCCGGCAATCCATGCTCGGCAATGAACATCCTGTTGAGTTCAGTACTCTTAGGCGTCTGGATGCCCAGATATTCAAACTGGTTGCGCATGTACGCCTTCATCGGCGCTGCTTTCAAGGGGTCGGCGTGCTGCTGATACAGCTTTTGCAGGGATTTGGCGTATGGATGCATCGTGCGGTGATCCTCTTGATGCCAGGCTTTTGTTTCTGACTTTACTATAACCCGGATTGGTTTTAAGGACAATATTTCTTTACGAGTAAAATAATAAAAGAACAGGCTCTGGAGGTTTTCTACCAGAGCCTGTTGGATTTCAGATTTTGCGGATTATTTGGAGCCTGCCGGTGCGTAAAAGCGCGCCAGCCACATGCCAGGCTCTTTTTCCTCCACATAGGAGGCGGGGGTCATCACATGCACCCAGGTATGTCCCGGTTTGAGGGCGATCGGGTTTCCATCCGCATCCACAAAGTGGATGGGTCGTCGCAGCCCGGTTTCTTTCTCGTAATCGCCGCTGACAGTGCTCCAGTAGATGGGGGTCATCTGTCCATCACGGAAAAGGTAGGCTTTGCCCATGTTGCCGATGCCCAGCTGGATATCGATGATGGTCGGTTTCACAGCTTTATGCGGCGCGATCAACACGATAACATTTTCAAAGTGGAGCTGCTCTCCGGTTAACCGGTCGGTGGCGGGATAAAATTTGCCGGAGCCATCGGCTTTATCTTCGAAACGCAGGTAGGTTGCGGCAGAGGGGTCATACTGCCACTGGGCCTGATTCTTGTAGCTGTAAAAGATATTCAGTTTCTCGGCAGTCTGCCCACTGGTGAGGGGACTCGGATCGAACAGGTTGCCTGTGTAATTGAACGGATTCCCGTTGTCACTCTGGGCGGCGATTTCCTGCATGCGGGTGACGTTGAGCAGGGCGCTATTGATGTTATTGGCGTCGCTGCCGTAGACGATCGCGCAGCCGCGCAGCTTGGCGCGCAATTCCTCGGTGGCGCTGGCGTAAACCAGGCAGGAATTCTGGAAGAAATCACGGATGTAAACATAGGGCAGGCGCCCGGAGCGGATGGGACCAATCTCCGGCGCGGGGCTCTGATCGCCATTCCCGGTGCCCTGGTCCCCGGCTTTCGGGTATTCGCCGTAAAAAACAGTCAGGAAGCGCGTCATCCCTTCGGAGATGTAAATCTCAAAGACGAAGGGTGAAAATGAAAGCCCGGCTTGCGGACGCGCCGACGCAGGGAAATTCGTAATGGACACCAGCACTGCCGGAATGTCCAGGAAAGAAGGATCACTGGCTGGCAACCCTGTCAACGGGTTGATCCCCTGAGGAAAATCCTCGAGGTCGGGGCCTAGCTGCTCGGTGACCTTGGTGGGTTCTTCCACTGGTACAGGAGTGGGCGTCGGGGCGGTAGGCTCCACCGGGGAGAGGACAGGGGCTGTATCGATTTTGATTGATTCTGGCACTGTTTTGTCAGCCAGCGGGTCATTAGCCTCCGCGTAGATGGCCGGTGCGCAGGCTGAAAAAAAGAAAGTACCGATCAACATCAGGCTCAGGATGACGTATATTTTTCTCATAGGTTTCTCCTTACTTATAAAATTCTATCCAGGCTGTGCGGACGCGTGTGTATGTCTCATCGATCGTCTCTGGCAGGACGCGCACCTCGCCCACAGAGGACATGAAGTTGGTGTCTCCCGTCCAGCGCGGTACGATGTGCAGGTGGACATGCCCCGGCACACCCGCGCCTGCCGCTTCGCCGATGTTCGCGCCGACGTTGAAGGCTTGTGGCTGGTAGACCTGTTTTAGCGTGACAATGCACTGCGAGACCAATTCCATCATCTCCGCGCGTGTGGCTGCACTGAGCTCTTCCAGATTGGCTTTATGGTCATAAGGCGCGACCATCATATGCCCGCTCGTGTAGGGAAACAGATTCAATAGGGCGAACGCCACCTTGCCGCGGGCAATGACGAGATTGGCCGGGCTGTCTTCCTTGGTGAGCGCATTGCAGAAGACACATCCGCCTTCCTCGTTACCTTTCGTGTTCTGGATGTATTTCATGCGCCAGGGTGAAAAGAGTCGTTTCAAGAAGTCTTACCTTTCTGGATTGTAGCAAATAATGAGCTTGAATCTCGGCACTAACAAAAATGTATATTGAATGGGATTAATATGTTTTGAAAGCCAGGAAAATATATTGTTGACATGCAACTGCAACAAGAGTATCCTCATCACATGAGCCAGATCCCGCTTTTTGAGACTGCGCCGCACTGGACCGTCACCGAACTGACCCGTTATCTGCGCCAGGTGCTCGAGTCTGACTCTGCCTTGCAGGATGTGTGGGTGCAGGGGGAGGTCTCCAATTTCTCGCGCCCATCTTCCGGGCATCTCTATTTTACACTCAAAGATTCCAAATCGTCACTGCGCTGTGTAGTATGGAAGACCGATGCCTTGCGCCTGCGCATGACTCTGCAGGACGGCATGGCGGTGGAAGCACACGGCACCATCAGTGTATATGAAGTCGGGGGGCAGTATCAGCTCTACGTCAATCTTATTAAACCGATCGGGGAGGGTGCGCTTTACCAGGAGTTCTTGCGGCTGAAGGCGCTGCTGGAGGCGGAGGGATTGTTCGATCCGTCGCACAAACGCCCCATCCCGGATATGCCTCGGCGGATCGGGATCATCACGTCGCCTACCGGCGCTGCCTTGCGGGATATGCTTAACACACTTCGCCGCAGGCTGCCGCTGGCAGAAGTGATCCTAGCCCCGTCGCCCGTGCAAGGAGATGAGGCCCCTGCGCGCCTGGCGGCGGCATTGCATAATCTGAATTTGAAAGTCAACCTGGATGTGATCCTGTTGGCGCGCGGTGGAGGGTCAATCGAAGACCTGTGGGCGTTCAACGACGAGCGTGTGGTGCGGGCGGTGGCTGCGTCGCAAGTCCCGGTCATCTCCGGTGTTGGACATGAGACTGATTTCACTCTGACTGATTTTGCCGCTGACTTACGCGCTCCCACCCCCACCGCCGCTGCGGAACTGGCGACTCCCATCACAGTCGACGATTTGAAATATGCGGTCGGACAAGCGGAGGACAGGCTGCTTGAATCAGTTCAATCCATGCTGGAACGCCAGCGAAGCAATCTTGGCACCCTCAATTTCCGCCTGCGACAATTCTCTCCCGCGCGGCGCCTGCAGACTGACCGCCAACGGGTGGACGAGATGAACCACCGGATTGAGACGGCAATCCGTCACAGGCTGGAATTATCCCTCCTGCGTGTACAGGCGCTGGGTCAACGGCTGAAAGCGCTCAACCCGTTGGAAGTATTGAGGCGAGGCTATGCGGTTGTTAATCGTTCAAGGGATGGAAAGCTCGTCCATTCCGTGAAGCAGGTGAAGCGTGGTGATGACCTGCGAGTCCGCGTGACAGACGGAACTTTCGAAGTGAACGTCGCGAATATAGTAGACGGTTAAGAGAGGTGGATATGGCAAAACAAAAACTAGTGGCTGCTCTCTCGTTTGAAGAAGCTTCTTCAGAACTGGAAACCCTTGTCGCGACTCTTGAAAGCGAGCAGAAATCTCTGGAAGAAACAATGGCGCTGTTTGAACGCGGGCAAGCGCTGATCAAACGCTGTGCGGAGTTGCTCGACAAAGCTGAGCTCAAAGTAAAACATCTCACGGGTGATGATTTGACCAAGTTCGAGGATGAAACATAATGTCGTCGTCCAACATTCAGACTATTTTCCGGAATGAAATCCTGTTGATTGCGTTTATCACCTGGGCGATCGCGCAGGCTGTCAAGCCATTTATTGGTTACCTGATCACCCGCACATTTGATTGGCGGATGTTCTTCAGCACAGGCGGTATGCCCAGTTCACATGCCACCCTGGTGACTTCCGTGGCGATCGGGGTGGGTTTGATCGTTGGGTGGGCAACACCCTTGTTTGCGGTGGCTGCGGTATTGGCAGTGGTGGTGATTTATGATGCGGCAGGTGTGCGCCGGCAGGCTGGCATCCATGCCCAGACGATCAATGTACTTGTGCAGGAGGTCCTTCAGGGACACCCGATCTCAGAAACTCAATTACGTGAAGTACTCGGGCATACGCCCATCGAAGTTTTTGGCGGAGTACTGTGGGGGAGCATTGCGACATTCACCCTGTGGTATGTGTGGCGATGAATTGATTCGAACCAGGAAATAACAGCGAATCCCCGCTCCTTGAACGGGGATTTTTTATTAGATGACACGATATATCAATTGTTCTACTTCGCGAATCGCTGCTGGAGATAGCCGAGCAGGGTACGGACCTCGGGGACGCGCAGTATGACCAGACTGAGACCGTAAGCCATACCACCCAGGGTGATTCCTCCCAACCCCACCAGCCACAAATTCATTTCACCGCTCAATTGCAGCCAAACGACGAGCACCGCACCCATTCCCACGCTGGTGATGGCTGCGATGAAGAATCCCCGCGCGATGCGCGTACCCTGGATTCCATTCATCCGGCGGCGCATGATGATAAAGAGTGTTATAGCCTCCAACGCAGTCGCCAGTGAATTAGCCAGCGCCAGCCCGCCGAGCGGAATCCAGCCAATTTTAGAAAACAATGCCGAAAAAGCAAAACTAAAAATGACATTCAACCCCATCGCGATGGCGCCGATGACGACCGGCGTCCTGGTGTCGTGAAATGCATAAAAAGCTCGCGAAAGGATTTCCAGCACCGAGTGGCCGACCAGACCGGCAGCGAACCACAACAGCGCCCAGGCGGTCATTGCGACGTATTGCCGGGTGAACGCTCCGCGCTCCAGCAGCATCGAGACAATCGGTTCGCGCAGCAGGATCAGGCCCAGGGAAGCCGGCAGCGCCAGGAATATCACGCCCCGCAACGTCGCAGCCAGCGAGGAGCGGATTTCATCAATCTGGTTCCGTGCCACCTGGGCGGAAAAGGTTGGCATGGCAGCGGTCGCGATGGACTGGGCAATCACCGCCTGCGCCATCAGCATCAATGTGAAGCCATAGGTCAGCGTGGTCACGCTGCCTTCCACCATCCATGACGCCAGCCAGATGTTGACCCAAAAGTTGATCTGTACCACTGCGACGCCGAGGATGCGGGGTCCCATCAGGCGCAGGACTTCCCGGACAGCCGGGTTGTCCAATCCAAACCCGGGCAGGTAAGTCCGCCCTTTGAGTCGAAGAAGGGCAGGGACCTGGATCAACAGGTGCAGGCTCGCGCCTAATAAAACACCCCAGGCGAGGCCGTCCACCCCCAGGGTTGGCGCAAAAAACAACACGCCGATGATGATGCCAATCGAATACAGGGACGGCGCGAGGGCGGGGACCAGAAACACCTGGTGGGAGTTGAGGATGCCCATCAGCAAACCGCTCAGCCCGAAGAGTACCGCCGAGGGAAGCATGATGCGCAGCAGATGGATGGTGAGCTGCTCGCGCGCCGGGTCACTGGCGAAGCCGGATACCAGAAAATAGCGGACGATCTGCGGTGCGAAGAAAGTCGCGATCAATGCCAGCAGGCTCAGGGTGAGCGTGACTAGGTTCCCGATCCCGGATGCCAGCCGCCAGGCGGACTCGCGGTCCTCCTTGACCAAAAATCCGGTAAAGGTGGGGATGAACGCCGAGCTGAGCGCGCCGCCCGCCACGAGCACGAACAGCGTCTCCGCCACACGGTTGGCGGCGATGTATGGATCGAGCGCGGTCCCGGCATCGAAAGCCCCGGCGACCAGGATGCTCCGTACCAGGCCGGTGATCTGACTCAGCACCAGGGCGAACATCACTGTCCCGGCGGCGCGGGCAATCTGGCGGTTGGCGGAGGATTGTTCAGTCACGGTAGGGGATTATAACAGGCGGGGATGCCTATTTTTCAAGCGATGATGAAGACGTATAATGGGTGAAGAAAATGACAGGAATCCGGATGTAATATTTACCGATTTTAGGTTATCCCATAACTCAACTTCTATAACGAAGGGAAAATCTCCGTTGCATAAGCTTCTGCGCATTTTCGCCCTCACCATCTTTTTGTTCGTTGTTGCCTGCACATCCACCGAAACTCCGGTGGGGATCCCGCCGTCCAGCTTGCCCACTTCTCAGGTTCCCGTGGAGATCCCGCTGAAAGTCGGGTATGGCGCGCGGGGCGACTGGTACGCTATCTATTTCACCGACCCCGCCAATCCCTTTTCGTCGCAGCTCAACGGCGGCGTGGACGGTCCGCTGGTCGCGGCGATTGACTCCGCCCGGCAGAGAGTGGATGTCGCCGCGTACAGCCTGAGCCTGAACAGCGTGCGCAATGCATTAATCGATGCCCACCGGCGCGGTGTCACGGTCCGTATGGTGATGGAAAGCGAGAACATGGATAACTCTGATCCGCAGAAACTAGTCGAAGCGGGAATACCTGTGGTGGGTGACCGGCGCGAAGGACTCATGCACGATAAATTCGTGGTGATCGACCGGGCTGAAGTGTGGACCGGTTCAATGAACTTCACGGACAGCGGTGCCTATACCGACAATAATAATCTTGTCCGTATCCGTTCTTCCCAGATCGCTGAGAACTACACCCGCGAATTTGAAGAGATGTTCAAGGACGACATCTTTGGTCCCGAACCGGGGGCCTCCACACCCAATCCGTTGGTGCTTATAGATGGAACGCTCGTGGATAATTACTTCTCTCCCGATGACGGCGCGGCAAAGCGGATCACCGAACTGCTCAATAATGCCAGCGAGAGCATCTACTTCCTTGCCTACTCATTTACAAACGATGAATTCGGGCAGGTGCTCATCCAAAAAGCCGGGAGCGGCCTCACGGTGTCCGGGGTCATGGAGCAGGAGCAGGTCACCTCCAACCAGGGCACGGAGTATGATCCACTCAGCCAGGCGGGCATCGCTGTCAGGCTGGATGGCAACCCAGATTTGATGCATCACAAGGTATTCATCATTGACGGGAAGGTGGTTATCCTGGGTTCGTACAATTTCAGTTACAGCGCTGAAAACACCAACGATGAGAACGTGCTGATCATTTTCAATTCGCAGATCGCCCAGTTGTACCTGCAGGAGTTCCAGCGGGTGTACAACCAGGCTCGACAACCCTGACGACCCATTGAGTCCCGTCAACCAGCGGTGGAGTGAAGATAACCTTCGCTCCACTTTGTGTTTAAGAGGAATTCCATTACCCAAGCATTGATGCGCTATCGCAGGAAAAAAGAAGAATCGACGGTTTGAGCCCATAACTTTTTGACATACTGAGCGACAAATTAGATGAAACCTATCAACAGAAGTTTAAGGAGAGAAAAATGAATAAATCAACCCGTTTCATCGTATTCGGCTTTTTGTCCGTGGTGGCGGTCTTCTTGGCGGCATGCAATGCTGCATTGCCGGCTGGCGCAGAAGCCAAAGTCTCAGCGGATGGCAAGAGTGCGCAGGTGGAATTCACCGGCGTCGTTGATTCCATTGCCGCGAACCAGTGGATGATCTCGGGGCAGGCGGTACTGATCAGTGCCCAGACCGTCATTGACGGTGTCTTTGCCGCCGGTGATTCGGTAAAAGTTCATGCGACTGTAACTGCTGATGGCGCCGTGACCGCTGACAAAATCGAATCGCCTTCCGCTTCTTCGGGTGGAGATGACTCGCAAGCCACCCCCGGCGCTTTTAATGGCGACGCAAAAGAATTCACCGGTAAAGTGGATGCGATTACCGCCGAATCTTGGACGGTGGCGGGTCAGTTATTCGCTGTCAACGCCCAGACCGATATCAAGGGTAATATTTTGATCGGGGATATGGTCAAAGTCCATTTTGTGAAAAATGCCGATGGTACTTTCACCGCGACGAAGATCGAACTGGCGGGTGACCAGGCGGACAATTCCGAGCAGAACAACCAGGGCAACCAGGGCGAGGCAGAAATCACCGGCAAAGTGGATGCGTTCACCCCCGAAGCCTGGACAGTGAAGGGTCAGGTATTCGCAGTCAACACTCAGACCGAGATCAAGGATACTATCTATCTTGGCGACGTGGTCAAAGTGCATTATCTGGTGAATCCCGATGGCACTTTCACTGCGACGGAGATCGAACTGGCGGGTGACAATCAGGCGCACAACTCAGAGAAGAAGCTTACAGGTGTGTTGAATGAACTCACACAAACCCAGGCAACAATCGGCAACATCGTGGTGCTGATCACCCCCCAGACCAAACTCGACAGCGGGCTGGTCATCGGCGAAAATGTGAAAGCTGTAGTGGTGACCAATCCGGATGGTTCAGTTACCGCCCTGGAAATCAAATCCTTCAACAAGTCAAAGTCGGATGACGAAAACAGCCACAACAACAACGGTTCCGGGCGAGGCGATGACAAGGGCTCGAATGACCACAAGACTCCTGAACCCGGTGACGACGATTAACACCGTACCCTTGCTCTAAAATATCCCCCATCCTGAAAGGGATGGGGGATAGGATAAAGGCTGGGTCAGCGATGGTATACTTTGCGAAATTCTATCCTTCAATGGTAATGTTTCCAATACCTTTGCTGACATGTCAATCCCAGACGATAAGCAGGAATTTGATGGTTTACAACGGTTCGACCCGCAAGTGATCAGTTCGATATTCGATCGCTTATTCCCCATCGTATTCCGCTACGTGCGTTACCGTCTGAACGATGTCACTCAGGCGGAGGATATTGCCAGCGACGTATTTGTGAGATTGCTCGAGGCGGTCCGCAGCGGGAAAGGACCGGAGACCAACTTGAAAGCGTGGCTGCTGGGGACTGCCTCGCACGCGGTCAATGACCATCACCGCAAGGCTTACCGCCAGCCGACTGAAGGAATTAATGAGTCCATCCGTGACTTCTCAGCAACTCCTGCTGAATCTGTCGAGCAGCGCGAAAAGCAGCGCAGAGTACGCCAGGCGCTTAACAAGTTGACCCCCGAACAACAACATGTGATCGCCCTCCGTTTTGGACAGGAACTATCCTTGGAAGAAACAGCGATTTTAATGAAAAAGAACGTGAATGCCGTCAAACAACTCCAATTCCGCGCTCTGGCAGCGCTCAATCGTCAGATTGATGAGACGCTATGAGTGAACAACTCTTCGTTGCATTAGACAATTGCCTAACCATGATGGATCAGGGTGCTGACCTAGAATCCTGCCTTGCGCGATATCCCGAGCTTGCCTCCGAGCTGCGACCGCTCCTGCTCGCAGCCATGGACGTCGAATCCCTCGCTGAGAAAGATGTCCCGGTCGATGTGATGCGCCGCAGCAAAGCCCGATTACTTAACGCAGCCGCTGAGATGCGCGAACAGAAATCAGCAAAGAAGAGGATGTATTTCTCCCCATTCGGGCGTGTTTTCCGGATTGGCTTCGCTGTACTGATCGTGATCACACTTATGGTTGGTATCGGCGGAACAGGGCTGGTACGCGCCTCGAGCGGGTCATTGCCCGGCGACCAGTTGTATCCCGTCAAGCGCACCTGGGAGAATTTACAACTCAAGTTGGCTTATGATCCAACGGAACGCGAATCGCTTGAAGACCGGTTTGACCAGGAACGAGTCGTAGAAATCAACGAGCTCATCAATGCGAGCCGTTCTGAGCGAGTCAAATTCTACGGACAGGTCGAAGGAATTTTCCCGACCCAATATATCGTTTCTGGTGTGACCGTCACTGTCACGCCCGATACGCGTCTGGATGGAGATATCCAGATGAATGTGTGGGTGCGTGTCGAAGGGGCGACCCAGACGAATGGTGTTGTGGTGGCAGACAAAATCAGGGTTGTACCTGCCGGTTCCAGCGAGAGTGATCTAATCACGGGTGATGGTTCGGGTGGATCTTCGAGCGGAGGGGATGACAACAAAGGCAGCGGAAACTCTGGTGGAGGTGAATCCGGAAAGAACGAAACCCCTGAGGGCGGGAAATCGAAGGAGTCAGAAACGCGGATACCTGAATCGAGCAAGACTCCAGAACCAGAAAATTCGGATTCTGGGAATGACCAGTCCACCTCACAGCCGCAGCCATTCGAAATCGAAGGAATTGTGGCCAGCTACAACGGAAGCCTGATTGTTGTTGGCAATAAATCAATCTATATCGCCCCCGGAACCGAACTGCGCGGCGTCCCTTCAGAGGGTTCGAAGGTCAAAATTCGCGGTTATATCAACCAGGATGGCACACTTGTCGCTCTCCGTATTGAGGTGAAATCATCTCCCGGTTCAGGTGGGGGGGGTGAAGGCGGAAGTGGCGGCGATGGAAATGGCGGGGATGGTTCCGGCGGTCATGACCCGACGAAACCCCCCAAGCTGGATGAACCCTCGGATGATTGATTTCTGCGATCGATAAAATAAAGGTTGCGTGGAAAGATATGCGCAACCTTTATTTCTTAATTCGTGCGCCATTAACCGATTGCCTTTTTTACCAAACTGGGGTACATTTTACAAAATATCATTGATCATCCCGGGGTTCTAAAGACTATGACTGCAAACTTCTATCTCGGACGAACATTCGATCTCTCATCTGGCAAGCTTTCCGCTGAAAAGATCCTGTATAACCCGGCGGATCTCACCACGCACGCCGTCGTCACCGGGATGACCGGTTCAGGTAAAACCGGGTTGTGTATCGGATTGATGGAAGAAGCAGCACTTGAACAGATCCCTGCCCTCATTATTGATCCCAAGGGTGATTTGACGAATCTGCTGTTGCACTTCCCTGATCTGGCCCCACCGGATTTTCAACCCTGGCTGGATACGGATATGATCCGCCGGCAGGGAAAAACACTCGAACAAGCTTCCACCGAAACCGCCGGGCAGTGGAAGCAGGGACTTGCCGATTGGGGAATTACTCCCGACCGGATCCGTGACCTGAAGGACGCGGTCAACTTCTCAGTCTTTACACCCGGCTCGGATGCCGGACTGCGGGTAAACATCCTTTCATCGCTCGAAGCCCCTTCCGTGCCGTGGGAGGGCAACCGCGAAATCCTGCGAGAAAAAATTTCCGCCACCGTCACCGCCCTGCTCGGTTTAGTCGGCTTCGAAGATATCGACCCGGTGCGTTCCCGGGAACACATTTTGCTCGCGAACATCTTTGAAAATGCGTGGAGCCAGGGCAAGAATCTCGATTTGACCGAGCTCATCCTGCAAACACAGACGCCGCCTTTCGAAAAGCTGGGCGCCTTCCCGGTGGAAACCTTTTTCCCGGAAAAAGAGCGCATTCCACTGGCGATGGTTTTGAACAACATCCTGGCTGCTCCCACCTTCGAAGCCTGGCGGGAAGGGCATCCGCTCGACATTCCCTCTCTCTTGTTTTCACCAGATGGCAAACCGCGCCACAATGTGTTCTACATTGCTCACCTTTCTGACGCCGAGCGCATGTTCTTCATCACCCTGCTGCTTTCCGCCGTTGAGACCTGGATGCGCACCCAGGCGGGTTCCTCCTACCTGCGCGCTCTGATATATTTCGACGAAATCTATGGCTATCTGCCGCCTACTCGTAATCCGCCCAGCAAACAGCCCCTCCTGCGTATGCTCAAACAGGCACGCGCCTTCGGTGTGGGGCTGCTGCTGGCCACCCAGAACCCTGTGGATGTTGACTACAAGGGGCTCTCCAATGCCGGGACCTGGTTTGTCGGCAAGCTGCAGACTGAGCGCGACAAAGAACGCCTGCTCGATGGCCTTGAATCCGTCGGCGGCGGGTTGAACCGCGCTGAGTTTGATAAAACCATTTCCGCGCTCGGCAAGCGTATCTTTCTACTTCACAATGTCCATGAGGGAAAGGCAGTCATTTTCCAGACCCGTTGGACGATGAACTTTCTCGCTGGCCCGCTCACCCGCACACAAATCCCACTCCTCAATAAATTGGCGGGTGCCGGTGTTTTGTCAGTTCCATCACCGGTGGTTGAATCTGCTCCTCAAACGGATTCCAGCTCAAATGTCCCGCCCGGTAATGGCTCCCTTTCGTCCGCCTCCGCTATTCAGGCTGGTCCAGCCCTCCAGAAAGCGCGGTCTCAGACTGCCTCAAAAGGAAGTCTCACAAAACCGACCGTTCCTGCCGGGGTGGACGAATTTTTCCTGCCCCTGAGCTATTCGCTCACCGAAGCGTTTACCGCCGCCTCCGAACCGCTCCCCGCACAATCACAGTTGTCGGCTGTCCTGTATCGCCCTGTTTTGCTGGCCACCGCCAAAGCGCGCTTCCTCGACCGGCGCTATGGGATCGACTCCGAACTCGAATCGACGGCGCTGGTTGATAATCCCGATAAGAATGGCTCGGTTAGGTGGGATGATTTTACCTATCGTGGACCATCCCTGGACAGGCTGGAGAATTCTCCCGCTCCTCAGGCGATTTTTGAATCATTGAACAACCCGCTTACGGATCCAAAAACAATCGCATTGATGAAACGCGATTTCAGTGATTGGATCTACCGCACTGTGAAAATGACCATGCGCGAAAATAAGTTGCTCAAAGTAGTCACCCGCCCCGGAATGACGCAAGCCGATTTCATGACGGAGTGTACTAATGCAGCCCGCGCCGGGCGTGATCTTGAACTGGCGAAAGCATTTGCCAACCTCGACCGGCAGATTGGCTCGCTCGAGCGCAAACTTGAAAAGGAACAAGTCGAGCTTGAAAACGACCAGGAGGAACTCAACAGCCGCACCTGGGAGCAAACACAATCCGTAGCTGATAATGTTCTGGGTGTATTCCGCAGGGGGCGTACCGGACGGTTGAGCCGGGCGATGGAAAAAAACCGCTTGAAAGGTCAGGCGGAAGCCAATGTGGAAGAATCAAAGGTTTCCATTGCTCAATTGAAAGAGCAAATTAACGAGTTGCAGAAACAGCGCGACCAGAAAACCCAGGAGATCACGAACCGCTGGGGTGGGTTGGTGGATAAAGTGGATGAAATCTCCCTGACCCCGCGAAAAAGCGATATTTTCGTCGATCGTTTCGGCATCGCCTGGATGCCCTTTTATCAGGTAAAAACAAATGAAGAATTGATCGAGTTGCCTGCTTTTGGGGGAGAGTAGCCTGGATCCTTCTCATTTTCAGTTAACCATCCTCCATTAATATGTAAATTCTGGTCCTTTCATTATGGGAACCCTTTTACTGGTTGTAGCGTCTGCACTCTGGGGACTGTTTCATTCCCTGTTCGTCTCATCCAGCGTCAAGGATGCAGCTCAACGTGCATTTGGCGATCCCGCCATGAATTGGTACAGGCTTGCATATAATTTATTTGCGGTAATGAGCTTCCTGCCAGTGATGGCGCTCGCTTCCCTGCTTCCGGACCGCCAAATCTACACGATCCCGGAACCCTGGGTGAATGTAACCTTATTCATCCAGCTTATGGCGGTGGTTGCGCTGGTGGTCGGTGTTTTCCAGACGGATGTCTGGTCTTTCATGGGCTTGCGTCAGATAATGGGCGGCAAGTCGGAAAGCAGGATCATGACGGGCGGGTTGTATCGATATATCCGTCACCCGCTCTATACTGCCGGCCTGGTCTTTATCTGGCTTACCCCGGCGATGACCTTGAACCGGCTCGTGCTTTATTTCAGTCTGACCCTGTATATAATGATCGGCGCGTATTTTGAAGAGCGAAAACTATTACGCGAGTTCGGGAGCGATTATTACGAGTACCAGGCAAGAACTCCGATGCTGGTCCCATTCCTTCAAAAAAGACGTAATTGATATTTACTGAATAATTATTATGACAACCTCTACACTCCCAGGAAGAAACCCTGCCCACCAAACTGCAAATGTAATCATGCAGTTCTTTGGGATTCTTGTGGGCGGGGCTTTACTATTTATCGTGGCCGTCGCCCTCATGGCGATCGGTTACAACGCCTGGTACTTCGGACGCATTTTCCCGGGAGTTCGAATCACCGGCGTGGATGTATCCGGTTTGACTCGCGAACAGGCTGAGATAAAACTCAACCAGGTAGTGCAGTATCCATTGAGTGGAAAGTTACTGCTTAGAAATGGGCAGAATGTCTGGGTGGTAGCGCCGGCACAAATGGGGATGCTTTTTGACCCCGCAACCACAGCAGCAAGTGCCTACCGGATGGGGCGTACAGGGAGCATCAAGAACCGCCTGTCCAACCAGTTGCGTGCATTCCAATCCGGGATGGATGTGGCGCCCGTGGTCATCCTGGACGAGCGGGCTGCCTATCGTTTTCTGCAATCATTGGCTGACCAGGTGGATATCCCGCCGGTGGAGGGCAGTCTTGAAATTCAAGGTTTAAATGTCATCGCCAATCCCGGTCAAGTTGGGTATTTGGTGAATGTGGATAAAACTCTCGAGGCTGTGTCTGCCCAGATGCAAACATTTAAAGATGGTGAAGTCTCACTGGTAATAGATGAGCGCGCCCCTGAAGTGCTTGATGTCAGCAAACCGGCCGAGTCTGCCAGACGTATTCTTGAAACTCCTCTGAACATCGTTATGCCAAACCCCCAACTGGGTGAACCGGGTCCGTGGCAGATAGACCCCTCCACGCTGGCGACCATGCTGACGGTTGAAAAGGTCAAGAATGGAAATGGCACGGGAGAATACCGCATTTCGGTCAGTGATCAGATGATTCGGCCTTTCGTGATGGGGATTGCCCGTGAGTTGGATAAACAGCCGAAGAACGCCCGGTTTATCTTTAATGATGACACCCGCCAGTTGGAATTGATCGAACCTGCGGTGCTCGGCCGGAAGTTGAGGGTCGATGAGACGATTACCGCAATTAATAACGCCATCAATGAAGGCCAGCAGGTGATCACATTGGCGGTGGACACCACAGAACCGGCGGTTAAAAGCGACGCGACCGCTGCATCGTTGGGGATCACAGAAAATGTGATCACATATTCCACGTATTTCCGTGGTTCGGGTACTCCTCGCATCCAGAATATCAAGATAGCTACTGGATCCTTCCATGGTTTGCTTATCGCACCCGGTGAAACATTCTCGATGGGACAGGTGCTTGGCGATATAAGCCTCGATAACGGTTATGCCGAAGCCTTGATTATTTACGGCAACAAGACCATCAAAGGCGTCGGCGGCGGTGTGTGCCAGGTCAGCACAACGCTTTTCCGTACTGTCTTCTTTGCCGGTTATCCGATTGTCGAACGTTCCGCGCATGCATATCGTGTTTCGTATTACGAACAGACAGAGAACGGCATCAACCCTAACTTGGCGGGGCTGGATGCGACGGTTTACTTTCCGCTGGTGGATTTAAAATTCTTGAATGACACCCCTTATTGGTTATTGATGGAGACGTATGTCAATGTGGGAGCTCGGCGAATCACCTGGAAATTCTATTCCACAAAGGACGGTCGCACCGTTGATTGGGAAACAACCGGCCCATTCAATCGGGTGCCTGCGCCTGATCCCGTGTTCCAGGAAAACCCTGACCTTGAACCCGGTGCCATCAAGCAGACGGACTGGGCGGCTGAAGGCGCTGATGTTCAGGTAGTGCGGCGGGTTACCCGCGGCGGTCAACTGATCAATCAGGATTATTTCAATACGCATTACGCCCCATGGCAGGCTGTGTGTGAATATGGTCCTGGGACTGAAGATCCGAAAGCACGTGCTGAAGAGGAAGGACTGTGTCAGTAATCCGGCGGGCGTGGTAAAATTCGCTCTCGGTGGTTCTCTCTTTCTCGATAGCCAATTAAGGAGAGTTATGGTCAGTAAAGACTTGCTCGAAATTCTGCGCTGCCCGGCTTGTGTCCGTGAGAAAGACGGTCTGCTCACACTTTACAAGGATGCCTGGCTTGTGTGCCAGGATTGCGCCCGGAAGTATCCCATCGTCGATGAAATCCCCGTAATGCTAATCGACGAGGGAGATAAATGGGTAAGCACTGCAGTGGATTCACTTCCTGTCCCGCCCCCCCCGCGGTAGTATGTCCGAGCTCCCACGTTTGCTTGCCGACCTCACTTCCGGGGATGATGATCTTGCCGAGCGTGCCGTCTCGCAGCTAATTGTTCTGGATAAAGAAGCGATCCCTGACCTTCTCATTATGAGAGGTAAGGAAAATGAAGATGTACGTTGGTGGGCTTTCTGCGCCCTGGCGCAAATGCCGGGGGCAGATGCGACATGGTTTATTCCCGGACTTCAAGATCCGTCCGGAGCTGTACGCGAGAGTGCTGCTATGGCGCTGTGCCTCCATCCTCACCCGTCTGTTGCACCCCGATTAATTGCAACGCTCGATGACCCTGATAGAATGGTCGCCACACTGGCAACAAACGCATTGATTGGAATTGGTAAGGATGCTACTCCTGAACTATTATCCGTTATGGAAAATGGCACACAGGCAGCACGCATCGAGGCAGCCCGTGCTCTTTCCGAAATCCGTGACCCACGCGCAATCCCTGTGTTCATGAAGGTGCTGGAAAACGACTCTGTATTGGTCAGGTACTGGGCTGAGCAGGGACTTGAGAATCTCGGTGTGGGTATGGTTTATTTCAAACCTGATTAATTTTTCGACAGAGATTAAAACAAACACTATGAAACTAAATTGGAAACATTACCTCATTTTGGCAATTTCAATCGTTTTGGCGGTTGGGGCGTTTTTCCTGATGCGAGGGATTATCGTATCATGGACATTTACCGATTTACCCGGGATTGCCATCACCGATAATGGCAGTTCAAATAACGATACACAAGCACAACCCAATCTCACCCCTGAGGCAGTCGTTCCGCCATCGAACCTGCCGCCAACGTGGGACGGCGCTTCACGTGTTAATATTCTCGTGATGGGGCTCGATTTCGCCGATTGGTCTAAAGACCGCAATGGTCCTTCGCGTTCAGATTCGATGATTCTCTTAACCATTGATCCCATTACTAAAACCGCCGGGATGCTTTCAATCCCGCGCGATCTGTGGGTAAACATTCCCGGATTTGACCATGGAAAAATCAACACTGCTCACGCCCTGGGAGAGGCGTACAAGCTCCCGGGTGGAGGCCCTGCGCTCGCTGCCAAGACCGTGGAAAATGTGATCGGGGTTCCTGTGCAGTATTATGCGGTGATTTCTTTTGATGCATTTACCCGCATGGTGGATGAACTGGGTTGCGTCCATATCTGGTCCTACCAGGAAATGGACATCGACCCTGTTGGAAAGGGTAATACCATTCATCTTAATAAAGACAAGGGTTACTGCATGGATGGCGCAACTCTGCTGGCATATGCTCGCAATCGCCACACCCAAGGCGGTGATGTGGATCGCGCTCATCGTCAACAGCAGGTGATTCTGGCCTTAAAAGATAAGATAACTAACCCGGCTAATTTCCCCACTCTGGTTGCAAAAGCCCCGGCCATTTATCAAGAACTGGCTTCTGGTATCCACACCAATCTCACGCTTAATGACGCCCTCAAGCTGGCAATGCTGGCAAAAGATATCCCAAGTGAGGAGATCAAGACCTCTATCATCGACTACAAGATGGTAACTCTGGCAAATGTTGTGGGCAAGGATGGGCAGGTAATGAGTATCTTTGTGCCCATACCTGATAAAATCCGAGAACTACGCGACCAGATGTTTACCGATGGGGGCTCGATCAACCCTCTGGCAAAAGGTGAACCAGTTCAACTCGCAATTGACGAAGGTGCTTCTCTTGAAATTTTGAACGGCACATATACAGCGGGTCTGGCTGGCAAGACGGGTGACTACTTTAAATCGTTGGGGATGAATGTCGCCATCGTAGGCAACCCGCAACAGATCGGCTATCCTCGCACCGTTATCATTGATCACCGCGGCAAGCCCTATATGACCAAATACCTGTTTGACTTGTTCAAGGTAGATGCAGCAGTACAATTCCAGATAAAGTTCGAAAGTTCATCACCAGCCGATGTAACGATTATCCTAGGTGACGATTGGGCGTACAACAATCCGATGCCATAAATTGATCCTTTTAATTTCGAATTCCCCGCCAGTTCTTATTCGACGGGGAATTTTGATTCGTGACCATTTATGTTCCAATGTGTTCTATCATCAGCAAAGTTACCCAATGCATATTCGCCATTCCCACGCCAAGGAGGAGAAATGTCACCCAGACTTCGTAAGTTCTTGATCGGTTTTTTCAGCGTGCTTGTTATCATTGTACTTGTCGCCGGTGTGTTCGGATTCATAAATGTGCGCCGTTCATATCCATTGACGGATGGCGAAATAAAAATGAACGATGTGGAAGGTTTGTCGGCGATGAATGTTCAGGGGATTGATAACCCTGTGGATATATATCGCGATCAGATGGGCATCCCACATATTTATGCGTCCACCCTCCATGATTTATTTTTTGCCCAGGGATATGTGCATGCCCAGGATCGCTTCTGGCAAATGGACTTTTGGAGGCATATTGGTTCAGCGCGTTTGTCGGAGATGTTTGGCGATTCCCAATTGGAGACCGATGCCTTTCTGCGGACTTTGGGCTGGCGTCAAATCGCCGAGACGGAATGGGAAAATTTCACCCCTGAGTCTAAAGTGATCCTTCAAGCCTACATTGATGGCGTAAATGCCTATCTGGCTGACCACTCCGGCACGGCGCTGAGCCTCGAATATGGTGTACTCAAACTCATCAATCCGGGTTATGTCGTCGAACCCTGGACGCCTGTCAACTCCCTGACCTGGGCAAAGGCGATGGCCTGGGACCTGCGTGGAAATATGGGCGCAGAAATAGAGCGGTCCATTTTGTTGAAGACCCTGACATCGGAACAGGTGGATGAGCTCTTTCCACCTTATCCATCGGACCATCCTGTCATTGTCCCGGGGATTGGTGATTTTACCAATTCCTCCACTCCACTGTTCGATTATACAAATGAAATGCAACCAATCCTGGGACTTTCCAATTTTGAAAATATCAAAAACAACTTCGCCTTGCTTGATTTGGTTCTGGGTCCTTCCGGGGCTGGAATCGGATCGAATAGCTGGGCAGTCTCCGGTACTCGGACAGAATCCGGGAAACCGCTCATCGCCAATGATCCTCATCTGGTGATCCAGATGCCATCCATCTGGTACCAAATCGGATTACACTGCAAACCCAAAAGCGATGCCTGCCCCTATGAAGTGGGTGGATTCTCTTTTGCCGGTGTGCCCGGCGTTGTGATTGGACATAATGACCAGATCGCCTGGGCTCTCACGAATGTTGGCCCGGATGTCATGGATTTGTACATCGAAAAGGTGAACCCTGATAACCCAAACCAGTATGAGGTAAACGGTCAGTGGGTGGATATGGCCCTGCATGAAGAAACCATTAAAGTTGCGGGGGGCGATCCGGTTACCATCACGGTCAGGGCTACCCGGCATGGTCCGGTGGTTTCGGATACTTACGGACCGCTCCTGCAAACCGTAAAGCCGGTGAAAGGAGCAACACCCGTTAAACCCTACACAGAACAGACGGGCATTCCCCTGCCTGACCCGTACGTTGTCTCTCTACGTTGGACAGCCCTGGAACCCGGGAGTGTCTTTGAGGCAATCTGGGGCTTTGACAAAGCCCGAAACTGGGATGAATTCCGAGAAGCAGCGCGCGGGTTCGAAGTCCCGGCCCAGAACCTGTTGTATGCCGACACTTCAGGGAACATCGCGTATCAGATGCCCGGGAATGTTCCCATCCGCAAGAACGGCGATGGCCGGCTCCCCGTCCCAGGCTGGACAGATGATTACGAATGGACAGGCTATATTCCATTTGACGAATTACCGTATCAGGTCAATCCGTCAAGCGGTTACATCGTCACCGCCAATAACCAGGTTCCGCCGAACGATTACCCCTATCTGATCAGCACAGATTGGGACTACGGTTTCAGAGCCAAGCGCATCGTGGATATGATTGAGAACGCTCCCGGCCCGATTGATATTGCCTACTTCCAGAAAATGCAAGGGGACGATAAGAACCTGAACGCTGAAACGATCGCCCCTTCGCTGCTGCAGCTCAAGGTGGATGACCCCAAACTGGACGAAGCCAGAAATGTGCTCACCGGTTGGGATTACCAGGACACAATGGAATCTCGCCAGGCGGCGTTCTTTGAGCGCTATTGGTGGTTCCTGCTTAGCGATACCTTTAACGATCAACTCCCGGAGGATTATGCAGCTGCCGGGGGAGCGCGATGGTACGAAGTCATTCGAGAGATAGTCAATCAGCCAGATTCTGCCTGGTGGGATGATGTGACTACCGAGGACAAGGTTGAAACACGTGACGACATCTTTGCAAAAGCGCTGGCGGATACCGTTGAGAATTTGAACAAATATTATGGAAGTGTTCCAGCCAAATGGCCAACTTGGGGCGAAATGCACACGGCCACTTTCCGTAACCAGACGCTTGGCAAGTCGGGAATTGCGCCGATTGAAGCCCTCTTCAATCGTGGTCCATTCCCAACTGCAGGTGGAAAGAGTATCGTCAATGCAACAGGATGGGACGTGGGTGATTCATATGAAGTAAACTGGCTGCCATCCATGCGCATGATCGTGGACCTGAGCAACCTGAACAACTCGGTTTCTGTCCACACGACAGGCCAATCGGGTCATGCGTATAGCGAGCATTACATTGACATGGCTGATTTATGGCGGAAAATCCAATACTATCCGATGTGGGGAGAAGAACAATCCATCATCGATAATTCCGAAGGGCACTTGAGGTTGGTGCCATAGTTGTTCGTGCAGGGGATCAAAAAAGGCTGGATGCTCTAACATCCAGCCTTTTTTTTTCTTCCATTCTTATTTTGCTTGTATAGATTCTGCCTCGACCTTTTTTTCCATCCTCGACCTTACGATTTCGTAAACGGCCGGTACCACCGAAATCAGGATGATGGCGATAATCACCAACTCGAAATTTTTCTGGACGAAGGGGATATTTCCAAAAAAGTATCCCAACCCGAGGAAGATGCTCACCCACAATATTCCACCAACGACGTTATAGGTGATGAAATATCTATAACTCATCTCTCCCACGCCAGCTACAAATGGCGCGAAAGTACGCACAATAGGAACAAAACGCGCCAGTACGATGGTCTTCCCGCCGTATTTCTCGAAGAAGGCATGTGTCTTATCAATATATTCCTTCTTGATCCATTTTACTTCTCCGGTATAAGCACGCGAACCGATGCTATGACCAATCCAATAGTTTACCGTATCCCCAATATGGCAGCCAGTGAAAGGGATACAAACAGTATAAGAGGGTTAAGCCAACCTCGGGCTGCGAAAGTGCCAGCGGCAAAGATGAGAGAATCTCCGGGCAGGAAGGGCGTAACTACAAAACCCGTCTCGGCAAAAATGACGAAGAACAACAGGATATACGTCACTGCGCCAAACTGCAGGATGATCTGTTCCAGATATTGATCGAGGTTTAAAAACAGGTCTACAAGGTTTTTTATTGTATCCATGAAAAGAATCTCAAATAGTATGTTATGTAAAAGCCAAGAACGAGGGCATGCGCTTAAAACACAAGATGCGATTATACCGCCGATTCATCCGGGATTACTAAGATTTCATTCGGTCGATTGGTTCCACCCCGATCGTATCAATTTGAATTTGAGATGGAGAAGTCTCTCGTAGTATCCTGTTTGCTCGAATCAGAATAGAGAAATTGAGTAAAACCAACATCATCAATCCGGTTACAGAAATCACTGGCAGGCTTTTCAACCAGGGCGATGGATTTGACATATATCCAATGGCTATTCCAACTGCGGATGACAATGACAATGCATTCCAAATGCCGTGGAGCAGGACAACGGCGAGATAAGTCAGACCAAGCTGGAGATATTTTCTCTCCCGCCAGGCACTCACCAGCGCCCATCCCATCAACCCGGTTGTGACAATATGCAATAAATCCGATCCAGCCCGTGCTATGGAAAGCAGTCCCCAGGCGTTAGAACTGCTCGATAAGGCTCCCAGACTCTCCACAAGTGTATATCCTGCGCCGCATAATGCCCCGAAAGCAAATCCCTGTTGAGGAGTGATTATCTGGTTTGAGCCGAGCCATACACCCAAAGGCTTTAAGACTTCCTCGATGAGTGGAGTGAAAACCGAGAAGAAAATCAGACCAGTGATGATTACTGCCGGGTTAAGAAGGTAGGGAGTCAAAATTCTCACTAACGCATCAGGGTTGCTGGTGTACATCAATCGCGCGCTTAAAGCCTCGATAGAGTGCAACAAGGATGGATTTAGGCTAATCCATATAATTGCTACGATCCCAATGAAAGCAATTATCATTATTTCCGCAATTCCGATGAGAAATGGGACAATCGCCATCCCAACTGTGATTGTTCCCCAGCGACGCTCATTCGATCCGACATCCAGGCCGTGTAAAGCAATTCGAGCGAGGATCCAAACCGGCAATACCACTGTCAACAAATTCAAGGGTAACAGTAGAAGGAACATGGATTCCTGTTTCTCCAAAAGCAACCCGAGACCGGCTGCAGCGATCCAGACTATGATCAACGCTGTCGTTGGGATTCTCTGCAAGGGCAAGTCTGCCTCGGGCTTATTTGAGATACGCATAAAGCTGTAATACACAGCTGGCAAGAAAACCGTGCCCAGGAACAATAATCCCGCAGAAAGCATCAGCGTTGATTTGGCAAATTCGACATTCCCCGACAAATATTCCATGAGGCCGGTAAAACCCATCACTGCTCCAGCACCGAAACAGATCAGGGAGGATAATGAGCTCAAAAAGAGCAGCAGGATCGAAGTCCAGGGCGTATTTCTGCGGTTTTGCATTACCTCTCCTCAATGGTCACACTGATGAGTTTATCTCCTGGTGGCGGTGAAGTGCCGGATTTCGGATCGCGAGCAGTTAGCTGATACAAGACATCCATGCCGCTAATGACTTGCCCAAAAATCGTATACCCTCCATCGAGATTAGGTGCAGGGACGAAGGTAATAAAGAACTGACTCCCATTCGTGTTTGGCCCGGAATTTGCCATTCCGACCACCCCGGGTTTATCATATTTTAGAGACGGGTCTATTTCATTATCGATGTAGTAGCCTGGATTTCCCATGCCGGTGCCTGTCGGGTCTCCAGTTTGAGCCACAGCTCCCGCAATCACGCGATGAAAGGTGATCCCATTAAACCAACCGTCATTGGCGAGGAAAACGAAATTATTTACTGTGTTGGGAGCCTTATCAGCATACAGTTCAATGACTACCTCGCCCTTTTCAGTTTTAAGCCTTGCTATATATTGTTTGGAAGGATCTATTATTAAAGGTGGACAGGTTTTATACTGCCTTTCAGCAATGGAAAGCAGATTGACTATTTGGTTTAAACTGGTGTAATCAAGAGGGCCGCCGTAGATCTGACCATTAATAAGCACGAAAGGTGTTCCAGGCAGCCCGATTTTTTTACCATTTTCCCATGCTTCGTTTACTTTTTTGACGATGTCCTCACGGGTCAAATCGATCTTGAACTGGGCTGCATCCAACCCGAGGGTGATTGCCTGCCCGGGCAGCCATTTAGAAAATTCATCAGAGGTGAAGGCACTCCACTCCTGTTGTGTGGCAAAGAGAAAATCATGCATTTCCCAGAACTTGCCCTGCTCTCCGGCAGCTTCTGCAGCTTGGGCAGATAGGGCGGCTTTGTCGTGGATGGTTTCGAGCGGAAAATTGCGGTAGACGAGGCGGACTGTATCAGGATTCTGTTGTTGGAGTTGCGCCAGCACGGGCGCAAGGTAAGCGCAGTAGGGTCATTGAAAATCGCCATACTCGATGATGGTCATCGCGGCATCTTTCGGTCCGACGACGTGGTCATCATCACTTACTGCCGGGAAAAGAGATGTTTCCTTGGCATCCGGGGTAGGTTCAATGCTGATTCTTTGGCAGAGAGCCTCAAAGGTAGGAGATGGTTTCGGCGTGAGAGTGGGGAGCCGTGTGGCAGTTGGAGCGGAAATCCCATTTCCGCAGGCTGCCAGCACTAAAAGTACAAGAATGCTAAAGATTGGAATGAGAGTGCGCATGTTTCTTTCCTCACCTGTCGATTAGAACAAGAGACGACAATGAAAACAGAATTACGAAACCTAATTTGTATTCGGCAGTTTCCTTATTGGACGGCTACCTTTAGTTCATCAAATGAAGTCATCCAGGCGACGCGATATATAAATTCAGCCAGTGTCGCACTGCGTTCCCGCAGCGCACGGACTGCTGGACCGACCGGGTCTTCACCGGCTGCACCACCCGGGACGTCTGCATAAGCACCGTAAAAAGCGAAATAAGCCTGGTTCAGTTTTCGCAGGGCATAGCCATTATCCCAGAATAGTTGACGGCGTGAATCCATATAGTTTTCAGCTTCTTCAATTTTACCTTCCGAAAGAAGCTGGTCTACTGTGACCCGGGTCTCGTGCATCTCCACTCGAAAATCAAACGGTTGGCGAAAATCGCCTGGGTTTGGTCGCCCATTGGATTGTGAAACCAGCCCGGAGGCGGTTTGTTCCCGCGCGATCAGTTCAGGGTAGTATTTCTCAATGACACGCTGCCCGATCTCTTTCCCAGCGATGCTGGCAGTAGTCTCATTCATTGTACGCAATTCTGGTGTGGTGTCGTATCGAATTCCGAGGGGACGCAGGGTCAGGAAATTGTGAATCCATTCGTGCGCGACAACTTCGGTCAGCCATCTCAAATCGCTCGTGCGCATTACCATGGTGGGGTATGCGCCGATGCCGCCAACCGGGACGATGAGCGATGATACATTGAGCTGTTTATCCACCTCTGTCTCGAGGATTTCGCGCTGTTCAACGGTCAGGTCGGGGAGCAGCGAGAGGTTGGCATCCTGTTGGACTTTTTCGCGAGGAGAAATGATCAATGCCAGCGGGAGAGGTGAAACTTTATAAAGCACCGAAGGAATCGGTTGCCCGCCGGTCGTCAATCCCATTTCCGAAGCGACCGAGCCGACTTGATCTTGTATCACCGATTCGGTGAAGGGTGCCAGGTTTTGCTGCTGGTGGGTTAGTTCGTTCAATTCCTTCCGCAAGGGTGCGGAAGAAGCGTCCTTGTCTATAATGGCGGGGTCGGCATAAATTTGATCCAGATCGCTCTCACGTTTCTCAATATCTCTCGTAATCTGAATATAGTCATAGACCACCTGTTTGCGTTGATCATTATTGAGATAATAGGGCATGCTCATTGCGCTGAGCTGGAGTTTCTGCCAGGCAGCATTTACTGTCCAGGTAAAGTAATCAAACTGCACATCTGAAGACAGCATTCCAGCCTGTTCAGGGATGGTGCCTGCTTGAGCGGAGCTGGTCGTCATATTGCCAAACACGGCAATGATGATCGCCCAGAGAATGGGGTGGCGAAGGATTGCATTCACAGAAGGCATTATAACCATAAAGAATAGTATTACATCGCAATGTCAGACAACTTGACGCTGAAAATACAGGCAAAACTGCTTTTGGAAGCTATATTTGGCGTCAGTTTGCCTGCTCGGTAAGGCTAAAATCGGCAACTTTGCGTTGTAATAATAGATATATCAGTATCATCTCAAAAAGTAGGGGAAAGCGCCAGGTAAATTGGATGATTCCCAAAAAGCAGATTAACAGGTAAACTAACGTTACTCAGCTTTGCCCTTTCTGGCAAACCACGTTTTTTTGAGATGATAAGCATCTCCTGACTTTAAGAAGGTTGTGGGAGTGTCAGCCTTGTCTCGAGCAGATATTGTGTTCTCTTGCGGTGCGGATGGGTACATCACAGGCGACTCGCTCTTAAGTTCTCAAAGCCCTGGCGCGCCTTTTCCAGCGCAGCGGGGTCTTTCCAACTCGAAGGCACCTTCAACTTCTTTTCGTCAAAAGTATTCCCCTGGCGAATTTGAAAATAACGCACCTTGTTCTTCGGAACACGGTACTCATCCAGGAACATAGCCAGCAAACTGTTTGCCTGCCGATCAACATCATCACGCGGGAGATAAA
The DNA here is from genome assembly GCA_041488995.1 of Anaerolineae bacterium. Classification (GTDB taxonomy): domain Bacteria; phylum Chloroflexota; class Anaerolineae; order Anaerolineales; family Villigracilaceae; genus JBGPQJ01. The sequence continues at coordinate 57,222 of JBGPQJ010000001.1, forward strand.
CCATCCCGTCTTCCTGGCAGTCCTTACCTTTTTCACATCGGCAATACACCGCAATCCCAGTTTCAACCAGTTTCCACCCACGCATGCACAGTTCGCGTTTTTTGACCATTGCGTAAGCCGTAATTGTGCCGGACAATGGGTCAGCGTAGACTTCCACATAGTCCGCGAGCGGTTTGAGCGGGACAGTTTTCAGGCGAGATGGCCGGGCTGTGAGCTTTTCCCGTTTCGCGGACGTTTTTGGCAGGGGGGTCGCTTCCGTTTTTGATGTGGCTATTTTCTTCCCGTCGCTTACTTCTGGTAAGACGGAGTTTTCATTTTCGGGAAGGATTTTGCGAGGCTGCCCCTGATCAGCGTGACATGCGCCCACATGCTCGCTGCAGGTCGACCGCTTGCACTCAACACAGCGCACAAGGCTGTTGACGCACACCGGGCGCTCGCACACGACGCAGGCCTGCACTTCATGGGCGCACTTCTGGCAGTATGTGCGTTTGCAGTCCACACACTGCGGCGCAAGACATCCCGTGTGCGCCAGATGACCGTTTTCACACAAAAGGAGCGACTGCCCTGCCTGGCCGCACACATCGCAGCACAGCGACTCAACGCCATGCAGCAGCGGATTCCAACTCGTCACCCGTTTAATCGTCACCGCACGCTTACGGATTTCCACTGTCAAATCCAGCTTTGGCAAGGCGACGATGGCGAGATTCAGTAGTTCCAACTGGATGCGTAGGTGATATTTTTGGGCTGCATCGGCCAATTTCGCTTCACGTTCAACAGCGATGGCCGCAATTTTCGATTCCAACGCGTTGCGGCGGTCGTCTTCGGCTTTTTGCAGACGGCGCTCGGCGTCTTTCAACAGGTCAGCGTAGTAATCGGTGAGGCGAGCGCGGTCAAGTTCCAGAAAACGTCCTAGGCGTTTTTGGAGGTGCGCCAGTGTCTCGCCCAGAGTCGGTGGCACCGATTGGCGTGCGCGCTCCAGCAGCGCCGCCAGTGTTTGGGGGATAAGCGGCGGCTGATTGTTCCAAAATACGTTGGCGGATGGAACGTTGTGATGCTCACTCTGCGTATCGAGAATGGCCACTCGCTCAATATCAGCCCCGGTAACGGAGCAGCCTCGTTGCACATCCATCCATACAGGCAGAATCAGTTCGCGTTTTTCATCTGCAATCAGACTGACTTTGAAGTTGAAACGGGCGTAGTGGTGCATGCGCACCTGTGTTGCCGCGCCAGGCACAGGAAACATTTTGGCGTTGGGTAAAGAGGTGGCTTTTTCAATGACGGCATATAATCCGGGCTTTTCAGGGCGCACATTGTTGATGAAGAATTGCCCGTTGGGGTTTTGCCAGCGCAGTTCATTGACGATAGCTTCTACGAACGCGTGGCCGTAATGCAAAAAAGTAACGCCAGGCTGGCTGTTGGCGGCATTGAAGGTGAGACGCTGGTGCGGCGCAACACCCCAGCGGGCGGCTACTTCATCTGGCAGCAGGGTTTCGTAGATGCCATAGGCGGGTGGATCCACCCAGCCGCCCATCTGGCGGCAAGCGCCGAGCACGAGTTGTTCGAGAGTGGTATCTTGATCCATGAGCTATTCTGCCGAAAAGTCTTCGCCGAACAAGGCTTCGTCGTATTCCTGGGCTTGCTGGTGCGCCTGCCGCGCCTGGACAAGGCTCTCGCCCAGTTGGGTAAACCCGGCACGCAGTTCTTCTGCGCTCTGAGATCCCACCCAAACATCGACCAGCAGGTCTTCAAAATCACCCTCGTCAGAAAACTGCCCCAAAATCATATCCATTTCGCCGATGACCAGTTCAAACATGTTGAGTTTTTGGTCGAGTATCTCAAGCAGGTAATCCTCCACTGTGCCACGTGCCGAAAGATTGTAGATGCGGACGTCGCGGGTCTGTCCCACACGATGAATGCGCCCAACGCGCTGTTCTATGCGCATGGGGTTCCATGGAATGTCGAAATTCACCATCGTCCGGCAAAACTGGAGGTTGCGCCCTTCCCCTGCAGCCTCGGTGGAGAGCAAAACGCGGGCGCGTTTCTCAAACGTTTCAATGGCCTGGTTTTTGGCGCTGATATCCATCTCGCCGTGATAGGTGACGAAATCGATATTCATTTGCCGCAGAAGCTCCGAGAGCCGGTCGATGGTGCGGCGGAAGTGGGTGAAAATGATGATCTTCTCGGTCGGGTCGCGCAGAATGGTTATGAGTAATTTTTCGAGCGCATCGGCCTTAGCCCAAGCGCGGATTTGTATAGACTGGTCGGCTAGGCTGAGTAGGACGCGGCGGGCTTCATCGTCGCGAGCGCGGGCTGCCAGGGAGCGCAGCATCGGCTCGGCAGATTGAGGACTGCTGCCGATTTCGCGCTGAAGAGTGAGCAAAGCAAGCCGGTCCACCTGGCGCAAGCCGGCGTTTTCTCCCCTGCTCCCGATCGCTTCCCCATTAGATAACGGGGTCTGAGTGAGAGATGCGCGGATATAAGCGCTGACGGCCTGGTAAAACGCGCTTTCCTCCGCAGAAAGATTCAGACGGATGGTATTGGCTTGGCGCGGCGGGAGTTTGATATTGACCTGACTGCGGGTGTGGCGCACCATCACATCACCTAGCAGTTCGCGCAGTTGGCCGCGGTTTTTTGGCAAACGAGGATCCCCACTGACCACAAACTGTTTGCGGAATTCACGCGGTGTTTTCAATTGCCCTGGCTTGAGCAAGGTAATTAAGTTATAAAGTTCGTCGAGGTTGTTCTCAACAGGGGTGGCGGTGAGTAGTAAAATGTACTTGTGCTGTAACTCGTTGACAAATTTCCATGAGGCACTGTTACGGTTTTTGAGATGATGAGCTTCATCCACCACGATCAAGTCGTAGGGGATTTGGGCGAGACGGGCGCGATTTTCAGCCCGTCTCGCGGTAGCCAGCGAGGCAATCAGCAGCGGGAAGCGTTCCCAGGCCTCGGCTCCTGCGGCGCGGAACTCAGCGTCGGCGCTTGTAACGAAACCGGGTAGGTCAAATTTGACAGCCAGCTCATCGCGCCATTGTTCCACCAGCGCGGCGGGTGTGACCACCATCACACGCTGAACAATGTTACGAGTAAGATACTCTTTGAGCACCAGTCCAGCTTCGATGGTTTTGCCCAGCCCGACTTCATCGCAGAACATGCCGCGCCCGCGAAAACGACGCAGCATAATCTGAGCAGCATGCACCTGGTAATCGAAAGGCGCAAACTTGAGCAGGTCGAGGCAAATCAACTCGTCGAATCCTCCCACCAGCACGGCATGTTCTGCCAGCAGGCGCAGATGGTAAAGTTCGCGGCTGGCGAATTGTCCGCCGCTGATGGCTTTGAACAAGCTAGCATCCACCGGCAACAGGCGGATGTCAGTAGCGGGGAATTTGAGGGATGTGTCAGGTGGCATTTTGCTCTTCAATTGACGGGATAAATTATTGCCTAGCGATTATACCTTTGATTCTTGCGAGAAATTTTGGTGTATGCTTTACAAATGGACTTGATTAATAAATTCTAACAAAACACCTGGCAGATGGTCGATCATCTGCCAGGTGTCCTTCTTTGCAGCGCCCTCAACCCGCTGTATATGCGGTTCCATTAATAATTAACATTAGTCATTTGGAGTTTAGATATTCATCAATTGCCCAGCCAGCTTTTCGACCTGCCACCATGGCAGTCACGACCAGGTCTGGTCCGGTCACATCGTCGCCGCCAGCAAATACGCCTTCCCGGGTAGTCTTTCCGGTTCGGTTGTCCACAA
>JBGPQJ010000002.1:0-46917 GCA_041488995.1 Anaerolineae bacterium
CGTGGTCACCATCGCCGCGGGAGGGCTGGCGGGCATGCAGATGCTGCTCGACCTGCAGACCGAGAAAGATTTCTGGCTCGGCACCTACGAACCCGAAATGCAGTCGGCGCTTGCCGATTTGCTCAAGCCCGGCATGACCGTATACGATGTGGGCGCGAACATCGGCTATATCACCCTGCTGCTGGCGAAGCTCGTCGGCGCGCAGGGGAAAGTCTACGCCTTTGAAGCGTTGCCTGATAACATCGAGCGCCTGCGGCGCAATGTGGCGCTTAATGGATTGTCTGAGCGGGTGAATATTTTTCCCGGGGCGGTCGCTGCCGGCGAGGGCGAGGTCCCTTTCTTCGTCCACCCCTCGGGGGGCATGGGCAAGGCTGCAGGTTCCGCGGGGCGCGCCGAACAGTACCTCTGCGAGATCACCGTCCCGGGCATCTCCCTCGACGAATTTGTTTACCGGCTGGGAAACGCTGCGCCGCAGGCTGTCAAAATGGACATCGAGGGCGGGGAAGTAATGGCGCTGCCGGGCATGGCGCGCGTGCTGGCTGAAGCGCGGCCGGTGATGCTGATGGAACTGCACGGTCCCGAAGCTGCCCGCGCGGCCTGGGAGTCGCTCACGTCGGCAGGTTACCGTCTGTGCAAGATGAAGCCCGGATATCCGCGCGTGCCATCGCTGGACGCGCTCGATTGGAAAGCTTACCTGGTGGCGCTGCCATGACCTTCGACGGCCGGCTGGGTCTGGTGCAACGCGTCCTTCCGGTTTACCGTGCGCCGTTTTTCGACGCACTTGCAGCGGCCTGTGCGGGGGGGTTGGGCGTCTTCGCGGGCGACGCGCGTCCCGACGAATCAATCATCAACGCCAAGGCACTGAACACCGCCAGCTGGACGCACGCGGTCAACCTCCATATCTTGCGCGGACCGCTCTACCTGTGCTACCAGCGCGGGTTGATGGAATGGCTGCGCAACTGGCAGCCCGCCGCGCTCATCGTCGAGGCGAATCCGCGTTACCTGGCGACTCCCTCCGCGGTAAGTTGGATGCACCTAAAGGGTTTGCCCGTCTTCGGTTGGGGACTCGGGTCACCGTCTCCCGCAGGCTGGTTTGCTGACCTTCGGCGTGGTTCCCGCCTGAGTTTTTTGCGCCAGTTCGATGCGCTGATTTCATATTCAGCGCGCGGCGCGGAGCAGTACGCCGCCCTGGGCTTTCCCCCCGGTAAGATCTTCGTCGCGCCCAATGCCACCGCGCCAGCCCCTGCCTTCCCTTTACCCGCCCGTCCGCCCGGTTTTGGTGAACGCCCGGTCGTGCTGTACGTCGGGCGCCTGCAGGCCCGCAAGCGGCTCGATGACCTGATCCGTGCCTGCGCCGCCCTGCCGGAGAACATGCAGCCGCGCCTGGTCATCGTCGGCGACGGGCCGGAGCGGGAGACGCTTGAAGCACTGGCCAAACAGGTCTACCCGCGCAGCGAATTTCCCGGCGCGAAGTTTGGCGCCGAACTGGCTCCTTACTTTATCGCTGCTGATTTGTTCGTCCTGCCCGGCACCGGCGGGCTGGCTGTTCAGGAAGCGATGAGCTACAGCCTGCCGGTCATTGTGGCCAGGGGCGATGGCACACAGGACGATCTTGTCCGCCCGGGCAACGGCTGGCAGATTCCCAATGATGATCCCTCTGCGCTGTTGAGGGCGCTACACACAGCGCTCTCCGACTCGACGCAACTGCGACGTATGGGGGTAGAATCCTACCGCACCGTGGTGGAAGAAATCAACATTGAGAAGATGGTGGAGATGTTTGTGGGGGCGGTGAATAGGCTGGTTTGAAACCAATCAGCCAAACTGTTAGTGACAACTTGATATTGGTTGCCCCGGGTGTCGTTAGGCAGCTGTTTTTGATTAATTCCTAACGCGCTTCGAAAGCCAATCGAGTAATTCGAAGAATAAGAAAATCAACAAGGCTGGAATAAAAAAGATAATCGCCCCGTTAAAAATTCCAGATAACATGACCATGGATGACCATTCCTTATACAGATCAGCTTGCCAAAGATAAATATTGCCGTCTTTGCGGAGAGAGTAGGAGTAGTTTCTGTCTACCCACATCTCTCTCCGGCACTCTGATATCGAGTCGACGACATTGCTGAGTGGCGGAATCGGAGCACATCCTGTTTGTGTCACCATAGATTCATACGGCTCAACAATTGGAAGGCTTGGCACGCCGGAGGATAATTGCCAACAACCTTTAGTACAGGTTGACGAATTTTTGTTGTAATACGTGACCCCGTTATCGCCTTTCACCCAAACGCTGTCTGCACTTAGAGCAACCAAGAGGACTGAATTCATAGGTGGTTTTTCAATCAACTGCCAATTAGAACTAAACCACCTGTAATTCATCGCGCTCGAAAATAAATAACCGAAAACAGCCCCGAGAATAGGAGCCACTAAAAGGAATAGAACCCGTCTTTTCATCTGATAAATCTTCTTATTTACAGCCTAACAACTTTAGTCCCATGGGGGTTCAATATCTACGCGCGTTCACACCGCCTCAACCGTTGCCCGCATGCGGACGGTGATCACCAGCGCCGCGATGAGCGAAACCAGGTAGAGCAGTCCGTAAACCGTGTTGACGATTTTGATCGGCGTATATAGCAAAATCAGGAAGACGACAAACAGGACGATTTCAACAATCATCCAGATATTGAGCGTCCGCACGAAATCGCCATCGGTCTGGTGTTTCTTTGCCAGAACAAGCAGCATGTAGAAAAATAGCGCGAAGAACAGGAATTCGAGCGCGTTCATGAGGGTTATGAACCAGGCGGGGACCGCCACGCCCTCCCAGAAGTTGATCCACAGCGGGAACGGCCACAGGAGCTGCACGCCGTTGAACCAGATCAACAGATCAAGCAGGATATGCAACACGATACCGACGGCAAATCCCAACCCGAAGTTCGTCCAGCGCGGCTGCTTGCGAAGCGCGCCGATTCCCCAGAAGATGAGGAACAAACCGAATGCCGTGATCAAGCTGTGGGTGAACGTGCGGTGCAGCCCTTCGACCGGCTGTTTTGTCACCGTGGCGATTGCCACCAGAATATTGTCCGCATCGGGGAACAGGCTCCCGAAGACAATGCCAAGCATCAACCACTCGCGCCTCGGCACCCACTTGTGGACCGCCTGCGCAACCATCCCATGAATTCCTGCTTGTGGCATATGCTCCTCCTCATCGGTGAATAAAGAAAACAGATAATTCAGTTTATAACAAAACGAACCTTCAAACAAGCACGGAAATTTATGAGCAAGATATTGAAGAGACGCTGTCAAGATTAAACAAAGAGACCATGCCTGGGAATGTGCACGGTCTCTTTGATGTAGTCGGAAAGAATGAATTGAATCGGTTAATCTATTTTTCCAAGCATGACGGCGCGTTTGAGTTCCCCGATAGCCATCGTCACCTGGATATCGCGCGGGCAGGCCAGGGTGCAGTTATAAACTGTGTGGCAACGCGCCAGGCCGCTGGTTTCGCCGATGATCTTCAAGCGCTCTGAGGCTGCTTCATCGCGACTGTCGAAGATAAAACGATGCGCGGTGACCAGCGCGGCCGGGCCGAGATAATCATCGCTGCCCCAGAACGACGGGCAGGCGGTGGTACAGCAGGCGCACAGGATGCACTTGGTGGTGTCATCAAAGCGTTCGCGCTGCGCGGGGCTTTGCAGCCGCTCTTTGCCGTCAGCCGGCAGGGGGCTGTTATTGATGAAGTACGGCAAAACCTTCTTGTAGTTGTCGAAAAACGGCTCCATGTCCACGATCAGATCTTTGATCACTTTCAACCCCATGATCGGGTCCACGGTGATTTTATCGCCCAGATCGCGGACGAGGATTTTGCACGCCAGCCGGTTGTGCCCGTTGATGCGCATCGCATCCGAGCCGCATATCCCGTGCGCGCAGGAACGGCGGAATGACAGCGTCCCATCCTGATAACCTTTCACATGCTCCAGCAGATCAAGCACACGGTCGGTCGGGTCGGCCTCCAGCGTATAAGTCTCGTAATGCCACTTTTTATCGACCTCGGGATTGAAGCGAAAAACTTTCAGCGTGACCTTCATCGTGACACCTCGCTCTACTAGTAAGTGCGTTCTTTGGGCTGGTAGTTGGTGATGACAACAGGCTTGTAGGTGATTGCCATCCCGCTGTCCTTTTTGGTAATCAGCGTATGCTTGAGCCAGTTCTCGTCATCGCGCTTCGGGAAGTCCTCGCGGGCGTGCCCGCCGCGGCTCTCCTGCCGGTTCAATGCAGAGACCGTGACCACCTCGGCCAGCTCAATCAGGTTGCCCAGCTCCCACGCGTTGATCAGCTCGGTATTGAAGATTTTTCCGGTATCGGTGATGCGGACATGCTTGAAGCGTTTTTTGAATTCGTCGATCCTGGCGAGAGCGTTTTTCATCCCCGCCTCGATACGGAACACGCCCACATCGTCGAACATGACCTTCTTCAGTTCGCGTCCGATGTCGAAGGCGTTTTCCTTGCCGTCGCCTCTGCGCAGCAGGTCAAATTGCTGGCGGGTGAAACCGGTCGGGTCTGCGGGCAGGGGGACAAAGTCTGCGTTGCTGGCGTATTCCGCAGCGCGCAGTCCGGCGTGCTTGCCGAAGACCACCAGGTCGAGCAGCGAGTTGGTGCCCAGACGGTTCGCTCCGTGCACCGAGACACAGGCCACCTCCCCGGCAGCGTACAGGCCGGGGAAGACGGTGTTCTTGTCGTCCAGCACCACCTCGCCAAACTTGTTGGAGGGAATGCCGCCCATCGTGTAGTGCGCCGTCGGCTGGATGGGCATGGGCTGGGTCATCGGGTCAATCCCCAGATACACACGGTTGAAGTCGATGATATCAGGGAGTTTGTGCAGCAGCTCGGCGGCGGTGATGTTGTAAGGCGAGCCATCGGGATTCGTGCGCCCGTCGAGCGCGGCATACCTGTTGACCACTTCGGGGCGGACATCCAGGTATACATAGTTGGAGCCGTTGACGCCGCGCCCCTCGCGGATCTCAAGATAGATCGCGCGGCTGATGACATCCCGAGAAGCGAGGTCCTTGACCCGGGGGGCATACTTCTCCATGAAACGCTCGCCCTTGCCGTTGATTAGGATGCCGCCCTCACCACGCACGCCCTCGGTGATGAGAATGCCCAGCTTGTAGATGCCGGTCGGGTGGAACTGGAAGAACTCCATGTCCTCCAACGGCAGCCCGCGCCGGAAGGCAACCGCAGCGCCATCTCCGGTATAGGCATAGGCATTGGAGGTGATCTCCCACATGCGCCCGTGGCCGCCGGTGGCAAAAATGACGGCCTTGGCGTGGAAGACATGCAACTCGCCCGTGGCAAGCTCTATCGCAACGATACCTGCGGCCGAGTTATCGTTGAGGATAAGATCAACGACCTGGAATTCGTCAAAGAACTTGACGTCGTTTTTCAGGCACTGCTGATAGAGAGTCTGTAGAATCATGTGCCCGGTCCGGTCGGCGGCATGGCACGCGCGCCGCACAGGCTTTCCGGTCACGTTGTTGGTATGCCCGCCAAACGGACGCTGGGAAATGCGCCCCTCGGGGGTGCGGTCAAAGGGCAGGCCCATGTGTTCGAGTTCGAGGATCGCATCGATGGCCTCGTTGCACATGAACTCGATCGCGTCCTGGTCGCCGAGATAGTCGGAGCCTTTGACCGTATCATAGGTGTGCCACTCCGGGCGGTCCTCTTCGCTATTGCCGAAGGCGGCGCTGATACCGCCCTGCGCGGCACCGGTGTGAGACCGGGTGGGATAAAGCTTGCTGATGACCGCAGTTTTTGCACTGCGCGATGCGTAGAGACCTGCCATCAACCCCGCGCCGCCTGCACCCACGACAATCACTTCAAATTGATGTGTGTTCATAAGTCATTACCCTAAGAGGTCCAGAGGACATACAGGCCGATGACGCTCATTATCAGCAGAAGTATGATGCTTAAGATGCGGACAATCTGGCGGCCGCGAGGCGTTACGATGTAATCATCCGCAATGACAACCAATCCGTGCATGCCGTGCGAGGCCGCAACCAGCAGCAATGCGCTGGCTGTTACCTTCCAAAAAGATGTTTCCCAGGGCGCAACATCCGGCACATTTGTGTTTTGCACATGGGTCACGTTGGGCATGAACCCCCAGCGCATCAAGTCGGCAAGATTCATCTCGTTGCGGGCGCCCATAATCAACGCACCAATGATCGCGAATAGAATCAACGCGTACATCGCCAGTGCGGAGAGACGTGTGAAAATCCACATGAGCATTTCAAAATTGAGGCCGCGCCTGGTCAGCGGCAGGCTTTTGGGTTTGGATTGGTCCATCCTAGCCTCCCATCGCCGTGCGGATAATAACATAGACAGCCAGGCTGTAAATGGGTAGGAAGACCGCCCATTCCACCCAGATGGCTTCGCGTTGGTGCTCGATTAATTTCGGCCACAGGTCGAGAACGGTAATCCGCAGGCCATTAATGGCGTGGAACAGCGCGCAGAAGAACACCACGACCTGGAATAAAGGAGACATATAAAAGGCGTTGAGGGACTTCGCAATCTCGAGGCCGAAAAGTTGGGAAGAAAAGGAAGCTGCGATGTGCATGCCAACGAAGAGGGTAATGCCTATCCCGGAGACGCGGTGCAGCACCCACACCAGCATGGGTGCGCCTCCCCTGTATTTGAAGCCCTCCACCAAGCTGACTTGCCGTTTTGACGCCATGTGCTCCTCCTACTGCTCTTTGCATAAATTTCTGAACCGAAGCGGCTAAAAAGCATGGAAAAACGATGATCTGGGTTCAAATATTTACGCAGTACTCTGTAAGTGTCTGCCGGGCAGCATGAATTATCGCATGACCCTTATTACAAAGAAAGTGACGTTCTTCACGGATATTTCGTTTCATCAGTCCTGTAAAAAAGAGAGGAAAGACCTTTATAATCCAAACAGGTATCTTGGGAATATTCTAACATAACCTCCCTTCATCCCCGTCTTCTTCCCAGTCTCAAATGGGAGAGAGCAGGATTGCCGGGGCAGGATTGAGGTCGCCAGAGGAGGCATGCATGTCAAGTTCCAACCGCATCAGCCGGAGAGATTTCATTAAGGCAACCACTGCTGTCATCGGCGGGTTTATCACGGTTGCTGTTGGCATCCCCGCGGTTGCTTACCTGATCGACCCGGCCAGGAAATCGGGCGGAAAAGAATCCTGGGTCCCGATCGGCAAGCTGGAGAAAATCCCCGTTGGCATCCCCAGCCCGTTTTCGTTCACCATCACCAGGGTCAACGGTTGGGAGAGGACATCCACCACGTACGGCGGGTATGTGCTGCGTTCGTCTGAAGACCCTCAGGATATGCTCATCCTGTCCAGCCGTTGTACACACCTTGGCTGCCGGGTGAATTGGAAAGAAGAATCACAGACCTACCTCTGCCCCTGCCATGACGCGCGGTTCAGCAAGCTGGGCGAGGTCCTGGATGGCCCCCCTCCCAGGCCGCTTGATCGGTTCGCGGTGTTCAACGTGGACGCCGATGGCAATCTGCTTATCTTTGTCAAGGAGTCCTGACATGTGGCGAAGAATCTACGCCTGGCTGGATGAACGCCTCGGGCTGAATGACATGTATACCGCCCTGCTTGACCGCCCGGAACCGAAGGGCAACTGGTGGAACACGCTCGGCTCCGCAAGCCTGTTCCTGTTCCTGCTACAGGGGGCGACCGGCATCTTTCTGACGGTCTACTACACCCCCTCGCCCGATCACGCTTACGACAGCATCACCTATATCATGAACGGTGTCGCCTTTGGCTGGTTCATCCGCGGCATCCATCACTGGGGGGCAACGCTCATGGTGCTGGTGGTATTCATCCACATGATCCGGGTCTTTGTGACCGCCTCCTACAAATATCCCCGCGAGCTGACCTGGCTGATCGGGGTTGGCCTGCTCCTGCTCACACTTGGGATGGGTTTCACCGGCTACCTGCTGCCCTGGAATCAGAAGGCTTACTGGGCGACCACGGTCGGTACACAGATCGCTGGCACCGTGCCCTTCCTCGGCGATTTCATTCTCAAAGCCCTGCGCGGGGGACCTGACCTGAGCGCGCTCACGCTGCAGCGCTTCTTCTCCGCCCATATCTGGATGCTGCCCGCGGCGCTCGCTGGACTGATCGGCGCGCACCTTTACCTCATCATCAAGCACGGCGAATCCCACTTCCCGACGCGGGATGATTAAGGAACCCGCCATGAATGACGAAAACAAGAAACTAATCAAAGAGCGCTATGAGCGCGAACTGCAAAAGGGTGAGCGCTTCTGGCCGGACAGCATCTTCAAAGATGTCATCATTGCGCTGGCGATCTTCCTTGTGCTGGTTCTGCTGGCTACTTTTGTCGGTGTCCCTGCCGACCCGAAGGCCGACCCGAGCGACACATCCTATGTCCCGCGGCCTGAGTGGTATTTCCTGTTCCTGTTTAAGTTCCTGGCGCTGTACGGACAAATTCCGCTGCTGGGCAAGGTCGAGTGGATTGCCACGGTGATCATCCCCGGCATCGCCATCGGATTGCTCTTTCTCCTGCCCTTCATTGATAAAAGTCCTGACCGATACTATGGTAAGCGCATCCTGCCCATCTCCATCATGGTGATCTTCGTGGTCAGTATGGTCACGCTGTCCCTGGTGTCCGATATCCCGACCGGAACAACCCTGGCTGGCATCCTCCAGACGATAGCCGGACTGGTGATCCCAGTCATGACTGTGTTGGCGCTGATCCTGATGTCGTTTGTCTTCAGGAGAACCTCCACCAAAGCCATGATCTGGGTGGTTGGTATCGCTGCCGGGTTGATGATCCTGCTGACCGGCAGCGTTCTTTTGGTTGCCCCGGCGCCTGCCACACAGGAAGTTGCCGTCGCCAGCACTCTGACCGAACAGATTTTTGCCGGGCAGGATTTATACGCCGTTAACTGCGTTGAATGCCACGGGGACGATGGCAAGGTCACCACGATCACCGGGGTTAAGGGCCTGGAGGGCAAGGTGATCATGCCCATCAACGGGAAGGATGTGCTCTACACCCTCAATGATGCATCTCTGGCGGAAGTGATTGCCTATGGCCGTCCCGAGGCGGGTATGAATCCCTTTGGCAAGGTGTACAACGCCGAAGGCCTCTCCAAAAGCGAGATCGATTACCTGGTCACGTTCATGCGCTATAGCTGGGATGACCGCTTCGAGCTGCCTCCCGAAGCGCTCAGGCCGCTCTACCCTCCGCTCGCCAGGGGCGAAATCCCCTCTTATGATGTCCACATCGCCCCGATTGTTAAACGCTACTGCATCTCCTGCCACCGCGCCGGTAAGGACAACCACAACTACCTGATGGACACCTACGAGAATATCCTCCAGAGCGGAGATGAGTCGCCAAACCTGGTCGCTGGCGATCCTGAAAGCATCCTGCTCAAAGTCATTCAGGGCACGCCCATCCCCGACCCTCAAGACCCGACCAAGGAACTGGTCACCAAGATGCCGCCCAATAAACTGCTCAAACCGGATATCATCGACGTGTTCATCCGCTGGGTGATGGCAGGCATGCCCCGGACTGCCGCCGATGCCGCTGCCATCCCCACCCCCACACCGGAGGGGATCACCGGGACACCAGCTCCGGAAACCACCCCGGCCGTCACCCCGACTCCACCCCGGTAAACCCGGATTGGAGTTACTGCTCATTGCATTAAAAAATTAAACTATTACTTACCTGGAGTTGGGCCGAAAGTGAGATTTTGGTTTAGATATTAATGCAGTACTCTGTAAGCAAGAAGGTCACCTTGTCCAGGTGACCTTCTTGTTGTTATCCCAAATTCCCTTTTACATATGTTTTATGATCGCATCACCGAACTCTGAGCACTTTACCTCAATGGCGTTCTCCATCAGGCGGGCGAAGTCGTAGGTAACGGTCCTGGCTGCGATGGCGCCTTCCATGCCTTTGATGATCAGGTCAGCGGCTTCGGCCCAGCCCATGTAGCGCAGCATCATCTCCCCGGAGAGGATCACCGAGCCGGGATTGACCTTATCCAGGTCGGCATACTTGGGCGCGGTGCCGTGGGTTGCTTCGAAGATGGCGTGACCGGTCTCATAGTTGATGTTCGCACCCGGGGCAATACCGATCCCGCCCACCTGTGCGGCGAGCGCATCGGAGAGATAGTCGCCGTTGAGATTCAGCGTGGCAATCACATCGTAGTCGCGCGGGCGGATGAGCGTGAATTGCAGGGTCACGTCAGCAATAGAGTCCTTGATGAGCAGTTTCTTTTTCCACTGGCCATTGCCATGCGTATCCCAGAGTTTCAGGTCTTCTGCAATTTCCTGTTTGATATCATTTTGCTGATCAGGGGACATCATGTCAAAGCCAGGATCGATCATCTTGGCATTTTCTTCCACGCTCAAGGCGGCGTTCGCTTCCCTGTTGCCCAGGATCCAGCTCTCGCGTTCGGTGACGATCTGGTTCCGAAACTCACGCTTGGCAAGGGCGTAACCCCAGTCCTTGAAAGCGCCTTCGGTGTACTTCATGATATTGCCCTTGTGGACGAGATTCACACTCTTTCGTTTGTTCTCCAATGCCCACTTGATCGCGGCGCGCACGAGGCGTTCAGTACCTTCAACGGAAACGGGCTTGATGCCAATGCCCGCTGTATCAGGGAAGCGCATCTTGGAGTATTCTTTCGGGAAGGCTTCCTTAAAAAGTTGCTTGAACTTCTTGTTGTCATCAGTCCCGTACTGGAACTCAATACCCGTGTAAATATCCTCCGTGTTTTCGCGGAAGATGACCATATTCACGTATTCGGGGTGTTTAACGGGAGAAGGCACACCGTTGTAATATCTCACTGGGCGCTGGCAGACATAGAGGTCCAGCAATTTGCGGAGCGCAACATTCAAAGAGCGAATGCCGCCGCCGATGGGAGTCGTGAGCGGTCCTTTGATCCCAACTAAAAATTCACGAAATGCTTCGGTGGTTTCATCGGGAAGCCATTCCTGGAGCATCTTGAATGACTTCTCGCCCGCATACACTTCCATCCAATGGATCTTGCGCCTGCCGCCATACGCCTTCTGTACCGCCGCGTCGAACACGCGCACCGACGCGCGCCAGATGTCGCGCCCCGTTCCATCGCCTTCAATGAACGGGATAATGGGGTTATCTGGAACCTGTAATTTCCCGTCTTTGATGCTGATTTTCGCCCCGCCCTCGGGGACTTTGACCATCGTGTATGCCATGTCTGCTCCTCAATGATAAATTTCTCGGTGGCATTATAGCATCTGAGCAATCCGCCATGTAGTGACAATTGTCATAAGAGCATCGTGTTTGTCCAATTTCGGGCGAAGACCATTACACCCACCTATGCTATAATGAAATAAATGTTCTACTGTGTGCTGCATGAGTCTCTAAACCCACCACACACTTTTGCCCTGTTTTTTAGCCAATATGGATTTAGCTATTTATACAAAAAGCAGTAACTCACCTCGCTATGGCCGGCAAATCCAACCCTCCCTCAAAAAGCAACGCACCCAAAGGCAAACCGCAAGCGAAATCGCCTCGCAGGAAGACCTCCTCCCAGGCGGAGAATCTTCCGCCGCTGTTACCGAAACTATCGGCTGAACGCAAGATTGATGTTATCGGCGGGGTCATGGCGCTGGTGGGTGTGCTGACCCTCCTGGCGCTTGTCTCGGCCAATCGAAGTTCGCTCACCGGCGGTTGGCTTTATCTCCTGGGTTTTCTTTTTGGCTGGGGGAGTTATATATTGCCGATCGCGCTCATCGGGGTTGGTGGCTGGCTTGTCCTGCGAAAGATCGACCGCCTCCCGACCCCTTCCACCGAGCGACTGACCGGCATCATCCTGCTGTTCTTTTTCATCCTGATTTTTCTGCAGCTCGCCGCGGGCAATCCCGACTATACATCGGCAGAAGGCGGCGGTTACATCGGCAGCGTGATCTACCGCCTGCTTGATAACCTGCTGGGCACAGCGGGCGCGGTGGTGGTCCTGCTGGCCTGGTTCCTCATCGCGGTCATCATGACCATCGATGTCTCGATGCAGGAGTTCTACGATTATTTCGCGCCCCGGATTCAGCGCCTCAGCCGGAAAATCCAATCGCTGCTCGGGAAGAAGGGGACCTCGGCGGGTTCAGAGTTCAATGGGGATTTCACCCCGCTTGCTCGTTCCACCCTGCAGAGAGCGGACCAGCCTCTCCCTGAGCCTGTCGCACCTCCACCCCCCGCACACGCCGCCCCCAGGGTGGGTCAGGTCGCTCCATCCGCCGTCGGCGCGCCCATTGTCTGGAGGCTTCCCACCACCCGGGAAATCCTCGAGCCCGGTTCCGCGCCCCGCAAGAGCGAGGAGTTCATCGAATCCCGCGCGCGCCTGATCGAGGAGACACTTGCCTCGTTTGGCGCGCCTGCCCAGGTGATCGAGATCAACGAGGGTCCCACCGTCACGCAATTCGGCGTAGAGCCGCTGTTCGTCGAGTCGCGCGTCGGGCGCACGCGCGTGCGCATCAGCAAGATCGTCGCCCTGGCGGATGACCTGGCCCTGGTGCTCGCCGCGCCGAGCATCCGCATTCAAGCCCCCGTGCCGGGGAGAAATTACGTCGGCATCGAGGTGCCCAACGAAGAGATGGCACTGGTCGCCCTGCGCGACATCATGGAAGGCGAGATGTTCCAGCGCAGTAAAAAGCCGCTCAGCTTTGCGCTCGGCAAGGATGTTTCCGGGCACCCCTCCACCGCTGAACTGACCTCCATGCCGCATTTGCTCATCGCGGGTACCACGGGCTCCGGCAAATCGGTCTGTGTGAATTCCATCCTCACCTGCATGCTCATCAACAATACCCCGGATGACCTGCGCCTGATCCTGGTGGACCCCAAACGCGTTGAATTGACCGGCTATAACGGCATCCCGCACCTGCTGGCACCGGTGGTGGTCGAGATGGAACGGGTCATCGGCGCGCTGCAATGGATGACGCGCGAAATGGACAAGCGCTACCATGAGTTTGCCCAGAATGGTGCGCGCAATATTCAAGACTACAACGCGCGCATGAAAGCGCAGGGTGGTAAGAAGCTCCCGTACCTGGTCGTGGTGATTGACGAACTGGCCGACCTGATGATGCTGGCTCCCGACGAGACCGAGCGGACGATCACCCGCCTGGCGCAGCTCGCACGCGCGACCGGCATCCACATGGTCCTTGCCACCCAACGACCGTCGGTGGATGTGGTGACCGGCTTGATCAAAGCCAACTTCCCGGCGCGTATCGCCTTTGCAGTTGCCTCCGGTGTGGACAGTCGCGTCATCCTCGACCAGCCCGGTGCGGAGCGCCTGCTCGGGCGCGGCGATATGCTCTATCAAGCGCCCGACGCTCCGGCTCCGGTGCGCTTGCAGGGGGTGTTCGTTTCGGATACGGAGACCCACCGCCTGGTCGAATTCTGGCGCGCGCAAAATCCGCACGGCATGCCGTTGTCCACCGGCGCGGCGGTGGATGCGCTGCCATCCAGCGTTCCGCTTAAACAGGTGCCCATGTTCGAAGATATGTCGCGGGTGGAGCAGGGCGACCCGCTGATGAGCGAGGCCATCGGCCTGGTGCGCCGCGAAGGGCGGGCATCGGTCTCCATGCTGCAGCGCCGCCTGCGCATCGGATACACCCGCGCCGCGCGCCTCGTCGACGAGATGGAGGATAAGAAGATCGTCGGTCCCCCGCAGGATGCGACCGGCGTGCGCCCGGTGCTGGACTACGGTCCCGCCGCCCCGCCCAAGGAAGATTAAACATATCGACACAGCCATGAAGGTCTGTGTCGATTTTTTATACTTTATCGTCTTTACTGACTAAATGTTACTATAAGATCCACCATGCTAATGAGCATCGGCACAATAATGACGAAAAAGCTGAAGCCGATCTGCTTGCCAATAGATACATTAATAGGCAGAGTGGGGAACTCCTTGTTCAAGCGCGTTCGATAATCGATGAGCAACAACAAGGATGACATCTTCTCGTGATTAATTTCTCCAACTTGACCGAACAACGGGGTATCCTTTTGAATTTGGTTGTTGAGCTGCTTTATTTCATCTTTCTTGGCGAGAAACATCGCCTTTCCACAGGTGATGATGGGATAAACGACAATAAAGAGGAACAACAAGGGCAAAATAATAATCTCCAGAATAAAGTTGGGCTGCCCGGAGAATCCTCCGCCAAGCCATAATGCAAACAAAGATTCTGCGATCAAGAATGGAACGAGAATCAATGCGAGGCGGCTGACTGAAAGTACAAAATTACCGATGAAGCCCAGACCGCCCGCGTTATCTTCATGAAATGGTTTTACTTTCACGCGCGCCCCTTTGAATATCTGACCAAGGGTCCTGACCGCCATTAGGGTCCACAGGGTTGAATAGACTGCTACATAGGATGATGCAAAAATCCGCGGTAATCCCAAGAAGAAAAAATGCCAGCGAACAGCAAAGAACCACGGAACGGGATCATAACGTGAGATGGTATAACTGGCGTAGATCGTCATCAATGCCGCACAGGCAACGGCTATAAGGATAAGCCGTCGCAGTTGGCGTTGTTTGACCAGTTTTTGGATGTGCTCAGATAGTTGTTGTTCCTCTCGCATCAGGATTTTATTCTCCCCCAGGGTATTAAAGAACTTGAACGCGGCCAACGGGAACCACACATAGAAAGACCACAGGCTGGGTTCAACTATAAAGGACATAATCAACGATGGCATGTTGTTGATATCATATACACCGACGATGCCTGGTTGGGAATGCCAATATCCCAGTGCCCAGCCTAACACGATTTCATCAAAAAAGCTGATGATAAAAACAATGAGAGCCACAAAGCGCGGTTGGGTCCAATGTTTCCCGATCATGAACCGCGATAAGGGTTCGCTCTTTACGAATTCATCCAACCGGATGGATTTGATTTTCATTTTCCCCTCCACTTTTTATCTTTAGCCGAATTGGCTTTTGGTTCCCAGCTTACAAATCCAACCACAGCCCGCCGGTTTGTTCCATCCACTCGGCGATCTTTTCGACCGCGCGGGGGATGTCGTTGTCGGAAATGTCCAGTTCCAGCCTGGGCAGCATCGATTCGCTCATCAGACGCTTGATCAATTCCTGTTCGCAGATGAAAACATTCAAGTCGTTGTACTGGTCTGGTTTCCCTGAGACCTTGAGCCGCTCCGCGCGCGCTGCCGCGAACGACTCCGGACTGCGGTTGAGAAAAACGAGCCGGAAGTTCAATGGCATCAGGCGTTCCTCCAACCAGCGGAAATCGTAGTCCTTGCCGTAGGTCTGCAGCTGGTAGGCACGCGTGGAGATATGGAAGCGGTCTACGATCCAGGAGTAGTACCGCTGGAGCTCGAACAAGCGCGCCCAGGTGGCGTAGGTCTCCATCGCCAGGGCTTCCTCTTGCGGTTCGAAGTTGATCGGTCCGCGGCCCCAAGGGAAGTTGGTGAAAGCACACCACTCGGCAGAGATGAGCGGGGAGTGATAGCGGTACTTGCGCGGCCCGACGATACGCGGGTGCTCGTTGAGCGCAAATGCGATATCGGTCTTGAAGGTCAGGCGGGTGCCTTCGAGGATGATTTTCGGGACGAGTTTGTTTCCCATATGTGTAATTATTATATCGGCAATCCTCCCCGGCATGACGCCGCCCGCCGTTTTATGGTATGATTTTCCCAATAAAGGTATTGACCATGGACGAAAAAATTACAATTATTGAAGGTCCGCCGCCTGTTTTTGAGCCTGTCCAGGACGGTTGGGCCATCAGCCTGAACGAAGGACCGGCTCTCTCCATTACGGTGCTTACCCGGGTGCGGACGTTTAACGGACCAGCCCTGGTGGAGCGCTGCTACCGCGCGTGGCACAACAAGGCGCCCATTCATTTGCATTATCGCAACGACGTGGGGCTGGAGGAACAGTCACCGATCGTCGCCGCTCGTTCGGTGGATACCGATGGCGGGCAGGTGTTGCTGCTGTGGCTTAACTTCGACCGCGATAGGGTCGAGTTCGAGTTCGGCAGCGATGAAAGTGATGAAGACGAAGCGGAAGAATAGATTGCGAGGGGCGGCCAACAGGGTCGCCCCTTGGGTAAGTTCCATGACCTCCCTAAAGACTGAACTCTCTGATGGCACCCTGACCCTGACGATTGACCGCCCGAAGGCAAACGCCTTCGACTTGGCGCTGGTCGGGGAGCTGCAATCCGCCTTCAAGCAAGCCGCGCGTGATGCGCAAACCCGCGTCCTCCTTCTGACCGGCGCGGGCAGGATCTTCGGGGCAGGGCAGGACATCGAGGAGATCAAGGCGCACGGCGGGGACATCTCATTCCGCGAGCATTTGCTCAAGACTTATAATCCGCTGGTATTGCAGATCCGACAAATTGAGAAACCGGTCATCGCCGCCATCAATGGACCCTGCGCGGGCGCGTCGCTGGGCGTGGCACTCGCCTGTGACCTGCGTATAGCCGTAATAGAAGCCTGGTTCAAGGTGGGATTTTCGGGGATTGGACTTGTACCCGATTCGGGGGTCTCGCTGCTGCTGCCGGCGCTGATCGGGCTGGGGCGCGCCACAGAATTTGCACTGACCAATGACCCAATTTCGGCAGACCAGGCCCTGGCCTGGGGGATGGTCAACCAGGTGGTGCCTGCGGACAGGCTGATGCCCGAATCCATCGCCCTCGCCGCCCGGCTTGCCTCGGGTCCGCAGACCGCATTTGCATTGACCAAGCGTGCCTTCAATAAAGCAGTCCTGCCCAATCTCGAAACCGTATTGGATTACGAAGCGCATTTGCAGGAAATTGCCGGTCGAAGCCCGGAGCACCAGGAAGGCATGGCGGCTTTTTTAGAGAAGCGTCCCCCGAAATTTAATTGAGACTGCAGCGTAACGCAACTGTACGCCCAAAGTATGGGGTGGATGCCGTCCGCCGCGGATTAACTTATGGAATACGAACCCGTCATTGGCATTGAAGTCCACGCCGAATTGCAGACCGCATCGAAGATGTTCTGCGCCTGCCCGGTGGTCGATTCCACACAGGCGGCGCCAAACACCACCGTCTGCCCGGTGTGCGCCGGCATGCCCGGGACGCTGCCGGTGCTCAACCAGAAAGCGGTGGAATATGGCCTGCGGGTGGCGCTGGCATTGGGGTGCGAGATCAACCGCACCAGCCTCTTCGCGCGTAAGAATTACTTCTATCCCGACTTGCCTAAGGGTTACCAGATCTCGCAGTACGAACGACCACTGGCAGTTAACGGCAAAATTACACTGCTTACTTCAAAGGGCGAAAAGGTCATCCGCATCCGCCGCGTGCACCTTGAAGAAGACACCGGAAAACTGACCCACGTCCGGCGCGACGGGCAGGATTATTCCCTGGTGGATCTCAACCGGGCGGGTGTACCGTTGCTCGAGATCGTCACCGAACCCGATTTCCGGTCGGCGGAGGAAGTGCGCACTGGCGGAGAAACCCTGCGCCGGCTGTTGCGCTACCTCGGCGTGAACTCGGGTGACCTTGAAAAAGGAGTGATGCGCATCGAGCCCAACATTTCCGTGCGCCCGCCGGGTACTGAAACGCTCGGCACGAAAGTCGAGATCAAGAATCTCAACTCCTTCCGCTCCCTCGAGCGGGGTGTGGCGTACGAAATCGACCGCCACATCGCACTGCTCAAAGCGGGCGACCAGGTGGTGCAGGAAACCGTCGGATGGGACGAATCAAAGCAGGCGACTTTCAGCCAGCGCTCGAAGGAGGACGCCCACGACTACCGCTATTTTCCCGAGCCAGACCTCCCGCCGCTGGTCGTGGACGAGGCATGGATCGAATCCATCCGCCAGTCCCTGCCGGAACTGCCGCTGGCGCGTTTTCGCCGTTTCATCAGCCAGTATGGACTCTCCGAAGCGGACGCCGCCCTGCTGGCGGAGGAGCAGGCTGTCGGCGACTATTTTGAGAGGGTGGTGGAAGCAGGCTCGGTCCCGGCGCGCATCGCCGCGAATTGGATTCTGGGAGAGTTGTTTGCCCACCTGAACGAATCCGGTTTGGGTATCGACTCCATCCCTGTGTCCCCCAACGCCTTGGCTGACCTGCTAGGCATGGTGACCGCAGGCGAAATCAACCAGCCGACCGGCAAGGCTGTGCTGGCGGAGATGTTCACCACCGGCAGAGCAGCGAAAGAGATTGTGAACACCAGGGGGCTGGCGCAGGTCTTGGACAAGGGTTTCATCGCCGGGATGGTTGCCGAGACGCTGACGGAGCACTCGAATGAAGTGGCCAGCTACCGGGCAGGCAAGCGGACGGTGGCGAACTTCCTGTTCGGTCAGGTGATGAAAAAAGCACAGGGAAGAGCCAATCCGCAGGCGGTGCAGGCAGAATTGGAAAAACAATTGAACGATTGACAACCCCCAGGCTGGCAAAACCCCGGGGTTTTTCGCCATATTTTGTCTGACAAAAGGCGCGTTATCCAGTGATTTGTTTCATATTGACTCTAATGTCAATCTCGTGTAACTTTAAGATGCACGATTTGAAGAAGGTGATCAAAACAATATGACCTGCGTGCGAGACATAACAGCGCGTTAAAGCGGGCCTCCAGTCCGGAGTGCCCGCTTATATTTTCATGGAATTACCCGATTGTTACAGGAGATGAAACATGGCTGAGAAGTTCAACGAGTTCGAAATGGCGCAGAAACAATTCGACCAGGTGGCGAAACTGCTCAATCTGGATCCGCAGATTGCCGAGGTCCTGCGCTGGCCGATGCGCGAGTTCCATTTCCGCATCCCGGTGCGCATGGACGACGGCTCGATCCGCCTTTTCGAGGGATTCCGCGTCCAGCACAACGACGCGCGTGGCCCTAACAAGGGCGGCATCCGCTTCCACCCGGCCGAAACCTTCGACATGGTGCGCGCCCTGGCCACCTGGATGACCTGGAAGTGCGCCGTGGCCGATATCCCGCTGGGTGGCGGCAAGGGTGGCGTGGTGGTGGATTCGGCCACACTCTCTGTCTCCGAGAAGGAGCGCCTGTGCCGCGGCTGGGTGCAGCAGATGTGGCGTAACATCGGTCCGCGTCAGGACGTGCCTGCACCGGACGTCGGCACCACCCCGCAGATGATGGGCTGGATGATGGACGAGTATTCCCTGCTGGTCGGGCAGTACACGCCGGGCGTGTTCACCGGCAAGCCTCTGGGCGGCGGCGGCTCGCTCGGCCGCACCGAGGCGACCGGCTACGGCGTCATCTATACTGTGCGTGAAGCGATGAAGCACCTGGGTATCGACCCGAAGAAATCGGTGGTTGCCATGCAGGGCTTCGGCAATGTGACCCAGTATGCGGCGATTGGGTTCATCGAGATGCTGGGCGGAAAGGTCGCGTGTGTCTCCTGCTGGGACCGCCACGATAAGGATGCCTACACTTACAGCAAGGACGGCGGCATCGATCCGCACTTCCTGCTGACGATCACCGACGAGTACGGCACGATCGACAAGAAGAAAGCCGAAAAGGCCGGCTACGTCGTCGAGGATGGCGACGCCTGGATCACCAAGGAAGCGGATGTGCTGATGCCGGGTGCGCTCTCCGGCCAGGTCAATGCTGAAAATGTCAGCAAGATCTCCAAGCGGGTCAGGATCGTGGCTGAAGGCGCCAACGGCCCCTGCACCCCCGAAGCGGACGAATACTTCAAGAAGAACAACATTTTCGACATCCCCGACTTCCTGTGCAACGCGGGCGGCGTGACCTGCTCCTACTTCGAACAGGTCCAGAACGACATGAACTTCTACTGGTCGAAGGAAGAGGTCCTGGAAAAGCTCGATGCCAAGATGACTTCCGCCTTCCACGGGGTGCTCGATATGAGCCTGAAGGAAAAAGTTTACATACGTGATGCGGCTTACATGGTGGCGATCGACCGCGTGGTCAAGACCATGCAACTGCGCGGCTGGGTGTAACCCGCTGGTTGTGGATAAATGCGGGGGCTGTCCAAAAAGTCATGGACAGCCCCTTTGATTCTGGTGGATGCAGCCTGCACTAGATGGTAATCTTTGTTCCCATCGAGCCTTGTTAAGACCTGCGGTCAAAAAACCGGGCGGGGTCAACAGACCCACGCCCAGCGAGTTATTTATGCAAGTATCAGAAATTGGACAATGAAAATTAAAGATTCCTAATCCAACCAAAGAACCCAGCAAGAAAGTCGATCACTCCAAATAACACTGCTCCCCAGCATATGAGAAATTTTCCGCCAGGTTCAGCAATTAAGTAAGTGGCACCAGTAATAATTATTCCTACTGTAGTCAATATTAAACCTCTGATCATTCTGTTCCGATATGATTTTGCCCTTTCACTTTTTTCTTCTATAGCTATTAATCGTTCCAAAAATACTCTTTGCGCAACGCTACCAGCAAATTTTTGCGCGTCTTCTACTGTCTAACCTGTCTTAACCATATATTCAATAACCTGGGAAAGACTTTTGCCTTTATTGAATTCATTTGTTATAAGTCGGGTCCATGCGAGCAATTTATCTTACTGGTTGCTTTCATGCGACATTATAGCCTCCCGCCCGGTATACTTTGTTAGGATGGCTAGTGTTTATACAGCATGTATTAAATCATTCTTAAAGAGTATAGCACGCAATCCGGGGTCGCGGTTATTTGATGCGGAGCGCCATCGCCGGCACACTGCATTGGGCTTGCTATAACATTGAACAATACTTCTTAGCGTTTATCTGAATTATTGATAGGTCGATAGATTAGTTCTACTACTCCCGAATGGAGTGTATTTTGTCCAATGAGTAACAAATCTTTCTGTTTATCGTTATCTGTGAATAACGGTTTTCCTTTTCCCAAAATAATAGGTTGGATCAATAAGCGATATTCATCGATTAAATCCAGGCTCATGAAGGTTTGAGCGATTCTCGCGCCTGGTCCTAATAATATATCCTTGCCGGGCAAGAACTTCATAGCCCTTATTTCTTTCGGATCTACTTCTCGAACTATCTTGGTATTCCAAGAAACATTTTCTATGGTTTTCGAATAGACGATCTTATCAACCTGGTTTATTGTAATGGCAAATTCCTTTACGCTAGGAGATAGAGACTCGTCCGAAGGAGCGGTAGGCCAATACTCTGCCAATAATTGATAGGCTATCCTGCCGTACAAAATAACATCTACGCTACGCAATAATTCCGATGCTTTTTCGTGAAGTTCATCATCTGCAATTACGGCAGTATGGTCAATAAACCCATCCAGCGTCACATTTGTTGAAAATATTAGTTTTCTCATTTGCTACTCCCAATAATGAGCATGCAAGCCCAACCAGTGTTTAGTCAGTCCGTATAACAGCCTATTGATGGTCTGGAATTAATACAACTTAAAAAAGTATAGCACGCAACAGAGTGCAAGGTTCGTCACAAAAAAGTCCATCTCCTGTTATAGGGAGAGGGACTGGCGTGCGGTTTACAGTTCACAGTAGCGATCGATGTTCTGGCCGATCACTGCCAGGCTGTCCTCCCAGAACTTGCGCGAACGGATGTCGATGCCGAAACGGGCGGCCAGGTCGGCGGCGGTCCCTTCGCCGGTGGACGCCAATAGATTTTTATAATCAGGCACAAAGTCCGCGCCGCGCTTGGTGTAGATGGCATACAATCCCGTCGCAAAGAGAAGACCGAAGGCGTAGGGGAAGTTGTAGAACGAGAGTCCATCAATGTAATAATGCGGCTTCCATGTCCACATATATTTGTGGAGGTGGTTCTCGTCCAGCCCGTCGCCGTAGGTGGCTTTCTGGGCGCGCTCCATGCTCTCGCACAGGTCATCCACGGAGAGTTCTGCTTTCTCACGGCGCTCGAAGACTTCCTTTTCGAACAAGTAGCGTGAGTAAATGTCGACAATCACCTGTGCGTCGCCGATCAGACGGGTTTCGAGGATGGCAAGCTGTTCACCGGGATCACTAGTCTGCCTGAGGATGGCTTCCATCACGACGGTCTCGCACATGATGGAGGCGGTCTCGGCCAGCGTCATGGGCGTGTCCTGCTGGAGTTCGGTCTTGCCGGCGGCATAGGCACACTCGTTGTGGAAGGCGTGCCCGAGTTCGTGGGCAATGGTGCTGACCTGGTCGAGCGAGCCATCGAAGTTACACAACACGCGGCTTTCTTTTACAGCCGGCACGCCCATGCAGAATGCACCGCCGCGTTTACCCTCGCGCTGTTCAGCATCAATCCAATTCTGGTCGAAGGCGCGTTTGGCGAAGGCCGCCAGCTCGGGGGAGAACCTGCCGAAGTTCTCGAGGATGAAATCCCGTGCTTCGGGGTACGTGTAAGTCTTGCGGCTGTCACCGCTTGGGGCGAAGACATCCCACCAGTCCAGTTTTTCCTTGCCCAGCCGCTTGGCTTTTATCTTGAAATACTTGCGGAACATCGGGAAGGAGGCTTCCATCGCGGAGAGCATTGCTTCCAGCGTGGGACGGTCGATGCGCGCCATATCGATGGGCGCGTGGAGGGCATCCGTGCGCCCGCGCCGAACGTTGAGCGTGTTGGCAGTCCCTTTGACTCCGTTCATGGCGGCAGCCAGCGACTCACGTATGGATTCCCATGCGCCCATCTCAGCTTCATAGGCACGGCGGCGAACGGATTCGTCGGGATGCGAGTGCAGGTTGATCAACGCCGGCATTGGCAGCTTTTTCACCTCGCCACCCAGTTCAAAGTCGACAGTAAGCTGGGAGGTGACCGTCCCCTGCAATTTTCCCCAGGCGTTGGAACCGCTCAGGCTAAGCTCAGCCGCGAGGGCTTCTTCCGTCTCGCTCATCATATATTTTGACTGTTCGGCGGCGACCTTCAGCATGAAGGCGTGCGCCCCGGCGACTGGGTTGGCGGCGATCACCACATCCAGCACAGGGGCGAGTTTCCCTGCCCAGGCCAGGAAGCGGGTGTTCAGGTTTTGCATGCGCACACCGACTTGTTCAAACTCGGAGAGTCTTTTCATCGCCAGCTTGTTGTGCGAGTCGGTCGAGACGAACGAGTAAATGTAAGACCGGATGGTCCCTGCCAGTTCATGTAACGCATTAAAGCGCTCAATCGCGCCTCCGGCCAGCTCAGCCAGTTTCTTGACAGGCGTCTTGGCGTTCGTCTTGGCAACACGTTCGGAGAAGTATTTCTCCAGATCGTCAATCTGGGTCTTGACTCTGTCAATTGCAGCGTCAAATTCCTTCGAGTCGAGCGAGGGATAAACATTAGTTAAGTCCCAGCGGGGAGGGGGGGTCATTTCTTCGTTCTCCTATTTTTAAGATGGCGCAAGTATATCGCGTTTTTAATCAGCAGGGAGCGCATTGCGGGCTTATAAAGTACGCGAAAGGTTGATTTCATGGTGACCTGGCGACGCTGAACGCTTGTTCTGCTTCTTGCCTTTTGCTCAGTAACCCTGTAAAATCAATTTAATGAATGGACACGACTTGCATCTCCTGCTTATTTTCTTTCTATTTGCCATGTACGCGCTGGTGGTCGCCTATCTGCGTCGCAGGCAGATGTCGTTCGGAGCATTTGCCTTCTGGGGGATTCTGGCAATGTTCATCCCGGCTTTCGGCCCCTTTTTCGTGATTGTCATCAAGCCTGGGCGTCCCGCAGCCTTGTCAGCCCACACTCCGCGTCGATAATTACCCCAAAGGATGGACAAAATGAAACAAGATCGGTTCCTGATCGGCATACTCATCGGTATAGTCGTTCTCGTTGTCATTTCCCTTGCCTTGTTTTTCACACGAAAAGACAGCGAAGGATACATTGCGGATAACACACCCGAAGGCGTGGTGCACAACTATGTGGTTGCCCTGCACAAACGTGATTATGAAAAAGCCTATAGCTACCTGGCCGAGAAAGAGAACAAACCTGCGTTCAAAACATTCCGCGACGCATTTATCATTAATAGGGTCTCACCGAACAATGTCGGGCTTGAAATCGGCACCGCAGATATCCGGGGCGATGATGCCACCGTCTCTCTGGGCACCATCTACAACGCCAGCGACCCATTCTCCAGCGGGTATCGCAACACCGAGGTTGCGCTGCTGATAAGACAGGATGGGCAGTGGAAGCTGGAGCAGATGCCCTATAACTTCTGGGCATACGACTGGTACCAGCCGACCTATCCTCCCAAAACGCCATGACGGAATCCATCGACCCATAACTTGCCGGGGTGACTTATGAAAACGATCCGCCGCCTTTACTTTTATGCCATTGCCCTCATCAGCCTCGAAGTGGTGCTGTGGGGGTTGATCAACCTGCTCCGCACCGCGCTCACCGGTGATATCGTCCCGGGAGTCGAAACGCTCGCCCGGGCGCTGGCGCTCATTCTGGTGGGTGTGCCGATCTTCTTCCTGCACTGGACCTGGGTTCAGCGCACCGCCCAGCGTGATGAAGAGGAACATGCCGCCACCCTGCGGGCTGTGTTCCTGTATGGCGCTCTGCTCTTGTTACTCATCCCTGCGGTGCAAAACGGGCTGGCTTTGATTGACCGGCTGCTGCTGGAAAGCTCGGGCATCAATGTTTATCAAGCGATCTTTGGAGGGACACAGACTTGGAAAGATAACCTGATTGCGATTGGGTTTAACCTGGTTGCGGCGGCCTATTTCCATAATGTCCTTCAAAAAGACTGGAAATCCATCCCCGACAAAGAAAGCTTCGCGGATGTACGACGGTTGTACCGTTATATCTGGTTGATATACTCGTTGACCATGGTCGTGTTCGGGGCACAGCAGATTCTACGTTACGCCTTCTATATTCCCTCGGGAATGCTGGGCGAACTGGGGCGCGAGACATTCGTCAACGGGTTGGCGCTGCTGGTGGTGGGCACACCCATCTGGGTGTTTACATGGAAAACCTGTCAGGATGCGCTGGTCGATTCCGCTGAACAGGGTTCGTTCATAAGGATGGGCGTGCTCTACCTGTTGGCGCTGGTCGGTGTCATTGCCGTGACCACCTCCGCCGGGCTGGTGCTGAATACCATCCTGCTTTGGATTCTCGGCAAACCCATGACGGGAGTGGAGTTCGTCCGGCAGGTGGGCGGACCTATTTCAATTTTGATCCCGCTGGCCGTGGTGTGGGCATATTATGGGCACTGGTTGAACGTGGACATTCAGGCCGTCCCCGATACCCAGCGGCGTTCCGGGCTGCGACGGTTTTATTTCTATATCCTTTCGCTGATCGGGCTGGTGGCAGCGTTCATCGGCATCGCGTTATTGCTCTCGGTGGTGATTGACCAGTTGGGTGGCTGGGCGTTGTGGGGAGATGCAATACGTGACCGCACCGCCGGCGCAATTGCCACCCTGGCTGCCGGTCTGCCTTTGTGGTTGATGACCTGGCGGCCGATGCAGGCGGATGCTCTTGCAGAGGGCGCGGACGGTGACCATGCCCGGCGGTCCCTGATTCGAAAGACCTATCTCTATCTTGTCATCTTTGCCGCTGTGATCGGCCTCATGTCTTCAGCGATAGCACTGGTCTACCAGCTGCTCACCGCCCTGCTGGGAAGCCGGCCGGAAAACCTGGCCTCCAATACGCTGAATGATACCCAGTTGCTGGTTCTCTTTACCGGACTGCTGCTCTACCATGTCAGCGCTTTGCGGCGGGACAATACTCGGTCGGCGGATTCGCTCTCTACGCGGCATGCTGATTTTCGGGTGATGGTGTTCGATCCCGGCGACGCAGTTTTTGTAGCGGCGGTCACCGATGCAATACAGAAGCAGGCTCCGGGGATGCCTCTCGTTGTCCAACCCATCGGGCAGCCTGTTCCCGCGGAAGCGAGGCGCGTGCAGGCATTCGTCCTTCCGGCGGCGCTTGCACTCGATCCGCCCGAGGCGATGCGGTTGATCCTGGAGGACTTTGACGGCGCGAAGGTGGTGGTCGCGGGGGATACGCCCGGCTGGGTCTGGAGCGGGCAGCTCAGGCGCGCGTTGAACGTGTCCGCTCAACAGGCGGCGCTCGCTTTGCGCCAACTGGCGGAAGGACAGGAAGTACGCCCCTCGGCAGCGACTTCTACGGGGATGATCATTTTATATGTCATTGCGGTGTTGTTCGGCATTGAGATATTGTTCCTGCTGTTCGCATTGTTAATGAGCGCGGTCTCGGGTTAATGGCAGTTTCATGCGAGGCGCGCATGTGGTTTTAACATTCGTGATATACTTTTCTCAGCCTTGATGCAGGAGAGCACACCGATGAAAGTCACCATCCTTCAAGAAAATCTTGCCCGTGGATTGAGCATTGTTTCTCGTGCGGTTTCGCCGCGCAGTACCCTGCCTGTGTTGGGGAATGTCCTTATCGCCACCGATGAAGGGCGCTTGCGCCTGTCCGCGACCAACCTTGAGTTGGGAATCACCTGCTGGATCGGCGCGAAAATTGAAGAGGAGGGTTCCACCACCGTTCCTGCACGGACACTCTCCGATCTGGTGAATACCCTGCCCGATCCACAGATACGCCTGTCGCTGGACACTGCTGCCCAGAGCCTGAATCTGCGCTCGGGACAATCCACCAATGACATCAAGTGCATCGATGCTCAGGAATTCCCGCCTCTGCCGGTTCCCGATTTTGACAACGCCATCCAGATCAATGTGGTGGACTTTAAAGAGATGATCGCGCAGGTGGCTTTTGCTGCATCCACCGATGAAGCGCGTCCTGTCCTGATGGGTGTTCTGGTGACCGTGGAGAAAGATACCATTACGATGGCCGCTGCGGACGGGTTCCGCCTGTCGGTCCGAAAGGCCACGCTGTCCGCCCCGGTCGCGCAGACTGTTTCAGCGATCATCCCCGCACGGGCTCTCTCGGAATTGGCGCGCATTGCCAGCGACGGCGAGCAGATGATTTCGATGGTGCTGCCCAAGGGTCGCGGTCAGGTGGTCTTCCATGTCAAGGATGCCGAACTGGTCTCCCAACTGATCGATGGAACATTTCCCGATTACCAGCAGATTATTCCCCGCTCACATAAATCACGCACCCTGGTTTCGACGGCTGCCCTGCTTAAGGCCTGTAAGCAGGCTGAAATCTTTGCCCGCGAAGGCTCGAACGTGGCCCGCTTGAACATCAAAGCCTCCACGGGTGAATTAACGCCGAGTGAATTGGAAATATCGGCAGTCTCTGAAGAAACCGGTTCGAATGAGACCATTGTCGAAGCGACGGTGGATGGGATCGGCCTGTTGGTTGCGTTCAACGTGAAATACATGCGCGAAGTGCTGGAAGTCATCAAGACTCCCAATGTCGCCCTCGAAACCAGCGCTGCTAATGCGCCGGGTGTCATTCGACCTGTGGGTGACGATAGCTTTACGCACGTTATTATGCCGATGCATCTGGGGTGACCGACCCGTTGACCAATCTGCAAATAGTATGAAATTATGGCGTCAGGGTGTAAAATCTCCCTGACGCTTTTCTTATCCCACAGTATAACAACACACGACTCTCATGACCCTTCCCACACCTTCCGCCGACCGTGTCCTCTCCATTTACCTTGCCCTGAATCAATATCCAATTCTGGCGGGAAGGATCCGGGCGCGCATGCGGCGGGAATTGTTTGAGCGCGGCATCATCGGCACGGAAGTGTTCGAATCTGAGGTGAGACAGAAATCCATCGAATCGCAGGCAAGGGAAGGGTTGCAGAATCCCTATGCAGAAGAGTCGTTTGAGATTTGGGAAACGCGTCTGGCACGCATCCGCGATTCGCTGACCGATTTCTACTTCGCCTATAACTTTCCTTACGAAACCTTCGAGCATATTGTGAGGGAGATCATCGGTGAGCGCGGCGATCCACCGGATTTGGTCACGTTTAATCCCGAACTTGCCCCCCAGGATATGCTATTCGAGCAGGCAGAGATGATTGAACGGCTGCCGCGCGAGAAACGCCATCAGCTCGAAGCCCGATTGCAGGAAATCAAGGTGGTGTTGATCCGTACGATGATCAGCGACCAGCTCGCCTACCTGAACATTGCCCGCAAGTGGTTCACGGTGAACGACCTGCGGGAAATCCGCCAGCGGAAAATCGGATACGGCAAAATCGGGGGCAAATCAGCCGGGATGATGCTGGCATATCGCATCCTGAACGATATGGCACCGCCCGAAGTCCGTGAGGCAATCCGGATTCCGGTATCCTATTTTTTAGCGTCAGATCTTTTTTACACCTTCATGGCCGCCAATGGACTGTTGCACTGGGCAGACCAAAAATACAAACCCGAAGCGTTGATGCGTTCCGAGTATCCACAGATTGTGCGTGACTTTCTTGACGGTACTTTTCCCAGCGATAT
This sequence comes from Anaerolineae bacterium, assembly GCA_041488995.1. Classification (GTDB taxonomy): domain Bacteria; phylum Chloroflexota; class Anaerolineae; order Anaerolineales; family Villigracilaceae; genus JBGPQJ01. The sequence goes on from JBGPQJ010000002.1 coordinate 28,235, forward strand.
TTTGGACCTTGTGAACGCGATTCTCGCAGAAGCAGGAGATCAGCCACTGATTGTGCGCTCTTCATCCTTGCTGGAGGATAATTTCGGCACTTCGTTTGCCGGGAAGTACGACAGTTTCTTTTGTCCCAATCAGGGTACGCCAAAAGAGAATCTGAAGGCGCTGACTGAGGCGATTGCGCGCGTCTACGCCTCCTGCTTGAATCCCGACGCATTGCTCTACCGCCATCAAAAGGGCCTGGTGGATTACGACGAGCGCATTGCCATCCTGATCCAGTTCGTGCAGGGTCAACGCTCCGGGCGATATTTTATGCCGCATGGCGCAGGCGTGGCGTTCAGTCATAATCTTTATCGGTGGTCCCCTCAAATCAAGCGTGAGGATGGCTTTTTACGCCTCGTCTGGGGACTGGGAACGCGCGCGGTGGATACCTTTGGAGACGACCATCCGCGGCTGGTGGCGCTCAGCCACCCGCTGTTGCATCCCGCGGCGGCGACCAAAATGATCCGACAGTATTCACAACAGTTTATTGACCTGATCGACTTGCGGGAGAACGCCTTTAAAACCCTGCCGGTCGGCGAAGTGTTCGATCCGCGTTATCCTGCCCTGCGGTACATCGCGCAGGAAGACCAGGGCGATTATCTTGCCGCAATTCGTTCCAGCGTTGTTGACGCCGAGCACCTGGTCGTCACCTTTGATGGATTGCTCCAGCGCACTCTTTTTGCCGGGCACATGCGCACGATGCTGGCCTTGCTCGAAAAAAATTACCACTCGCCGGTGGACACGGAATTTACCGTGGAAGTCGTTGACCCGCAGGTGTTGCGGCCGCAGGTTAAGATCACCATTCTTCAGTGCCGTCCGCAAAGCGCGATCGACGAGGAGGAAGCCAGCATCCCCGATGACTTGCCCGCAGAAGATGTGATCCTTTCTACCCGCCGCATGGTGCCGCGCGGTGCAGTGCATGGCATCCGCTTTGTGCTGTTCGTTTCACCGGAAGGTTACTTCAGCCTGGCTTCCCAAACCGCGCGCAGCAAACTGGAGCGGGCCATTGGTGCGCTCAACGCCGCCTTAAAAGGCGAGACATTCATCTGCGTCGGTCCTGGGCGCTGGGGGACTTCGACTCCCATTTTGGGTGTACATGTTGCATATGGCGATATTTACAACACCCGTGCCCTGGTTGAACTTTCAGGCAAGGAAGTTGGCACGGATCCCGAGCCATCGTTCGGAACCCACTTTTTCCAGGATCTGATGGAGGCGCATATCTATCCGCTGGCAGTAAACCTCGACGACAATGATGCAGTCTTTAACCGGAATTTCTTCTATAAAACGTCCAACCGGCTGACCGAATGGCTTCCCAACGCGGACGAAGAGATCTGTAATGTCCTGAAACTCATCCGGGTGGATGATTTTCGAACTGGACAGTTTCTTGACCTAATCATGGATGACGATGCGGGTAAGGCAGCTGCATTTATAAGTGATGAGTGGCCTTAGGGTATAGAAAATTTGTTCTATTTTATGCGAAATATTAGGGCGTTGGTGGATACCAACCAACGCCCATGAAGTTAATCCCCTGTTGGAGCGGAAACAATCACTTGGTCCTCCGGCATCTTGACCGGAAGTTGCTTGATCATGACCAGTAAAGCAATAAAGGCCGCCAAAACGATGCAGCCGGTAAGGCTCAGGATTATGCCACCGATCGCGGCATCAAAACCGGGCACGAGGAAAACAATTGGCAGACCGCCCCAGGCGTTGATTGATCCGTGTGCCAGCGCGGCGGACCATGGACTTTGTGTTTTCAGATAAAGCCAGGATAAGATTGCCGATAGAAGTACACAGGCAAACATCATCAATATAATGCCCAAGAAAGGGTGCAGGGGAAAGTTGTAACCCTGGGCGATGACGGGCGCGTGCCAGAATCCCCAGATGAGCCCGCTGATGATGATGGCCTTCCACTGACCTACCGGCAGCAATTTCGGGAGCAGGAAGCCGCGCCATCCGAGCTCTTCCCCCATGGTTGCGAATATGTTGATGGCTGGACCCAATATCAGCCCCAGTGCGAGTTGACTAATGATCAGGATATTGACCGGAACCACTTGTCCGGTGGCTTTCGCCGTCTGGTCTGCAATCTGCTGCATGGTGGTGAAATTCGGATCGAACGTGCCTGTGCCAATCAGCCCGGTGAGCAGCACTGTCAGGGCAGCCAGGATAGGTGGGAGAAACCAGGCGATCAAGTAGAAGCGGAATTTTCCCAGCTTGTTGAGACGCAAATCGCTGAAAGGGCGTTTTGCAACCAGCAACGTGGTCACGATGGCAGCGATGCCTGGTCCCCACATGCCTAGCGTCACGCAGATCAAGAATGCCTGTGAATATGCAACTGGGTTTCCCTTGAACGCCACAGGGATCAGAAATAACGTCCAGCTGATGGCAAACGTCAAGACCAGGAACCAGGTGATAGGTTTGCGTTGTAGCATGATTTTCTCCTCGGTTAATAAGATGGCATCGAGCGCGCGCGTATCGCCTCGCGAGTCAGCGGGCGTTTGGCGACAATCGTCACCTTGTTGCTCGATGCTACACTAAACGCACTGACGACTTCCCAGCCCTCTGCCCCCCAATCCAAAAGCGCAGCTTCAATATCTTCGGGCTTTGCGCCGCTCCATATGGAGCCAAATGTCAGCACACGGTAATCCCATTTTTTGAGTTCTTCGGTCATATGCCCTCTAAACTTGTCTATACAAGTTGATGAAATCAATTAACCGCTATATCTTCGCAATCAAACTGGTACGGTTGAAGGTGCCCACGCTGATATAGATCAAGGCTGCATCCACGACCCAGACGAGCGTGCCAATAAGAAAGGTCGAGACGACCCCCAGAAATAGCACGCCGCTGATCTGCCCGACCATCAGCGCAAGCACCAGTACGACCAGCGAGCCGGTCAGCTGATAGGCCTCCATGAAGGTTCGCACGCGCGAAGAGATCAGCACGGTGGCTGCCATGCCGAGCAGGGAAATGGCCGGCGTCAGCCAGAACATCAAGGGCCACCAGGCGGGCAGCGGAAACCAGATGCGTCCAAACAACGGCCAGCTGGCCGCATTGACGACCACGATATAGAGTGCGTAGGAGAGCCACGAAAGCAGGATGGCCGGGACGACGGACGCGATGATTTTACCCATGAAAAGTGTTCCATCGCTGGCGGGCGTGTAAAGCAGGGCTTCCATCGTTTTACGCTCGCGCTCCCCAACAAAAGAGTCCGCGCCGATGATCGATGAAAACATCAATGGCATGATCAGAAACATCGGCGCAAGCAGGAAGCCGGTCATGTAGATCACAAACCCCTGCTCCAGACTCGTCGCAGCGAAAATCTGCTGGACATTGACGGGCATACGCACAATGAAATCCTGCATATCGCCCATTTCGCGTGCCATGTCTTCCACCGGGATCAACTGTGGGAGTCCCACAAACAACAGGGGCATCCCCAGTGCAAACACCAGCGGGATAACCAGCGCGGGGATCCATGCAGCCTTGTTCTGGCGTACTTCCTTAAAGTCCTTAAGCGCAATAGCGCGAATTGAGCGCCAGTTCATAGTTCACCTGCCTTTTGTCCATTTTGGATGGCAAAATAGATGTCTTCGAGAGAATGAGCCCGTGGATTTACGCGCAGGATCGAAGCCCCGGATTCCACTAAATGACGAACAAACGATGGAATAGTTTCCTTGCTCTCCAACCGGACCGACAGGGAAACGGACTCAGCCTGAACTTGTTTCACGCCACGGAAAGATTTTGCCGCTTCGAGAATCGACTCGGCAGGGGCTTCCCACAACTGGATATCCAGCCAGGTGGCAGGCCACAGCCGCCTGGAAAGGTCAGCCAGACTGCCCAAAGCTAAGACACGGCCAGTGTTCATGACCGCCACCCGGTCGCACAAGCGCTCTGCCTCTGTCAGGTTATGTGTGCACAGGATGATGGTCTGTCCTTTATGGCTGAGGGATTCGATCAGGGCGTTGACTTGGAGGGCTGCCTCCGGATCCAACCCTGATGTAGGCTCATCCAGGAATAACAGTGGCGGCTGGTGGAGCAGTGCGCGCGCCAGGGCGAGGCGCTGCTTCATCCCCTTGCTGTAGGTCTCGACTTTATCTTGGGCTCGTGACTCGAGCTCAAAAAACGACAGGATTTCTGTCACCCGCCCTCCCAGCACCTCTTCCGGGATCTCGGCCAGCGTTCCAAAGAAGGTTAAATTTTCCCGGGCGGAGAGGCGTTCGTAGAGTGACGGGTTTTCGGTCAGCACACCGGTCTTCTGGCGCACCTGCTCCCCCTGCTCGGCGGGATTCAATCCAAATATGCGGATTGATCCACTTGAAGGGGGCAGGATTCCGTTGAGCAGGCGGACCGTGGTAGTCTTTCCTGCGCCGTTTGGCCCGAGCAAGCCGAACACCTCACCGGGCTCGATATCGAACGTCAAACCGTCCACCGCATGAATATCGCCGAAGAGACGATGCAAATCCTTTACTTCGATAATAAGGCTCATTTTCTCTCGTAATGTTTCACGTGAAACGGCTATGCTGGATTTTCGCGCTTCCAAAGAACATACGAGTAAATGATCGGTATGAAGCCAGCGACCAACAGGGCGATCATCATGATCCAAAAGCCAACCTCGTTCAGGAAGGCGCACAGGATGGTCACCGCGCCTGCCCCAATGAACATCCATTTTCCCAGTTGATGGGTCTTAGCCCAGACTGTATCGCTTGTAAGCGTCCAGGGGGTGCGGATGCCGACGAAGAAATTACGCTTGGCTTTACCGATCAAAGACCCAATAAATATGAATAGCACTCCCATCGCGGGCAGCATCATTGCTGTCATATTGAACTGGTATCCGAGCGCCCACAGAAGAGTCAGGGCATCGACATACAACATGTATCCGATCAGCAGCACCATGATCCAGTTGTATGATTCTATAAACTGGGCAATGTTCGCCTTGAGGGGATCTATTTTAGGGATGGCGAGGAACATGAGGAAAAACCCCAGAGAAATGAGCGGCATCAGGAACAGCCCCCAGAATTTAGACATGTAGCCGTCTACTTCACCGGCAGCGTTCCAATGCGAGGGCATCGGATCCGGCATTTGCGAGTAGAGCGCAAGCCCAACCAGGAATGCCAGGGCGATCATGACGATGATGGCAATCGTTGCAGTTTTAGTGGACATAGTACTCCTTTATTTTTCCCAATTTTCTTGGTCTTCCTATGATAGGGTCAGGCGGCGGTCGATTGTTTCACGTGAAACCCATGGGTGCAGGGGCAGCAGATGTGGGATCGCCCTGCCCGTTATTTGTCCTCTTTCGGCAGGTTGTTCTGAGCCAGAGAGACGACGCCGCTGATTCCGCCCAGGTTCATCGTTTCGACCGCGCTGCTGGGCACAATCACCAGCGCTCCTTTTTCTTTCAGACCCTCGAAGAGCATGTTCATTGCCCGTAAATGTAATGCGGTAGGGTTGTTGATATAAGCTTTGGAAGCCTCCGCGAACGACTCAGCAATCTGCTTTTCGGATTCGCCCAGAATGACCCGGGCTTGGCGCTCACGCTCTGCCTGTGCCTGGCGGGACATGGCGTCCTCCAGATCCTGCGGGATGACGATATCCCGGATTTCAACCGATTGAACGGTCACCCCCCAGGGAGTGGTGCGCTCATCAATGACCTTCTGTAGTTCCTGGTCAATGGAAGAGCGACCCACGAGAAGATCTGCCAGCATCATACGCCCGGTGATGTCGCGCAGAGCCGTCTGTGCTGCCCAATCAACCGCCGCTTCATAATTCTTGACTTCAAGCGCAGCTTTCTCTGCGTCCCACACCAACCAGAAAAGCACAGCATCCACATCGACCGGGACCGTATCCTTGGTCAGTGTCTTTTGAGCAGCAAAGGGCGTGACCATTACCCGGTGGTCGACCCAGGTTGAGACGGCGTCGATCACAGGAATGATCCAGAAAACGCCGGGACCTTTCAACCCCTTGAATTTTCCCAGGCGCAGGACAACCCCTTTTTCCCACTGTGCCGCCATCTTAAGCGCGAATAAAATATAAACGCCCACCAGCATGCTGATCACCACCCAGGCACCAATGACTGCATCGGGCGCTTTCCCAGCTAGGTAAAAGCTGCCCAAGATTGCAATTAATAAGCAGATGGCGAAAATTAATCCAGCAATCGCAGGAATGCGCGGGTCTTGCCTGGTGGTTTGGTCTTTCGTCGTTTTTGTTGCCATGTCATCCTCTCTTTTTACTCAATTTCTTCTTCGAGACTGCCGTTTTCTTGCCACATTTCAGCTGTTCTTTGAAAAATTTTGATGGATTCTTCCGGGCTGGACCCGAGACGTTTTGCCTCTGCCAGGTAGCGCCTGGCGAGAGCCTGGAGCGATTCGCTGCGCAGCCGTTCCGACATCTCGGGCGGCGGCAATTCCAGAATATAGGTTCCCCGCCCCTTCTGGGTGGAAATCACACCCGCCTCATCCATCAGGCGATATGCCCGTGCGATGGTGTTGAAGTTGACGCGTAATTCCGATGCCAGCGCGCGGACGGTGGGAAGTTGATCGCCGGGCTTTAGATCACCCGTTGCAATCCGCTGCTGCACCTGCTCCACGATCTGAATGTAAATCGGGACTTCGGAGCGAAAATCGATGTCAATCTTCATAGATTAAGTCCAATTTGTATCATTGTCATAATTGTACTATTGTATCATTGTCATAATTGTATACCGTTTTTGTTTTTTGTCAAGGGGTAATTCCTAGATGATCCCCACCAACTCGTATTACGGGTAGTTCGTCCTGGAGTCAGTTTAGGCGCATTAACGCTAGGGCAATCGCATCTAAATCTAGAAAATGGGGTGAAAATGGTTATCTCAGCGGAGGTAGCCATGGGGAAGAAGCCATTAGAGGCGATCGAAGAACACTTTAGCAAAGTAAATGATCCACGAATAGATCGAACCAGGGCACACAAGCTGATCGATATTATCGGCATTGCGATCTGTGCGGTGATCTGCGGAGCGGAGGGCTGGGTGGATGTTGAGAATTATGGTAAGAGCAAGGCGCTTTGGCTAAAGAGCTTTTTGGAATTGCCGAATGGGATCCCCTCGCATGACACCTTCGGGAGAGTATTCTCGATGATCGATGCGGAGGAATTTCAGGCTGCATTTTATAACTGGGTCAGGGCAGTCTATGAGATCACGCAGGGACAAATTATCAGTGTAGACGGCAAGTGTATGCTGGGTTCGGAAGATCAACGCCTTGGGAAGCGAGCGATCTACGTGGTGAGCGCCTGGGCAGAAGCCAATCACCTGGCGCTAGGGCAGCGCAAAGTGGAGGCGAAGTCGAATGAGATCACGGCCATCCCCGAATTGCTCAAGATTCTAGCTCTTGCGGGTTGTATTGTCACCGTGGATGCCATTGGGACCCAAACCCAGATCGCCACAACCGTCATCGAAGCGGGCGCAGACTATGTTTTGAGCGTCAAAGAGAACCAGGGTCACCTGTACGAAGATATTTCTGTGTTGTTCGCAGTGGATCAAGCGCAGAATTTCAAGTACGCTGCTTTTGAGCATGCCAAAACCACCCACAAAGGACACGGTCGAATTGACCTGCGCGAATGTTGGTGCACCTCCAATCCTGAATACTTGAATTTGATTCGCAACTCCCAGAACTGGGCTGGGCTGAAGAGTATCGCCATGGTCGTCTGTACACGGATCGTGGACGGACAAGAAACCCGGCATGTCCGTTATTTCATCACCAGTTTACCCAGCAACGCCGAACGTATTTTGCATACTGTTCGCAGACACTGGTCGATCGAAAATGAATTGCATTGGGTCCTGGATGTCGCCTTCAACGAGGATCACAGCCGGGTGCGCAAAGATCAGGCTCCTGAAAACTTCGCTGTCCTTCGCCATATCGCCCTCAACCTGCTCAAACAAGAGAATACCGCTAAAGGTGGCATCCATGCCAAACAACTTCAAGCTGCTTGGGATGAGAAATACCTCCTCAAAGTACTCGCCGCTGCCAATTAAGATGCGATTGCCCTAGCATTAACGCGGCTCTAACGCAGAATAAACTTTAGGCGTGGTAGAATCCAATTGGTTGATATATTCGAAAGAAGGAGCAAGATATGGAAGCGACACCTGTTACCGGTACATTTGCGGTCAAGAAGGGTCTGGCTCAAATGTTAAAGGGCGGCGTGATCATGGACGTGGTAACGCCGGAGCATGCCAAAATTGCCGAGGATGCGGGCGCGTGTGCGGTGATGGCGCTGGAGCGCGTGCCAGCAGATATCCGCGCACAGGGCGGTGTGGCGCGCATGAGCGACCCTGGTTTGATTGAGGAAATCATGGCGTCTGTGACCATCCCGGTCATGGCGAAGTGCCGGATCGGACATTTCGTGGAAGCGCAAATTCTCGAGGCGATCGGTGTGGACTACATAGACGAATCCGAAGTGCTGACTCCGGCCGACGAGGAGCATCACATCCTGAAGCATAACTTCAAGGTGCCGTTCGTGTGTGGTTGCCGCAACTTGGGCGAGGCGCTGCGTCGCATCGGCGAGGGCGCAGCGATGATCCGCACGAAGGGAGAGGCCGGGACCGGCGACGTGGTCGAGGCAGTCCGTCATGGCCGTACCGTGCTGGGCGAGATCCGCCGACTGCAGACGATGGTGGATGAGGAGCTGATGCATTATGCCAAGGAGATCGGCGCACCATATGAACTGGTCAAGGAGACCAAGGAACTGGGACGCATGCCGGTGGTCAACTTTGCCGCGGGTGGGATAGCGACCCCGGCCGACGCGGCCCTGATGATGCAGATCGGCGTGGACGGTGTGTTCGTCGGCTCGGGAATTTTCAAAAGCGGTGACCCTGCCAGGCGCGCGGCTGCTATTGTTAAAGCGACGACACACTTCAACGATCCTGCGATCCTGGCCGAAGTCAGCCGCAACCTGGGCGAGCCCATGGTCGGGCGGAATATTTCGCAGATGCCGGAAAGCGAGAAGATCGCAGGGCGCGGGTGGTGATCGGGTTTTCCTGATTTCCTCGTTGCCTGAACCCGAACTACCTATATTGCACACTCATGATTAGAATTGGTGTCCTTGCGCTGCAGGGCGACTTCGCCGAACATATCGTGATGCTCAAGCGTCTGGGTGTGACGCCTGCCGAAGTACGTTTGCCAAAGCAGCTTGAGGGTTTGAACGGCCTGATCATCCCCGGTGGCGAGTCGACGACCATAGGCAAACTCGCTGTGGACTTTGGCTTGATGGAGCCGCTGCGCGCGTTTGGCAAGTCACATGCCGTCTGGGGTACCTGTGCGGGTGCCATCTTTCTATCCAAGGATGCCCGCCGCCATCAACCTTTGCTCAGTATTATGGATATCACTGTTGAGCGGAATGCCTTCGGCCGGCAGGTCGATTCGTTCGAGGCCGACCTCGACATTGAGCCGCTCAAGCAAGCAACCCAAACAGCCACGCCGTATCATGCCGTGTTCATCCGCGCGCCGATCATCCAATCGGTCAGCGGCCTTGCGAAAATCCTTTCAGCGCTGCCGGATGGCCGCATTGTTGCGGCACAGGAAGGAAAGCTGCTGGCGACCTCTTTCCACCCGGAACTCACCGAAGACCTTCGTTTTCACGAGTATTTTATTTCGCTCGCAAAATAGAAAATGCAACTCAGCGGCAGACGAATATTCCTGCCCCTTTTGAACGACTGAAAAGATTGCTGCTACAAAAAACAACATGTCCTCCCGTCCCCTCGATCTGCTCGATCTGCCCACGCTCTACCGGTTTCGCGGCGAGGCCGTTAGCCTGGACTCTGCCCGTCTGCTGACACGTGGCAACCCGTTGGGTGCGGCGGGGTTCATGTCCTATTTCAATCCGGCGCGCCATCTTTACACGGCCATCAGTCAGGAAAACGAGACAACATTATTTGGCGGCATCCTCCATACGAACGGGGACTCGTTCGCCAGGCTGGTGTACATCGCGCCCGCCGCACAACTGTCTCACCCCGGCCTGCCGCTGTTGATTGAGCACCTCACCGCTGAAGCAGGCAAGTGGGGGGCGTTCCACATCCTGGCCGAAGTAAATGAGACCAGCGATGTTTTCTCCGCCCTGCGCATGGCAGGCTTTGCCGTCTATGCCTGGCAGCGCATGTGGGATGTGAGTCACATCGCCCCGAGTTCCACCGCCAGCGGATGGATGCGGGCGCAATCCGCCAACCTGCCCGCCGTGCAATCCCTGCATCATCAGATAGTTCCCCCCCTGCTCCAGCCAGTGGAACCGACACCCAAGCCTGCCGCGGGACTGGTCTGTTCGGATGGGTCTAAATGCTATGTCGATTCAACCTATGGGGCGCAGGGCATCGTGCTCACACCGCTCATCCATCCCGAAGCAACCGATGTGGCAGCCAAGCTCGCCAATCTGCTCACCCACCTACCCGACCGCCGCAATCGACCGGTGTATCTGTGCGTGCGGTCCTACCAGGCATGGCTCGAATCTGCGCTGGAGGATCTGGGCGGCAAACCGTCTGAAAGACAGGCCGTCATGGTAAAGCACCTGGCACGCATGGTGAAGGATGAGCAGTCTGTGCTGGCTGCACAGCCGGCGGGTGTGAGCATTCAACCTTCGCGCGTGAGTCATTTCAAGACCAAGAAGTAGGCTGTGCTTCCAAATCAAAGACGCACACCATAATCTTGCTGTTCGACATTCAGGGTTATCTATACCCGATCAATCACATTTCTACTATGAGGGTGGCGGTTATTCCTCGTATAATAGGGATAGACTTACATACAGGCAGGTACTTTCAAAATGGTCAGCCACCTATAAATCACGACCAGGTCGCTGTCTTACATGAGCCAACATACAGCGAGGGTGTTGTCACAGGGCAACAAGCCCTAATTTAAAAACAACACAGGCACGGACAGACCGTGCCATCCACAAGGAAACACATTATGTCACAACAACGTCGCATTACTGACGATTTGGACGCCCTCCTGAACGTCCTCCCTAAAAACATTGTTGATGCGGTCCATAAGGCGAACGATTACGATAAACTGCTCGAAATCATCATTGATCTTGGGCGTTCCCCCACGGCACGCTATGTTGAAAGTGAAGTCGTCCTCAGTGATACGGAAATCAACGCGGAGGAGATCGCCCATGTGGTGGAGCGCATTGGTGAATTCGATGCCGACAACCGCGCCGGCATCGAACGCACCCTGCACCGCATCTCCGCCATCCGTAACCGACGCGGGCACATCGTCGGGTTGACGTTGCGCGTCGGGCGTGCCGTCTATGGCACGATCGGCATCATCCAGGACATCATCGAATCGGGCAAGAGCATCCTCATCCTCGGCCGCCCTGGCGTGGGTAAAACCACGCTGCTGCGCGAGGCTGCCCGCATCCTGGCCGAATCCTGGCGCGTGATCATCGTCGACACCTCCAACGAAATTGGCGGTGACGGCGACGTGCCGCACCCCGCCGTTGGACGTGCCCGCCGCATGCAGGTGCGCGAGCCCATGCTCCAGCATGAGGTGATGATCGAGGCCGTTGAGAACCACAACCCTGAAGTCATCGTCATCGATGAGATCGGGCGCGAACTCGAGGCGGCCGCTGCCCGCACCATTGCTGAACGCGGCGTCCAGCTTATCGGCACAGCCCATGGCAAGACACTCGAAAATCTGTTGCTCAATCCCACCCTGTCAGACCTGGTTGGCGGCATTGAAGCCGTCACCCTCTCGGACGAGGAGGCTCGTCGCCGTGGTACGCAAAAAACCGTGCTCGAACGCCGCGCCCCGCCCACCTTCGATGTGCTGATTGAAATCCAATCGCGTGACGAATTCGCCATTCACGCTGACATCACAGAAGCAGTGGACACCTTCCTGCGTGGTTACCCTCTCCCGCCCGAGATTCGCATTCGGGATGTAGAAGGCAAGATTCAGGTGGAGAAGGCTCCCTCACTGCCAACCAGTGCTGGAACACGTGCCTCGCGAAGCCGTGTCTCTGAGAAGGGACGATCCAGCGAGAGTGGCGGTGCGCCCGAAAGCGGATTCTTGTCCAATCCATTACGGGAATCCTCTGAGGGGACAATGGCACGCCGCCCGCAAACTGTTCCCCCGTTAAACGAGACTTATGGCTCCGCCGAGTCGACTCTGCACATGCCGCTGCAGCCTGTCAAGGTTTATCCCTATGGCGTGGCGCGCAACCGTCTGATGCAATCTGCCAAGCAGCTGGGGGTGCCAGCGATTGTCGTCCGCACTCTCGATGAGGCTGACGCATTGATCACCCTGCGTTCGCATTACCGCGACCACCAGGCAACGATCGTCGAAGCCGAGCATCGCGGAATGCCGATTTATGTCTTGCGGTCGAACACTGTCAGCCAGATTGAACAATTCCTGACCGACCTGTTCAACCTGCCGGGTGAGATGACCCCGCCCAACGGAGGCGATGACATCCAACATGCCACCCAGTCGGCCATCTCTGCCGTGTTGAACGGTGAGCACTATGTCGACATGCCGCCTGCCGCCCCAGCCATTCGCCGCATCCAGCATGAAATGGCGCGCGCCGCCGAGCTGATTTCGCATTCTTATGGTAAAGAACCGCGCAGGCATGTGCGCATTTTTCGTGACTAACTCGTTAACCACAAAGTGCACAAAGGAAAACCTTTGTGACCCTGGTGTCCTTTGTGGTTAAGATTTGGATTTTTACCGAGAGACCTCAGAATTCGGAGAGATGAATTAGAATCTCATCGCCTCTTCTATAGCGAACCTTATCGGTCTTAGTAAAATCCGAGTCTAAAAGGTTTTTATGTTCATCACCCTCGAAGGCCCTGAAGGTTCTGGAAAGACCTCCCACCTGCCCCATCTCGTGGAATACCTGCGCGAGACGGGGTACACTGTTTTCCCCACGCGCGAACCCGGAGGCACATCCATCGGTGAACAGATTCGCGAGGTGCTGCACAGCCTGAAGAACGCTGAAATGAATCCCCGTACAGAGACCCTGCTCTACCAGGCAGCGCGCGCCCAGTTCGTTGAGCAAATCCTCAAGCCGCATCTGGCCGCCGGGGAAATCGTGCTCTCGGACCGCTATGCCGATTCAACCATCGCCTACCAGGGCTACGGCCATCAGCAGGACTTGGCGCAGGTACGCGCTCTGGTCCAATACGCGACCGGCGGGTTGGTGCCCAACCTGACCATTTTGCTTGACCTGGATGTGGAACTCGGGCTTAAGCGCAAAACGAAAGACGATGAGTGGAACCGCCTCGACGCCTATACCGTTGAATTTCATCAGCGTGTTCGCGCCGGGTATATCGAACTGGCGAAGCAGGAGCCAGGCCGCTGGGTGATTATAGACGCCTCTAAATCATGGGAGGTTGTTCAAAGTGATTTGAGAAAGTCTGTTGAGAAAAAACTGGCTCGATGAAATGAAATGGCAGTATTAAAAAAAACAACGGCGCAGACGCGCCGTTGTTTTTTTCGTTTAGAGTGATCTATCGTTGTGTAAGCGGTATCGTGAATTGCTGCTCAGCCGGGTCATTGTTTTTGAAGGCGACTTCCTGGAAGACCTGCGCCTTGTAGCCTTCGGCGGCTACGACAATGTCATAAGAGACTTCGCGTTGCAGCAGATCGGGGAGGCTGAACTCCCCGCGTGAATCAGTCTCTGCAGAGGTGAAGACCATCGAATCCGGGAAGTTCTCGGACTGCCATTTCTTGAAGGTAACGCCCGGGTTAAGGACGACGAAGAGCGCGCCCTTGATCCCCCGCTGAGTGTCGTTATCCACAATCGTGCCAGTGACCTGTATGCCATCGTTCTTGCCGGGACGAGGGGCGAGTCCGCCTCCACCAACAGTGACCTCTCCCTGAGAAAGCAGGGGAATTTGGTCGCCAGTGCCGGCATACAGTTCGACCAAGTACTTTCCATCGGGCAGTGACGTCTTATCGTTGCTGCTGAAGGAAACGGTCATGGTGCCTTCAGGGCCATCTTGCCACTGGAACTTTCCTTTGCCGGCCTCTTTACCTTCGTAATACCAGATCATCCCCCAGTCCTGTCCGTCGGTCATGCCGCTGTATTCGAAGCTGCCGGCGATGACCTCTATCCCGGAGGGAAAGGAGTCCACCTGTTCCTGTGGCTTTCCTTTGCTGTCAAGTGACACCCAGGTGACCGGACCGAATTTCTCCTTCCCTGAACCGGGTTCGGCGTTCCCGCCCCCTCCGCCGGCGATATTAAACGGGCTGACATAATCCTGTGCGTTCTTGGCGGCCAGGATCAGCCCCTTGGCCAGGTTGATCGGGCGGGCGGCGTTAATGAATCCGCCGAACGGGATGCAGGTGTCCTTATCGTCCACCACACCATCCCCGTTGGTATCCTGGATCACACGGCAGTCGGTTATATTCCCACCTGCACCGGAACCACCCTGGGTTGGCACGCCCACGATGTGTCCGGTGTCATCTGCCACCATACCGCCGGAGTTGCCGCCGGCGATCGTGGCATCCAATTTCATCCAGGCCCGGTCACCCACCTGGTCTTCACTGGTCCAGCCTCCAAAACTACCGCTGGTGAATGTGATCGTCTCTCCGCCGATGCCCGGGAAGCCAAAGATGCTGATATGGTCGCCGACATGCATTTCGTCGGAGTTGCCGAGATCAGCGTAGGGTAGATTGAGTTCCCCCGGGTTCACTTTGTTGCCATCCATGGTCCCGATGATGTGGAGGAGCGCCAGGTCGAGGAAACCGTCCGCGGCGACCACTTCAGCAGCATACGAATAGACAGGAGCCTTGTCTTCCTGCTCAACCAGACCGACGACCATAAAGCTCGGGTCTTCTTCGCCAGTCCCGAATGTTGAGGGTTTTGCGACATGGGCGTTGGTCAAGATGTATCCATCCGGGGTGACGATGGTACCCGATCCGGACCATTTAGGAGAGTAATCATTGCCATCCGGGAACATTGCCAGCAGGCGCACCTCTGATGAGATCAGGCCGGCGCGTTGTTGGGCGCTCAAGCCGGCACCCACAGGGGACTGTTGCGGAGTGGGCTGCTGGGGTTGTTGCGGAGCGGGCTGCTGGGGTTGTTCGGCCGGCGTTGCTAGAGCAGGCTGGTCGTTCACACTGACATTATCTTGGCCAATCACACATGCCATGCTCGCCAGCACGAGCATCGTCAGTGCAAGCCACACTGGGTTAAATTTACGTTGGGTTCTCATCGAGACCTCCTAGAAATTCAGTGACTCTAAGAAGCGGCGGAAACGTCCGAAGTCGGCTTCGTAGTTGTCTTCGCTCGCCCGGTAAGTCGCCACGACGGCACGCTCACCAACAACAAAGATGTAATCCACACCGCGTACGACAATTGGAATATTGGCGCGTGTCACATCGGGATTGGAATCGACATAGGCATATGTGACCTTGTAGCCTTTCTGCCCATTCACAGATACTTCCTGCTGATCGAGTACGCGGACGGCCATAAGGTCTTTGGCGCGGTTGAGAGAGTAAAGGCTGGCGATCTCCGCAGGCAGCGAGCCGCTGGCAACAGGCAACACCTCCAGCTGATACGTTGTGCCGAAGCCAGAACCACCCATTTCTTTGGTATGCAGGATCACGCCTGTGTCAGCCCGGTCCGTCAACCAACCTGCTGGCATTTGTGCTTTGACGCCCGCCGCTTCAAATGGGATTGAGCGGGATTGTACGCTGGACATTAACCACCAGCCGAGAAACACTGCCACCAGTGTCACGACAATCACGGCCAGGTCGGAATAGCGATCGCCAAGAGAACGTTGTGTATTGGTATTCATGTTCGCCTCCCTGCTACGCCCCAAGGGCGGATTTGATATTGCGGCGGATCAGCCAGGCCAGCACAGCGGCAGTCGCGCCGGCCATCGCTGCCGCGAGTAACAACCCGTACCATGGATTGGAACCGCCGCTGGTCAGCGTGACCGTGCTTTGGGTGATTTCCGTGCGCAGCCAGAAGAAAAGGCCGTTGAGAACAGCCGCCAGTGTGAGGCCGAGCGGCATCCACCATAAAGGTTCGCTCTCAAATTTGGCGCGCCCGAGGAAATAACCCGTGATGCCTGCAAAGCTGGCTTGCGCCAGGGACACAATCGCAACCCGGATGACGCCCGTGCCCAGATCGACTCCGCCATTGGCGACGACGAATTGGATGTTGAGCACCATGGCAAAACCCAGACCAGCGGCCGTTGCGTAGACAATACCATCCGTGGGTTCGTCGAATTCAGCCGAACGGTAGACGCTGTAGCGCACCGCTGCATATTTCAAAAACTCCTGGATGAAGCCTACGATTAAAATGCCGCCCAGGATGGTGGTCAGCGTGTCGGCATACAGCCACTTGGAGAGTCGGAAGACGTTTTCCGCCAGTGGGAGCCAGATGGCCGCCGCCACAAGCATGCCAAGGATAAATACGCTGGCTATAAATCCTTTTGGCTCGGGCTCAAGGCGGTCTTGCTGATAAAAGAATGCCAACCAGATGATGGCAGGGACAACAGCCAGAAGCACACCCGCAAGGACCAGCGCAGTCTGTCCAAAGACCGGTTTGAAAAAGGCCTCTGCGACATAGACCAGCACCACAAAAACGACCAGCGCGATGACCTGTCCCCAAACGGAACGCCATACGCCGCCGCGTGGATGGGTGGCTGTTTCGTAATGTTCGTCGCAAAAAGCCCGCTGACCGATGGTCTTGCTGGCTGGTTTGCCACAAACGCAACAAAGTTGATCTGTCATAACCTCCTCCTTTAGACGAAAAAATTCCGGCGACTTGCAAAAATTTTCCTTCACGTTTGTAATGAAGGATGCATATTGATACCATATTGCTTTATAACGGTCAATTGCAAGGTGATTTGTGACCTTTAGAACAAAGGTGCCAGAGCGCTGATTTAATGCCGGGTGAAGGTAGTCTGAAGCATGACCAACCCTTGACAGAGTGTATGCGTTATGTGCGATCTCCCCTCTATTCATCGCCCAGACTGCCGCCATCTGCCCCCAGATCTGGCAGTGCGGATTCAATTTCCTCGGGCGACTGGCCTGCTTCGAGCCGGTCGACCACATCGTCGAATTCCGGCGGCAACTCTTCCCCCATTTCGCTCCCCATTTTTCGCATCATCCTGCCGAGGGCCTTGGGATCATCATCCAATCCCGCCAGCGCAGTGGGATCGGCGATGGACTCAAGCCGGGCCTCTTCCGATTTCTTCATGCGCACGCGGGGCGCGCGCCGCTTCACACTGCCGCTCCCGCAATTCGGGCAGGCAACAGCCTTCTTCCCGTAATCGGAATAGGTGAGGTAGATGTCAAAGCGTTTGTGGCAACGGAGGCAAACGAAATCGTAAAGGGGCATAAGTTCTCCAATCCACAGATTTTAACCCAACTGGCGGTAAAATAAGCCCATGACTGATCATGATTTTAACCTCGTTCATCCACAACCGCTGTTGATCGTGGTCTCTGGTCCGTCGGGTGCGGGTAAGGATACCATTTTGCAACGCATGAAGGAGCGCGAGTTACCATTCCACTTTGTGGTCACCGCGACAACTCGCCCCCGCCGCGCCAATGAAATCCATGGCAGGGATTACTTCTTCGTCTCGAAGGAAGAGTTTGCGCGCATGATCGATGAGGATGAGCTCATCGAATATGCCATCGTTTATGGTGATTACAAGGGTATCCCGAAGCAGCAGGTGCGCGATGCGCTCGCAAGTGGAAAAGATGTCGTTATGCGGGTTGACGTGCAGGGGGCAGAGACGGTGCGCAAGCTGGTTCCGGAGGCGGTGCTGATCTTTATCACCGTCAATAGCGAGGAGGAATTATTGAGCCGTTTGAGGGAGCGCAAGACCGAGACCGCCGATGCGCTTATGCTGCGCATGGCGACTGCGCGCAAAGAACTGCTCCGCGTCGGCGCATTCGACTATGTCGTGCTCAACTGTGACTTTCATCTCGATGACACGGTTGATACCATCCGCGCAATCATCCAGGCAGAACATCACCGCGTCAAGCCGCGAAAGGTATCCTTCTAATGCAGATCACTCCCCCCGAAAATCCACTGGACATTCCCCTCTCCCAAATGCCAGCGCCGGTGAAGAACCCGCTTAACCGCGTAACCTACCCGACGGTGACCTACGCTTTGCTGGGCATTACGATCTTCATATTTTTGCTCCAATTGCTCACTGAGTCGTTACTGGGAACAGACTACCCGGCCATGCTTGGCATGAAAGTGAATTCGCTCGTCATTCAGGGACAATTCTGGCGATTGATTACACCGGTCTTCCTGCATGGCTCAATCCTGCATATCGGGTTCAATATGTACGCCCTGTGGATTATTGGCGTACGCCTGGAACGTGCCTATGGTCATGGTAGATATGCCATCCTTTACTTCCTGAGTGCCTATACCGGAAATGTGCTCTCGTTCCTGTTTCAGCCGAGCTCGTCACTGGGCGCATCCACGGCTATTTTTGGCTTGCTGGCGGCAGAAGGCGTGCTGCTCTATCAGAACCGTAAGATGATTCTTGATGCACGCTCCATGCTTCAGAACATCATTACCATCGGTATCATCAACTTGATCATAGGTATGACCGGTGGTATTGATAACTGGGGACACATGGGCGGCCTGCTGGGGGGGCTGGCGTTTGGCTGGTTTGCCGGTCCCCTGCTGGCTACCGTCCCCTATGGCGGTGGTTACTTCCTTGTAGACAAACGTACGA
>JBGPQJ010000003.1:0-46597 GCA_041488995.1 Anaerolineae bacterium
ACCAAGGGACGGGAACTCCTCCCGCGGTTGAACGAAGAATGGAACAACATCGTCGCCATGATGGCGAAGATGCTCAAGGAATAAGGAGAATATTATGAACATAATCGATAAGTATGTCGCTGAAATCGGCAAGAACCTGCCTCGCAAAATGCGCGCGGATATTGAGATTGAAATCCGCTCGACGCTGCAGGATATGCTCGATGATCGCAGCAAGCAGGAGAACCGTCCTGGCGATGACGATATGGTCAAGGCGGTGATTACCAATTACGGTGATCCCGAAAAAGTAGCCGCCTCGTACATGCCCGCCCGCTATTTAATCGGACCGCGCCTTTACCCGACCTTTATGCTCGTACTGAAGATTGTTTTCACGGTATTGATCGTGCTGGGGTTGGTGGGCTTTGGTATCCTGGCAAGCACCTCCCGTTTCTCACTTCAACCTTTTCTCGAAATGGTAGGAAAATCCTTCCTGGAATTCGTCACGGGCGCGATATCCGCATTTGGAAACATCGTGATCATTTTTGCCATTATCGAATGGGCGATGCGATCTGAGAAGGAAAAAGAGGAGCAAAAAGTCTGGAACCCGAACAAGCTGTTGTCCGCGCCTGATCCGGATGAAGCGGGAATGTGGGCACCCATCTGGAGCATCTTCTTCTTGGTAATCGGG
The DNA here is from genome assembly GCA_041488995.1 of Anaerolineae bacterium. Taxonomy (GTDB): domain Bacteria; phylum Chloroflexota; class Anaerolineae; order Anaerolineales; family Villigracilaceae; genus JBGPQJ01. The sequence continues at coordinate 665 of JBGPQJ010000003.1, forward strand.
ATTCTGGTGTTCAACTTCTACCCACAGGTGGTCGGCATAAACTTTACCTCCAACTTTGGGTGGTTCCTCGGGCTGGGCGGCTCTGTGGTGAGCATTCCGCTGCTCTCTGATGCCTTCCTCTCATATCTGCCATGGCTAAACCTGTTGTGGAGTTTGAATATCGTCCTGAACATTTTCCTGCTCCGTAGGCGATACTGGCGACCAGTAACGCGATGGTTTGCGATTGGATTGAAACTGGCCGGGGTTGTGCTCGCCACCGTGATGCTGACCGGTCCCTCCCTGGTCGGGATTACAGTTCCGGAACTGGCTCAGGCTGGACAGATGCCTCTTGAAGCTGCGGGAGTCCTGGTTACCCTGTTAAATCAACTGGCGATAAGCATCCTGGTCCTCATCATCATTCTGGATGGTATCGATTTCGTGAAATCCATCTATCGTATGATCACCCGCAGGTCCGCACCAGTGCTGACAGCTTAACAGCAAGCAAAGAGCAATAAGACTGAACCCCGTCGGCTGACCCGGCGGTGTTTTTTTAGCCTATAAGTAAGGAAATGTCAATTTTGGAAAAAGAAGAAACATCAGGAAACTGCTATAATTCGAAAATAGATCAAGCTGGGTATCTAATCCCAGCCTAAATTTTTCGCAAGGAGTGAATATTGACTGCAGCAATGCAAGGCAAAACCGGGATCGTCACGGGCGGCACCAACGGGATAGGACTGGTCACTGCCTGGGAGTTGGCGCGCATGGGCGCGCAGGTCGTCATTGTCAGCCGCAGTGAAAACAAATGTGCATCGGTGGTCGAGCAAATCAAACAAGACACCGGAAATCCGAATATCGAGTTCATCGCCGCAGATCTGTCGGTGATGTCGAACATTCGGCAGGCTGCATATGAATTCAAGAAACGGCATACCCGGCTCGACATCCTGGTCAACAATGCAGGAGCTGTTTTTTTAAAAAGACAGGTCTCAGCAGATGGCTTTGAATTGACTTTTGCGCTTAATCACCTGAGCTACTTCCTGTTCACCCACCTCTTGTTGGATATCATCAAAACCAGTGCGCCGGCGCGCATTATTAATGTCTCTTCAGATACCCATCGTGGGGCGAAGATAAACTTCGATGACCTAATGAGCGAAAAGAATTACAGCGGGTTCGGCGTTTACGGCCAGTCCAAGCTCGCAAATGTGATGTTTACCTACGAACTGGCCGAGAAGCTCGCCGGAACCCATGTTACCGCCAATGCCCTTAATCCCGGTTTTGTGGCAACAGGTTTTGCCCGGAATAATGGCAGGATCATGAATATGGGGATGAAAATCGCGCACCTTTTCGCCCGAAAACCCGAAAAAGGCGCGGAAACCAGCATTTACCTTGCCTCCTCACCGGAGGTCGAAAATGTCACCGGCAAATATTTCTCAGACTGCAAGGCAGTGGAGTCCGACCCCGCTTCGTATGACAAATCCGCCCAGGTAAAATTATGGGAAACCAGCCTAGAGATGATTGTGAGCAAGTAGATTACTGATCAGGGAAAGGGTCACCCGACCCACTCACATCGATCGAAAATACAAATTGGACTCGGTCAACGATGACGGAGTCCAATTTAATTGACTTAAATTCGCTCACTCGGAAACGGTGTTGCGACCGTCATCTTTGGCGCGATACAGCGCCTTATCCGCATCAGAAAGCAACTGCATCAAACTGGTTGTATTCCGCCTCATCCGGGCGATACCAACACTGGCAGTCACCCCGAACTCGCCATGCTCGGTATCGAAAGGCTCATCCGCAATTACCTCCCGTAGCCGCTCACCCAGTGCAAGGGCACCTTGCTGGTCAGTCTCAGGCAGTAAAACGGCAAACTCCTCGCCACCATAGCGGCCGAAGATATCATGCTGGCGGACCACCTCTACACAGCGTTGCGCCAGATCATGCAGCACCTGATCCCCGATCAAATGACCATAATGGTCGTTTACATTTTTATAATGGTCGAGATCAAAAATCAAGGCTGAGAGAGGCCGTTTGTAGCGTCGGGCATGCATGAACGCTTTTTCTGATAGTTCAAAAAAGTGGCGACGGTTAAAAATACCGGTCAGCGAATCTCGAATGGCCAATTCATGTAGTTCAGTATGTAATCGCGCATTGCGGATGGCCGCTCCAGCATGGGAAGCGAATAACCCAAGCAATTTAAGATCTGTGATATCAAAAGGCTGGTCAGAAAACACAAAAATGACGCCCAGAAACTCACCGCCATAAACAATGGGCGAACCCGCGACTTTCCCCCATGTTGATCGGGTTAGTTTACCTGTTGCCCCGGTGTGAAAATCCTCGATCAACATGGGCTCGCCGCGTTCCCAGAGATAACCAGCCAATCCTTGACCAAACTTTACAGACTGTTCAATGGGTGGTTGGGTGTCCCCGAGGCAAATCGCAAGTTCCAGATGCTCATTTTTGGAATCGTGCACATACAACGCCATTGCTGCGCCACCCAGCAATTCAACCGCGCGCGGCGCAATCATCCATAAAAGGGTGTCCAGACTCAGTTCAGCAGCAAGCTCTAACCCCACTTGACGAAGTGTTTCTAGCTGGTAAGCATACCGTTTTAGCGATTTCTCGATCCCTTTCTGGTCGCTGATGTCGCGGACAATACAGCCCACCATCCGGCGTTCACCGATCTGGATGGGGAATGCCTGCACTTGAATGGTGAGGGTGACTTCATCGCGAATGACCTCGCTTTCGATTATTTGGGGCTTATCGAATGAGGCTAACGCAGACACTGCGCTAATCAATTGCTGGATTTCGGCGTGCGGGAAAGGAAAAGATTGTACTTTCAGGGGAACGATGCGTATGGCCACATTACTGATGGCGTGTCCGATGACATCCTTGGATCCAATACCGGTAATTTTTTGCATAGCCGGATTCCACTCTAAGATAATCCCCTTATCATCCAGTAGAATAATACCTTCATTTGCCTGTTCTATCACGCTGCGGAATTTCTGCTCACTCTCCCGCAGCGCTGCCTCGGCGTGAAACGGTTGGGTGATATCCTGGGATACACCAATCAGGATATTTCCCTTGTCGGTTTTCACCGCAGAAAATCTTGCTTCCACCACACAGTTTTGACCGCCAGGGTGGAGGTACTTTATGGTGATTGGCTTTTCCAGCTGAGGGGATTTACCGGTTTTAAGGAATTTCAACAATCCGGATTTAAACGCCGCATATTCTTCTTTAGTCCGTTTTTCCTTGGGGAGCATCAAGAACTGTACATCCCACAAAGGCATGTTCAAGACATCCGTAGCTCTTAACCCCGTGATATTTTCCAGAGCGCTGTTCCAAAAGATGACTGTGCCTGCTTCGTTAGTAATAGAGACCCCATTGTGCAAATATTCGAGCACTTCACGGGAAGACAGTCCTTCTGGAATTGCCAGACTGGCAGTTTGTTTTTTTTCTTTTGCCAAGCCTTCCTCCAAGGCATTAGAACTGGAAACCACCCAGACCAGGGGTAGGATTCAATTTGCATTGCCTTCAATCCGAAGAAGGAATGGAATTCCTTTTTTTACGAATAATTAAGAAACCAGGAATAAACGGATTGAAGACTCTCTCAAGAAAATTCTAGTCCAGAATCAACTTATGCCACCTTACGAAAATGCAAACCAGACATAATTTGAATAGCTCTTTAAGGCCTGACAATAACATCTAATAAATATACACGAACAGGATTTTTTCCCTGTCAAGGGAGAGGGTTTAATCGGTTGTTTCCCGTTCAAACGACTGAAATGCATCGGGCAATCAGCACAGAGCATCCTGAGTAATGCGCCAGTTTTCGGGAGACAGAACCCATCAGCCACCCGCGCACCGCCCCCAGACCGCGCGAACCGGCTACTATCAAGTCTATCGCTTGATTTCGAGCAAAGGCGATAATTTCCTCTGCTGCGTCACCACGGCCAAGTTGAGCAGTGGCGTGTATACCATTCGCTGTCAGAGATTCAATCGTCGTCTTAATGATATGCATGCCTTCCATTTCAGCGGCATGGCGTTGTTCTTCGTCCTCTTCGCCCATCGTACTTACAATCGGAGAGACCGTCACCCCGCCTGGGAAGGGCTCCACGATAACCGGTGAGACAAGCGGAGGCACGACATGCATCACGATTACTTCTGCGCTCTCAGGCAATGGGAAGACACCCAGATAGCCACAGGCGACATCACTACAGGATGAACCATCGACAACAAGCAGAATCTGCTTCAATCCCTTATAAGGTGCGCGAACGATAAGCACTGGGAAGCGCCCATCTTCCAGCAGGTGCATCGCCACACCACCGAGAGGGATACCAAAAGCGTTACGTAAGCCTTTCGCACCCATCACCACCAGATCCGGCTTGTGTTCATCGGCATATTCCAGTATTTTCGCCGATGGGTAACCGAGCAGGAACTCAGTGTTGACATTAAGCCCTTTTTCAGCGAGCAGGTTACGAGTTGTCATGAGCGCGGCTTCCATCGCCGCCTGTTCGGAAGTCTGAAGCGGAGTGAATATCCGCAAGGCAGTCACTACACAATCTGGGGGATGCGGCAAGTCTGCGATTAGTTCGACAGCAGCGCGTGAGTGCGGCGAGCCGTCATCGGCCAGCAGGATGTTTCGCAAACGGAATTTATTTCCACTCGCGTCCATTTTCCACCTCCTTGATGACCGTTACAACCATAATGTAGCACGAAATCAACCTGTTGTATGCACCCAATCTATTTGCTATACTAATTCCAATTACATAGTATTGCGTAAATATCCAAACCAAAATCTCGCTTTCAGCTCATCTCCATGCAGGCAAAAGTTTAGTTCCTAATGCAAGACGCAGCAGGAGTGATCATGGGACAATTTTTCACGAAAACTTGGGATGGCTTACCATTCATTTTATTTGAGCCTGCACACCTGGCAATACTTTTGGTCATTGTGCTCGTAAATCTGTGGATGGTGCGCTTTAAAGGCGCACCAGAATCCACTCTCAAGAAGGTGCGTTGGACGATGGCGATCGTGCTGTGGGTCAATGAAGCAGCCTGGCATGTATGGAATATCTATCTGGGCACCTGGGTCATCCAGACGATGCTACCCCTGCACATGTGCAGCGTGCTGATCTGGCTGGCTGGTTTCATGCTGATTTTTAAAAATTTCCCCATCTACGAATTCGTATATTTTTTGGGCATCGGCGGCGGGTTGCAAGCGCTGCTCACACCGGATGTGGGAATATATAACTTCCCACATTTCCGCTTTCTGCAAGCATTCGTTAGTCACGGTTTGCTGATTACTTCCGGAATCTATATGACCACTGTCGAAGGTTTCCGTCCCACCTGGAAATCGATTCTGCGTGTGGTAGTGATTTCCAACATTTACATGGTCATAATCTTTTTCGTCAATACCGCGATTGGCAGCAATTACTTGATGGTAAACGGCAAACCTCCGCTTGCCAGTATCCTAGACTTGCTTCCAGCTTGGCCTTGGTATCTGATCTATGTTGAGATAATTGGAATTGTTACCTGTTTATTACTGTACATCCCATTCATCATCAAGGATTGGAGGGTAAAACAACCCGCACAAAGTCTGGAATAACACAGAAGGGCGAGATTGTAACTCGCCCTTCTGTGTATGGGGATTTTCCGTTCTCGTTAGAGTGGTTGAAGTGAAGTCAGCCAGCCCGACTTGCAGACGTAGCACAATTGCTTAGACATACAAATCGTTGAAGTAATTAACCAGGAACTCGTTGCACAGTGAATCTGGCAATGCATCAAGCACTTCGTTGATGAACGCCATTTCGCTTGGCAGGTCGGTCCCAGTCAGCCCGGCGGTCTGTGCCAGCTGGCCAAAAGCAGCAACGGGGTCAGGGCTCTGAGTTGCCGAAGCCACCATGGCACGGATACCTTCGGCATCAATCGGCGTAGATCTGCGTACAATCTCGGCGCATTCACGCAGATCTTTGAGCAACGCATTGACATTGTGGATGGTGCCGTGGTTGACCGAAATGTGCAGGTTGCGCGGCGTGAGCGGTGTGGAGAACTGCCCCTGGATGTACCAACCCCGCTTCGCCATCTCGTCACCAAGCTGGTAGACATTGATTTCGTCCGAGGCGAAGGAGAACATACACATGACAGGTTCGCCGAGCACATGCAGACCGGCGATGGCATTGATACCGGAAATCAATCGCGCGGTTGCATCCTGCACTTCTTTGATGATGCGATTGTAGCCTTCTTCTCCCCAGAAATTCAGGATGGCCCACGCACCCGCCATCGGTCCGCCTCCACGAGTGCTGAGTACGGTCGGGTTGATGAGCGTGTACGCGGTTGTATCGGTGCACGCAAAGATCTGCCAGCGGCGGATATCCTTGCTGCGGTACATGATAACCGAAGCACCTTTGGCAGCATAACCATATTTGTGGAGGTCTGTTGAAATCGAGGTGACGCCAGGAACGGTGAAATCGAAACCGGGCAGGTCGTAACCCATTTTACGCATGAACGAAAGATGCAAACCGCCAACACAGCCATCCACGTGAAAGAGCAACCCTTTTTCGAGTGCAATCTGACCAATTTCGGCAATCGGATCGACCACACCTTGCGAATAACTTGGCGCAGAAGCCACCAACAATATTGTATTTTCCGTGATCGCGTCGCGCATCGCGTCTGGTCGCGCACGGAATGTCGCCGGTGCAATATCCACAACCACAGGTTTCACATCAAGATAATGCGCTGCCTTATGGAAGGCGGCATGCGCCGTTTTGGGTAGCACCATCTCCGGTGCGGTAATATGCGGTTTAAGCGCACGCGTCATGTCACGCGCAGTTTTCACCGCGAGCATGATGCTCTCCGTACCGCCGGTGGTTAAATGACCGACCACGTTTTCGTCTCCGCGCAGCAGGGTGGCCACCATGCGCACCACATCCGTCTCCAGTTTGAGCATCGACGGAAATACCGTCGGGTCGAGACCGTTCTCGGTCAGGAATGACAGATAGGCTTCCCGCACCACTTCCGCGGGATCTTCTCCCGGGTTATATACATAACACCACACCTTGCCAGCCTTCCAGTCCATGTCGCGACCCTTGTAGGCTTGCAGGGTGGCTAGAATTTGTTCTTTGGACAGACCCTTTTCGGGGATTTGCATGGAAACCTCCTATTACGAATTCGTAAACAAGTCCAGATAGTGAATGATACTCTCGATGCCCGCATAGAAATTTGGCAGGTGGAACTTCTCATTCGGGGCATGCGTGTGGTCGTCGGGCAGGCCGAATCCTATCATCACGATGGGGATGTCCCTTCCGCCCGGCGGACTCAACTGGCGGACCATCTCCCACGCGATCGGCAACGACCCGCCCCCGCGCAGGAAAACAGCTTCGCACCCGAATCCGGCTCGATAAGCTTCAGCTGCTTTTTTCACCGCTGGAGCACGGATATCCACCTTCAGCGGATTCGCCATTCCCAGTACTTTTAAAGTAACTTTGACCGTCCCCGGCGCGATTTGCCTCAGATACGCTTCGAGCGCGGAGGCGATCTCCTTGGGATCCTGGTCCGGCACCAACCTCATCGACACCTTTGCCGTCGCCTTGGCTGGGATGACCGTTTTTGAGCCTTCGCCTGTGAAACCGCCCATGATGCCGTGTATATCAAAGGTGGAGCGCACACTGATTCGTTCAGCCAGACTGTATCCCTGCTCCCCACCCAAAGCCGGCGCGCCGGTGATATTGAGTCCCACTGGGTCGTTGATCGGCGCTTTCGCGATCAGGGCTCGCTCCTCGGTGCTTAGTTCCTCCACCTGGTCATAAAAACCTGGGATGAGCACCCGGCGCGTCACGCCGTCCTGAAGCTGGGCTAGAATCTGCGTCAGTACATTGAAGGGGTTGTCCACCGCGCCGCCAAAAGTGCCTGAATGCAGGTCTTGCGCCGGACCGGTTACTTCAATTTCAGCGTACAGATTGCCGCGCACACCATACATGACAATGGGATGCTGCGGGTCGAGCATGTCCTGGTCACAGATAAGGATGGCATCCGCAGCGAGTTTTTTTATATTCGCCTGTACGTAGGGGAAAAGATTCTGGCTGGTGACTTCCTCCTCCCCTTCAAACAGCACTTTAACGTTGACCGGTAATTTCCCGCTGGTCTTGATGTAGCTCTCGAGCGCCGCCAGCACTGCGAATGCCTGTCCCTTATCATCGGACGCACCACGGGCATATAGCGAATCCCCCTCGACAACCGGTTCGAACGGAGGACGAGTCCATTTGTCCACCGGATCGACGGGCTGAACATCGAAATGCCCGTATATGAGCAGAGTCGGGGCATCGAGTCCGTTTTCTTCAGCGAACACGATTGGGTGGCCGGGAGTCTCGGTCACCTCGACTTGAAAACCCAAGCTGGATAGGAGATCCATGGCAAACTGACCGGCGCGACGGACATCGTCCTTGTGCTCAGGCAGGGTGCTGACCGATGGGATCTTTACCCAGTCGATGAGCTGCGCAAGATGCTTTTCGCGGTTTTCTTTTGCGTAAGTGAGAGCTGGGTCGAGCATATGTAAAATTTCACCACGATTTCTTATAAAGGTCACAAAGGAACACGTTCGCGCTCCTTCGCAACCTTTACATTTAAGATTTTCTCTGTGTTGTCGATGAGATTCAGTCTGCTTTTGGCATCAGGAAATAAAAGGCAATGGCAAAGAACAGCACCAGCACAGCCGAGAGCCAAACTGTTGGGTTTGTGATGCCGACGGTTAAAGCATAGCCCATCATGGTCAGGAATGCGAGCGAATTGTCAATTACAGCATATCGGATAATATCCCGGTTCCTGACCGGATTCTGGTAAGCGAACCAATATAGAAAGACCAGCCCTATCTGCACGGCACCGAAAATACGCATATAAAAGGGTGGATTGGGCAAACTCTCACCCAACATCCGTAAAACCGATTCGGGGGCGAGCAAGGTCGGCAGCCCCCAGAGCAGCGCGACGACTAAAATCTTGAAAATTATCACACGCTTGAGCCAGATCAGTTTGGTTGCTTCGTTCATGACAATCTCCTTTTGGATTATTAACGCTCAAATTAGACGCCAATTGGTTAAATCTGATGTTATGTGTGCGATTCACGGCCGAGCGGATAGCGATACATGCAGAACGCTGTGATCAACGTGGCGATGATGGATGTGCCACCAATTAAAAATCTGATACCCACCACTGCGCTGGCTGGCTCGACAGCCGCCCCGGCCATGTAGCCTGCAGAAGACATGATCGCAGCAAACATCACACCCTGTGCCGAAAAAGCGAGTTTGGTGATGCCGCCGTTCATCCCAAAGAAAATACCCTCGCGCCGATAACCATGTTCTTTCTTTGCATCATCATCAATGACCTCGGAGATGACCGGGAAAGACATAATCATCGAACCTGCCAAGCCAGGAGCGACCAGCAGAGTCCCGGCCAGGCCGGTATAGAAATTATCAGCCAGAGCCATAATCAAAAGACCGGGGATAAAGGTCAAGGCGGCAATGATCCACGTGCGGCGGTAACCCAGTTTGAGGACGATCGGCCGCCAGATCAGTAGGCACGGGATGGCAAGCAGGATGGCCAGTCCCAGCAGAATAGCCTCGGCATCTCCCGGACCAAGCGACACACCGAAAACATTGACCGGGCTCTGGATCCCCAGCGCGTATTTTCGCCAGAAAGGCAGCATGGCACCCAGCACCAGCCAGATATATTCCTTGGCGATATTCGCCCCCAGGAACCACCGAAACGGGATACTCGAAAGAACCACTTTAAGTGACTCTCCCATTCCAAGCTGGACTTCCTTGTCGTCGATAGATCCTTCTTTTACGCCGATCATCGAGATCAGATATCCAACTGCGATTAACAAACCCATGATCGCACCCATCCAGACATAACCCAGGCTTTCAGCCAATATGGGTGCCAAAATGTAGGATAATAGCAATGCAATGGTGCCGAGGATTTCACGTACCATCGACAAGTCAACCCGGTCCCGGACAGTGGGTGCGACTTCCGGAAAAAGGGAGTTATAGGCGATGATCGTCAGACTGTAGATTGTGTCAAAAACAAAGAGGATCAGCAGGAAATAAGCCGAGAGCATCCAGGGTGACTGCTGGGGTGGAGTCCACAGGAAGAAAAAAGACAGTCCGAGCGGAAAGGCACCAAACACTACATACGGGACTCTCCGCCCAAAACGCGATCGCGTGCGGTCGGAGAGCTGACCCATCAATGGGTCATTAATTGCATTCCACAATCCATAAATCGTCCATAATAATCCGGCGATCCCGGCGTTTAACCCTAAGATGTCCACATAATAGAATTGGATACGATTGCCAAACACCTGATACGCAATTGTGTTTGCGAAATTCCCCATTGAGTAACTGACATGTTTAAGTGTCCGTTTCATTTTTTTTCTCCTCCTCTGGGATGTTACAAGAAACACTTGCCTTCTCCCCGATAGGTTGGAACGGTATCCACGATTTTTCCGCCTTTCAAGAGAATCAAATCATTAAACCGCTCACACAACTCTCCAGCCTTGGCATGTTGGAAAATGACCGGATCTCCAGGTCGAAGCTGAGGGCAATCTTGAGGTAACACCAACGGTGTCTGCACCTCCCCTGCCCCTTCGAGCGGCAGGAGGGTCAATCCCGGTGGCAGCACCGGGCGCGGTGACTTGCTCGCTTCGGTGGGACCCGAAGCTGGATAACCACCTCCCATGCAGGTCACCATGCCAGGCTTCGGCACACGCACCACCTGCAATGCATAGAACGCCGCCGGTTGATACTTCACTTCAGCAAAATGATGGAAAAGCAGTGAGTCGTAAAAACCTGACCCGATTGTAATTTCAGTGACGGATAGATCCTTCAATGTTGAGCGCACGCTCCCGCTCCCCCCACCGTTGACGATCTCAAGCCTGATCCCGGCAGATTTCAACACCCCGACCACTGCCTGCCGCCTTTTGGTAAGCTCTCGCACTGATGCATTTTTTAACAGGCGCGTGAAAGCATTTTTCAACCTTGCACCAGGCACGGCGTCACTTATCCCCGCGATATGTCCCTCATAGCCCATCACGGAATTCACACGGACGCCCTTCAGTCCAGCCGCCGCCTTGACGAGCTCCAGCGCCTGTCCCGGGGTGCGGATTGGACTGCGCCGCAGGCCAAGATGCACCGCATCCGTGCCGAGTGGCCGGTAAGCCAGATCCACTTCGAGGCAGGCCGACATCACTACACCGGTTTTTTCTCCAGCTACGGAAAGTGCCTGTAATTGATCGAGGCTATCAACCATAGTGGCTACACGCTTACCTTGAGCCGTTAATTGGGACAATATTTCCATATCGGATGGCTGGACAGTCGGGTAAGCCAGAATAAAATCATCATGCCCTTTATCAGTCAGGAAGGCCGTCTCTTCAGCAGTAAAGGTCAGGAAGCCATGATAAATCTCATCCGAAGCCAGGATGCGTTTCATCAATGGCTCGCAGCGGATGGACTTGGTCCCGAGGCGGATGGTCCTGCCAGAGCCGCGCACAAGGCTCGCACCATAAGCCACATTGGCATCGAACGCATCCAGATCGACGAAAGCCAGCGGCAGGCGCTGGCCTTTGACCGCCGTGCGATATGTCTCATATTGTTCGTTGGTAAATGTCATGTGAGACCCGGGATAAATTTTGGATAGGGAGGATGATTTATATTATAAACACCAAGGGAAATGAAAAGTCTCTCATTTTGCCAGATGCTGATTAAGAGTATATAGAGTCAGCGACCCAAATTCAAGTGCTTGACAGGATTGGTCGCAAAGTGCTACTCTATGCTCATCATCGGAGATACCCTGAGCAGCATTCCCCATGTTTTGATCCCCCTGCCCGACCACGATTTTGATCCGACCGAATCAGCCACACCCTGGCGCATCTGCACCGACCGTGGCTGGAAGGTGACCTTCGCCACCGAGAGCGGCAGCACGGCTGCCGCTGATCCACGCCTGTTGATGGGTATCGTGCGCGGACCGCTGGGAGCCGGACCCAAGGGGCTGGCTAACTACAAAGCCATGACTGCCACACCGGAATACCAGTCACCCATAAAATATGCTGATATCAATGTGGACGATTTCGACGCGGTGTCGCTTACCGGCGGACACGCCCCGGGGATGAAGCAGTACCTTGAAAGCGAAGTGCTCCAGCACAAAATGGTCACCTTTTTCAAGCAGGGAAAAACCGTAGGCTCCATCTGCCATGGCATGCTGGTGCTGGCGCGCGCCATCGACCCGGACACCGGCAAAAGCGTACTGTACGACTATCATGTCACCGCGTTGACCAAAGACCTGGAGATGGCCGGCTATAGCCTGACCTTCTGGCTGCTGGGGAGACGCTACCGTACCTACGATTGTTACGTGGCCGATGAAGTACGCGGCGCACTAAAGGATCCAAGGAATTTTAAGAACGGCAAATTAATGGTGATCCCCTACATCGTCCAGGACCGCAACCTGGTCACATCGCGCTGGCCTTTGGATGCCATGACTTATTCGCTGAAATTTGCCGAGATGGTTGAAACGCAGATGCAACGGCAAACCCCAGTATTAGTCCAAGACAAGAACAGCCCCGATTGACGAGGCTGTTCTTTTTGACCGGCTCTTCTTTTAGCTCATTACTCATTCAGGAGGAGGAACATCCTATGTCAGAATCCACACTGCAAGCATTGGCCATTTTACGCGATGGCAGTCTTTTCAAGTGGTATGTAATACCACTTTTATCCTTCGTTTTTTACGTCTATGTGGTGGAAGTAGAGAAACGCAACTGGAACATCGTCCTGGCTGGACTGGCTTTCTGGGGCATGGACTGGTTCAACGAAATCTGGAACGCTCTTGTCCTCCACTTCACAGGTTATGCGCCCGTTTGGGGAGCGCCAGGGGGTTATACAGCCTATTTGATCCTCATCGGGTTGAACATCGAGATCATGTTCATGTTCGCAGTATCCGGTATCATCTGGACCAAGATGCTCCTGCCGAAGAAGAAGGACAAGATCCTGGGTATGCCCAACCGCTGGGTAGTGGCAATCGGGGGATCCGTCTTCTGCGTTTTCGTCGAATACCTGCTCAACTCTGTTGGCGCGCTGACCTGGAACTATCCGTGGTGGAACCGCGGCGCACCCTGGCTTATTTTCCTTTTTGGTTATTTGATTTTCTTCATCGTGGCGTTCTGGGTGTACGACATGGAAAGCCTCAAGCGCAAAATCCAGGTCGTCAGCGGGATCTGGATTTTCGACATCCTGTGCCTGATTCTGTTTATCGGCGTGCTGGGCTGGATTTAGCGCATCTCTGCTTGACGCAATGACAGCACGGTGGTATCCTTGCGCGCAATAATGAAAACCTTATTCCTCGTCACCGACACTAATCCGACGATCACCCGCACGATTCATGGAGCGGGACGTTGGAACGCGGTTGCAGCCCTGAGATCAGTTCGCTTTAAAACAGGCTAAGCCCAAGTCACCAACGCCCCGATGAATCGGGGCGTTTTTCTTAAATATATAAGGAGAAGAAAATGACCATTTCAAACGAAACCCCCGTCTATGCCGTCCCGGATGCCAACCTGATCCCGGTTAGCGGTTACCTGAAGGACATGATGGCGATTCCGCCCTCCCGCATGTTCCTGATTAACAAGTCGCTCAAAGTCTACCTGGAGAAGAATCCCGGCGCACCGGTCTTCGATGCCTCTCAGGGTGATGGCGGCGCATCCCTGCCGGGCGTACCCAAAGCACTTCTCGAACGCGCAGCCCAGATGCAAGTAGAGCACGGCACCGCGTATGATATGCCCTTCGGTACGGATGCCTACCGCAAAAGCGTAGTCGAACGCTACTGGAAACTCGACCCGGCATTGGGCTACGGTCCGAACAACGTGCTCGGCACTGCTGGCGGGCGTGATGCGCTGGTCAAAGCCTATCAGGCGATGCTCGCCCTCGGTCATGGGCGGGAAGGGGATGTCATCGCTGTATCGCGCGTGCCATGGATCTCCTACAACTGGGGGCCTTATGGCATCGGGGCGAATGTGATGTGGTCACCTGGCAAACCGGAGAACGGGTGGGCGTACTCTGAAGAGGGCATCCGCGCCAGCGTGGATTTCGCCGCCAGATCCGGACGAAAGATCGCCGGGCTGGTCATCACCAATCCCGACAACCCCACCGGCCTCACCACCTCCGTCGAACGGCAGGTGGCGCTGGCCAAGGCTGCACTCGAGGCCGGGATCCCATTTGTGCTGTTCGATTGGATGTATCACTATGTCACCGATGAGCAGCCGATGGATTTGAACTCATTCCTGGGATTCTTCTCGCCTGAGGAGCGCAAACACCTGATGTTCCTCGATGGCATCACAAAATCGCTGGGCGGATCGAACATCCGCAACTGCCATTTGATCGCCAGCGAAGACGTGGTCAAGTTCACCGTGGCGCGCGCTTCGCACAGCGTCATGCCGTCGTTCTTCTCGCTGGCGGTCGCGATGGCCGCCTATGAGATGGGCTACGCCGAGGCTGCCAGGACGATCATCGAACCGACCAATGCCAGCCGGAAGGCGCTCAAGCCACTGCTCGAGCAAAAAGGCTTCCAGCATATCATCGGAAAAGGGTATTATGCCTTCGTCAACGTCGGTGAATATATCAAAGCTAAAGGCTGGTCGGACAGCGAACCGCTCGGCCAGTACCTGGCGGAGAATTTTGGCGTGGCGGTCGTGCCCGGCGCGTTCTTCTCACCCTTCGGCAACGACTGGATCCGCTTCTCCTATGCCACACCTGTCGAGCGCACCCAGGGTGCGTTTGAGCGCTTGATGATTGGCCTTGAGAGCCTTAAAAGCTAAAAACTACCGCAGAGACGCGGAGACCACAGAGATTTTCAAATTTTCTCTGCGTCTCTGCGGTGAAACTTATCATCTATCACTGATCACTGATAATTATGACTTTCAACCCTCAAAAATTCGCAGAAAAATACAAACTCGCCGTGCAGTCTGCCGAAAAGCAGAATCTCGCCGGAGGGTTGAACGGCTTCGAACTCGAATGGAACCTTCTCGATGAGCAGCTCCGCCCGCTGCTGACGGTCGGCACGGGACCCGCCCGGCAGTCTTTCGTGGATTACCTGCGCGCCGAAACCCTGCCGCCCTGGCTGCGCACTTTCTCTCAGCTTGAGGTCTTTCACTGGATGATCGAATGGGCGACCCGCCCCTACTACACCCCGCGTGGCGCGGTCTATGAAGGGCGTCTGATGGAAGCAGTGCTCGCCAACGCCCTGGCGCGTGCCGGGGAGAAATTCGGTGAACGGCTGTACTACTGGCATGGCAACCTGATCCATCTCACCACCATCAGTCATGACTCAATCCCCGGCAACTGGGGGATCGCCAAGCGCCGCTACCTCGAGCGCTGCGTGGACCTGTACGGCGATACACTGGCCACCGCCGGCACGCACAGCAACCTGTCGCTGCCAGACCCGCTGCTCGCCTGGGACTTCATGCACCTGCCCGCCTCCGAGCGCGGCGATAAACACTTCGACGACTACAAATCCGAGTTTTATATCACCGCTGCCCGCCTGCTGCGCGCCTTCGCCCCCCTCTACATAGCGACATCCGCCTCCACACCCCTGCAGGCCGAGGTGCGGGGAGGCCGCCCCGTGGTCGTGTTGACCGAGAACGACTCCGTACGCAACCTGACCTTCCCCAACCCGCCCGAGATCGATCTGCCCGACCTGTACCGCTCCTACGCCGATTACCTGCAGCTCTCCTACGACCTCGTCCGGCGAGGCGTGCGTTTTGGGAACAACAACTGGAATCCCGTCCGCGCCCGCTCGTTCGCTGAACCGGTCGAGCGGTTGATCTCCACCACCAGCGACCAGCTCTCGGACCTGTACGCCCGCGGCCTCTATTCGGTCGGTGAATCCGCGCCCGCCGAGGAGATGGCGCGCCAGATCGAAAAGCAAAACCTGATGGCGCGCATCAACCTGCCAATGGGGCGGGTCGAGGTCCGCACCGACGACGGCGGCAACCCTCTGAACGCGGATATCGCCAACCTGTCCCTCAAGCACCTCCTGCTGCTGCGTTTCTACGCCGACTCTTCCTTCGCACGTTCCTACCGCTACGACCGCGAGGACATCAGCCGCTCGCGCCTCAATGAACAGAAAGCCGCACGCCACGGGCTGCGTGCCGAGATCGAAAATCCCCTGACCGGCAAGCCGGTGGCGATGCGCGCATTTCTCAAGTGGACGCTGGACGAACTGCACCCGCTGGCGGAGGCGCTGGGATTGTGGGACGACCTCGCCCCGCTGGTCGAGATGGCGAACGGCGCGCCCAACACGGCTGAAAAGATGCGCGCCCTCCTGCGGGTGGAGCTGGGTGGCAACGACGAAGTGCCCGCCAGCGTCCTGCGCGGGCTGGCGGAGGAGCGCGAAGCCAGCGTGCGCAGCGATGTGGAAAAGATCGCCGCCCGGTTGGGCTCCCTCGAAACCGAATCCGCCAAGCTGGGGGAATTCCTGCAGCACGCCCGCGATGACGCGCGCGAATCACCGGCGCTGCCGGTGCGCTTCCGGGCAGCGGCGGGCATGGTGATCGACAGCGCCTATCCCGACAAGACCGCAGAGATCGTCGACCTCGCCCAGCACCTGATCCGCATCCCATCCGTCACCGCCTGCCCGAATGAGCGACTGGACGAAGTGCACCGCGCTGCCGTCTTCATCGACGACTACCTCCGCGGACACGGGCTGGAGACGCAGTATTTTGACGGCAAGTACCCGGCAGTCTTCGCGTCCTTCCCTCAAGCACGGACCAGCCCCAAAGGGGGGAAGGGAGTGAAGTCCTCCTCCAAAGCAGGGAAAGGAGTCCGGGGAGAAGGTGGAATCCTGCTCTCCGGTCACTTCGATGTGGTCGAACCCGATCCCGATGACAGCCAGTTCATCCCACACATTGAAGGCGACATTCTGTGGGGGCGCGGCGCGGCGGATATGAAAACCGTCGTCGCCACCTACCTGGTCTGGATGAAGGACACGCTGAAAGCAGGGAAACCGTTCCCGAACATCGCCCTGCTGCTGGTAGGCAATGAGGAGAACGGCGAAGCCGAAGCTTGGGGTACGCCACATGTGTTGAAGGCGCTGGGCGAACAGTCCGGGCGCCCCTACGAACCCGGCCTGTTCATCGCCGGCGAGCGCACTGGCGAGAAGGGCGACGAACGCTTCGGTGAGATCTGTGTGGAGAACCGCGGCGTAATGCGCTTCGACGTGATCGCACGCGGCGCGAAAGGGCACTCCGGCTTGGCGGGGGCTGGCGACCTGAGCGAAAAACTCATTCTGGCGCGCGCCGCGTTAAACGAGATATTCGCCCGGCACCTCACCCTCAAAGGCGCGGACGGCTGGCAGTCGCAGGCGAAATTCCCCTTTATCAACGTCGGCACGCTGGGCGTGTACAACGTCACAGCGGCGGAGGGGGTGCTGGGCGTGGAGATCCGCCCCATCCCTCAGGACGATATCGCTACACTACGCAAGGAAGTCGAAGCGTGGTGCGCCGAAAACGGGCTGGAACCTGCATTCTCGGTGATGGAGAACGGTGTAGCGTGCGACCCGGAGAACCCGATGCTGCAGAGGCTGATCGAGGCAGTGCGGCAGGTCTCCGGCGGAGAACCTAAGCTCGGGCGGAAACTGCCCGGGACGAGCGCGCGTTTCGCCCCCGGCGGACAGATGGTGGTATGGGGTCAGGCTGGGATTGGACCGCACGCGAGAGAAGAGCGGCATTTCATCCCCAGCATCGAACCCTATTACAAAGCGCTGAATGAACTGGCAAGACTACTGGGGAAGTAAAGATAAATCGGCTCGGGATGAGCCGGTTTTTAATGAGAATAACCCGTTTATTGAAAACCTCTATCAGCGCCTGATGGGATCATTACCCGGAAAAACAGGAGCAAAGATTACGGCCATAGTGACAAGTGAGTCTTAAAGCATTTGGTTTGGTTTTTATCTTTGTAAAGCAAGTAAAAATCATGCTTGCTAAGGGACGTGGCTTCATCCATCTTCATGACAGATGATCCATCACCTAAAGTAATTTGACTGATGTCACTTTGTGAGTACTCTGTGCCGTCGGGATCAAGCCATAATTCTTGTAATGTTGGCGTAGGACAGACTGTTATGATATTTCTGGTTTCATCCAATTTACCGAAGAATTCATATTGGGCCAATATGCCTTTGCCCGCGTAATAAAAGATCACATTTGCAGGTCTTTCACCCTTCCCCAACCATGGGGCCGAGTCTGAAAATCCTTGTATGTAAAGAGATATATTTCACTGGGTTCGCCGTACTCGGTTAGCAAGTCATAGTATTCAACCCCATTTGAGTGTGATGTTGATATACCTATTGCATTTATGATCCCAGAGTCATCATGAGTCATGCCTACATAACCGCCTTCTGGCATCTTACTCGACATAGCAGGATCATACACTTCTATTTCAGAAGATGGGGACTTCAGTTGTTCTAATACTTTATAAGCTGTGTCCCATGTCGTCACCCCAGGTGTAATGCCCCATCAGCAGGGCAGGCGGCATTCTCCAACCTGCTCTGTCTGGTGTGGTTCAGGGGTATTCGTCATCGTTTGAGTCGATGTTGGTGACGGTTGTTGGGTGGGAGTACTCGTTGGCGAGGACGTAAGCTGCCTTGTAGGTGGGATAATTTCAGTGGCTTGCTTGGTATTAGCTGGAGAATAATTTCCACACCCCGTGAGCAGTAAAGTTATCCATAAAACAATTAGCCATTTGCCATTGTTCATGTACTCATCCTTTACCTTTTCCCGATTACATCTACGTTCCTTCAGGAATTCTCTTATCCTTATACTTTACTCTTCCCAATCTCATCCACACCTTTTTCATCAGCAGCCCCGTCCGCCAGAAGGCGACCGCCGCCATGCCGTGTGCCAGCACCGCGAACAGCGGCGGGGTCTGGTAGGTGTAATAGGTCCAGCACAGGCGGGTCGTGCCCCACAACTCCAGGAAGTAACCCAGCCCCGCTCCCGCCCAGAACACCAGCAGGGCGGTGCGGTGATCGGTGGAGGTCAAGATCAACAAGGCGCAGATCACCAGCGCAATGATGGTGAATGATTTGTCGAAGGTCGGGGCGACGAACCAGATCATCAGCGCATAGAACATCCCGAAGGTCGCCCAGTACAGCGCCCAGTAGATGGAGTCCGCTTGTTTGGGCAGGAACCAGCCCATCCCGCGTGTGATCCGGTCAATGGACAGGGAGGCGATCGGCCAGGCAGGAATGATCCACAGCGGCGGGCGTTCCGCGGTGTAATAGAACCAGAGATTGGTCTGCGTCCCCCAGCTCTCGATCACCAGTCCGCCAACCAGCCCAACCAGCACGATCAGGCTGTCGGTGCGCAGGTCCGCCTTCGCCATGACGGTCAGCGACATGAACAGGAAGACGCCAAGCAGCAACCAGTCCACGTAGTAGTACCAGGGGATGCTCCCGTCCACATAGCCGAGATATTCCTCGACCAGCGGCCACCAGACGTAGATGATCAACAGGCAGGTCAGCAGAAAGGCGCTCAGCAGGTAATAGCTGTGGCGCGTCCAGCCCAGCAGTTTGGGGAGGCGTGAGACCATGGATTGATTATACAAAAAACTTGCCTTGACGGAACGCCCTCTTCTGATAGAATCACGCTGTATCCGAATGGATCATCAGACCCGCGGCGCGATGGCGGAATAGGCAGACGCAGAGGGCTTAAAATCCGCCGGTGGTGACACCGTGAGGGTTCGACCCCCTCTCGCCCCACAGATATGGCTTAATAGGCAAAAATCCGGCTAATAACCCTGTATATGGGGGCACTCGGCACACACAAAAGGAGTGTGCCGTATGTCTTTTAAAGTTGAGACGCAGAGGACTCTTCAAGTTTCCACCGTTGATGATTACCTGCTGACCTGGTTGGAAGCTTTCCTCATTGATCGTAAAGCCTCAGGGGTTGCAAATGGGACTTTGCGTTTCTATCGCCAAAAGATCAAGCTGTTTACGGATTTCTGCGATGCCCTGGCGGTCAAGCAAATCTGTCAGATCAACCCATCTTTTCTTCGTCAATACCTGCTCTACCTGGAAGAATACGGTCATAATGCCGGGGGAAGACATGCCGCCTTTAGAACGATAAGGGCTTTCTTCCTGTGGTATGAAGATGAGGTGGAGCCAGAAGGATGGTCAAACCCCATCCGTAAGGTGAAAGCTCCCAGAGTTCCAGTGGAACTCTGGGAGCCAGTATCCTTTGAGACTGTAACCCAAATGATTAAGGCTTGCCCGCATAATACTTTCACCGGTGACCGGGATGTAGCTACCCTGCTTTGCCTGCTGGATACAGGGGCAAGAGCCAGCGAGTTCCTATCCGTCAATCTGGAAGACATCAACCAGGCACGTGGGGACATTCTCATCCGCCAAGGTAAAGGG
This sequence comes from Anaerolineae bacterium, assembly GCA_041488995.1. Classification (GTDB taxonomy): domain Bacteria; phylum Chloroflexota; class Anaerolineae; order Anaerolineales; family Villigracilaceae; genus JBGPQJ01. Next base: position 21,077 of record JBGPQJ010000003.1, read on the forward strand.
CGCAAGCCACGCACCGTCTATATCGGGAAGCAGTCAAAACGAGCTCTCAGGAAGCTAGTTTAGTGCTCAGAACCGCCACCGCGACGAACATGGAGAGTGCCCTGGAAACACAGCGTGCCAAACACGTTGCCCGGTGTTGTTATAGGGCACACGGACATCACCGTGTATTCCCCAGTCAGTTGCGCGCCCTTCAGCCACCCCTGCGTGATGACGCCAGTAATCACTGCTGTGCCCGTTGTGTTGTTTTGTGTTACGTTGACATCCGCAATAAAGGAGTGTTTCTTGCCGTGGAACTCATAACGAGCGTTGGCTAGCCAAAAGCCGGGCTCCAGAGACAGGTCGTCGCTAAGAACTTCCCCAGCATAACGGCCATTGCCGACATCGCCCCCGACGACGCCCGCCATGGAAATCCCGGCCATCGATGGGTAGTTGGCAGGCTGCGAGGTTGCCCATTTTGTGAAGGTGAAATCGAATGTGTGGCCCTTCACGCCGCCCGCATCAGCCAGGGCCAATTGCATCGGCACTACGGCAAATAGGCTGGTGGCCACCAGGACGAGCGCGAAGAGCATCCTCCAACCTTTGATAGACCGGACTTTCGTCTCCATGGTCTTAAGGCCTTCATTCTTTAGATTTTTCATTTTCCTTTTCTCCTTTATGAAATTGCCAATTAAATATAACCACTAAGAAACACTGCCAATCAGCGCAGACGCCAGATCACTCACACAGTTATCCATATCGACCTGGCACCGCTTGACCGGCCTGAGTACGAGGCAGAGGGCGAAGCAGTTCATCTTTTAAGTCATATTTACCTACCTTTCCTGTACAAGATCCGCTTATATTCAGGCGGTGGATTGAACGGAGCTTACCCCACCGGTTTGAATCGCTAAAGTATATTTATTTTCCACAATGACGATAATTATTACCTTAATAAAATTTTTAGTGTTCCCAAAGAAAACATCGCGGTGGTACTTCCTCGCCGCCGTCCTCGGTGGCGTTAAACTAATGTCGTTTCAGCAGTACAATTGAGAATACAATTACAGGTACAGAATGAATTCTCCAGACACGTTCGGTCAATGGATGAAACAGCGTCGCAAGGAACTCGACCTGACCCGGGAGGAATTGGCTGGTCGTGTTGCCTGTTCTCCCGTGGCAATTAAGAAAATTGAGGCTGACGAACGCCGTCCGTCCAAACCGATGGCCGATGTGAAGAACTGCGGGAGGCGCGAAAGCGAAAGTGTCATGCTCTGGTTCGGGAGTGGCGGCGGGGCAGTAGTCGCCCACCCCGCCGGTCATAACTTAGACGGCAATATCCGACGTCTACTTCAGCGGACCGCGGGTGATTGCGCTATGGCTTTCCAGCACATCAAACAACTTGGCACTGATATTGCTGATGGCAGGGCTGGACTTGAGCGCCGCCACGATCGGGCCAGCCAGGTAGGACTGCGCGGCGGCTTCGCTTTCAAACAGGTAGATACCGCCCGCCTCGTGCTCGGCCTCGTTCATCAACCAGACCTTCCAGCGCAGGCCGGGCACGTCGGCAATCGGTTGGGCGGCTCCGAGCCATGCCGCCTCTAGATCCGGTCTTGGAATGCTGAACTTCAGATTGAGCTGCAAAATTTTCTGGGACATATTTTTTCTCCTTTGAATGAGTAGTGGCAAATTGGTTGACCATACAACAGTAAAATTCAGACATATAAGGTGAATACTCTCTATCATTAGACCTGAATGTCCATGTCCGCATAATGCCAAAAGGGATATAAAAAGGGATACAATGGCAAAATGATCAGGGAAACCAGCTTCGGGACATGGCTACATTCCCGCCGCCGTCTATTGGATTTGACCCAACAGGCGCTTGCCGATCAAGTCGGCTGTGCGCGCATTACCGTGCGCCGCATAGAGTCTGGCGCATTGAAGCCATCCAGAGAACTAACGCTCATTTTGTTGGAGAAGCTCGGTATCCCTGAGATCGAGCTTCTCCAATGGACTCTCTTTGCGCGCGGCCTTTCGGGGATGCCAACAAGACCTGACGACTCATTCGCAGATAAACCGTTGACAAACTTGCTGGCATTCCTGACTACTTTTATCGGTCGTAAAAAGGAACAGGCGGAAATTATCGAGCTAATAAGCAAGTATCGCCTGGTGACACTGACGGGTTCCGGGGGAATTGGCAAGACCCGGCTATCAGTGAAGGTCGGTGAGCAGTTGTTGGCTGATTATGGGAATGGGGTCTGGTTGGTGGAATTGGCATCTCTCAGCGATCCGGAGCTGTTGCCGCAAACCGTTGCCGGGCTCTTTGGCCTTGCGGCGCAATCCAATATTCCATCCACCGAAATGCTGGTTAACTTCTTGCGCACGAAAACCCTGCTATTGGTTCTCGACAATTGCGAACACTTACTAAATTCCTGTGCGTTATTAGCCGATAGCTTACTGAAGAATTGTCCCAAGCTGAAAATTATTGCCACCAGCCGTGAGGCGCTAGGGATTATGGGTGAAGTTACTTATCGAGTTCCGTCTCTTCAATTACTAGATGGTCAACAGGCAATTGAAAAAATCAGGGAATACGAATCAATCCGCCTATTTGAGGAACGCAGTCAGCTGGTTCAACCGGATTTCAAGCTGACACTGGAAAATGTTGCTTCCGTAGATCATATTTGCAACCGCCTGGACGGGATCCCACTGGCGATTGAGTTAGCCGCCGGGCGCGTCAATATATTCTCTACAGAACAGATCGCAATACAACTGAATGAATGCTTTCGCATTCTCACCGGCGGCAGCCGCACCGCTTTACCACGCCAACAGACCATCCGCGCTTCCATGGATTGGAGTTGGAATTTACTCACTGATTCAGAGCGTATTCTTCTACAACGTCTCTCTGTCTTTGCAGGTGGCTGGACATTGGATGCCGCCGAGTTAGTCTGCAATGGCGATGGAATAGAGACGAATCGGGTTTCAGAAGTGATGATTCAATTGGCGAAAAAATCGTTGGTGATTGTGAATCCAGGATCTGGAAGCGCAAGGCGTTACCATCTGCTTGAGACAATCCGTCAATATGCGCATGAAAAACTAATCGAAGCGAATGCACACGAAAACATCCGCATTCAACACCTGAGGTATTTCCTTGCACTCTCCGAACAGGCTGGACCTGCCTTGAAAGGCCCTGCGCAAGTGGAGTGGCTGGCGCGTTTACTCGATGAGCGCGACAATATCCGCACCGCGCTGGACTGGGCCACCGAAACAAATGTGGAAGCGGGGCTGGCTTTACCCAGTATTCTAGGCGTACGTTTTTGGGAAAGTTTTAACTTGCAGGAGGGCGCTCATTGGTTGACTGAAATTCTTCATAAGCCAGAATCGCAGGCTTACCCTGGGGCGCGGGCAAAAGCGCTATATGTACAAGGATTCATTCTCGTGCGATTGCACCAATTGGATCAAGCGCATTCCGCGGCAGAGGAGTGCCTGGAGTTATACCGCGCTTGTCAAGATCAACGTGGTGAAATAGATGGTTTGATGGCTTTAGCGTTCACATCAGGGGATGAAATACAAGCCATGGAACTTGCGCTGCAGGCCCTGGCTTTGGCTCAATCTATTGGCGATACCTGGAGAGAAGCGATGTTGCTTTTTCACTTGAGCGCCTACGACCCTGATTTTACACGCGCGCTCGCTTATTCAGAGCAGGCGATTTCACTGTTTCGACAACTAAAAGACTGGTCGAGCCTGGCTCTTTGTTTAAGCAATGCGGGAAAAAGAGCCATGCTAAACGGTGAGATTCAGTTGGCCGAAAAATATATTACGGAATCCATATCACTATCCCGCCAGTTGAACTTCAAAGCTGGTTCGATGTATGGTTTGGATGTTGATGCGCGGATTGCATTTTCACGTGGTGATTATGAACAAGCACGCGCCAGTATGCAGGAGAGCATTGCGTTCAGCCAGGAAATTGGTAACCGTAATTCTTACCTCTGGTCTCGCGCCTGTTTGGGTTATATCATTTTGCGCCAGGGTGATCTGTCTGAGGCGCGTGCCATTTTTTTTGAAACCGCAAAAGACTTTAAAAACGACCGTCTCGAAATTGGCGTCATCTACACACTGGAGGGTATGGCGAGTTTGAGTGTTTTAGCAGGCAATCCCAATAAAGCCACGCGACTGATTGGCTGGACGGATGCAACACGAAAAAAAGTGGGCGGTTTACGTCCGCCAATTGAGCAAAATGCTGTGGATCAGGACATCGCAGCCTGTCGTCTAAAGCTGGGCGAACTCGCATTCTCGCAGGCCTATGATGCAGGCCGGGTCATGACACTCGAGCAGGCAGTTGCATATGCGCTAGATGCAAATTGAAAAAATAGATTGCGCAATGAGTTTCGTATGTATTGATAGAACCTTGCCGCTAAAAGCGCACTAATTGCGGCAAATTCGTGAGAAACCAGGCCACCTGTCAGACCTGTGCTGGCTACTTCGGTCATCCGCCTGAATTTGGGAGGTAAAAAGAATGGAAGGAGGAGTATCCTGCTGTTTTACCCTCATCTCATAACTCACTGGGAGCAGCATGAGCGGCAATATTCTTCTCTGGCTTCATGAGCACATCAGACATTGGACAAAACCTGCCACTCCAGCCTTAATCTCGGGGCTCCTTTCAGATCTAACCCGCAGCCGTGTCGATCTGGTTGTAGAAAATGCGTTGCTGCGCCAACAATTGATCGTCCTGAATCGACAGGTCAAGCGACCTCAGATTACCAATCCTGACCGTTTTCGCCTCGTTCTTCTTTCCCATTTCACGAAGTTCTGGAAACAATCCCTCCATATAGTTCAGCCAGACACCTTGCTGCGTTGGCATCGAGAGTTATTTCGCATGTATTGGCGGCAAAAATCGCTAGGTAAGCCAAAGATATCATCGGAAACGATTGCCCTGATCGGAAAGATGGCTGGGGAGAATCAGTTATGGGGAGCGGAGCGGATCAGGTCTGCTATTTGAGAACCAAACTCATTTAGATTTCTTGCATTTCCAAGTTCTCGGTATATTTTTAATGCTTGGTTATATGGGTGGTTCTCAGGTGTAAATAGCTTATTAAACATAGCTCCCTCCTCCTCTGTTATTAATAGTTTCAATAAGTATACACATTATTGTAGTAAATAAATCATGTCTCATTAGGGGGAAGTATCTTGCCCTTGATGCTCTTCAATCTTCTAACTTTGGTATAATCCTTAACGTGTAGGATTTTATTATCTACTCTATATGAAGGAACATTAGTCCCGCGGGGCGATGGCGGAATAGGCAGACGCAGAGGACTTAAAATCCTCCGGTGGAAACACTGTGTGGGTTCGACCCCCACTCGCCCCATCCATATGTCATTGCTTCGGCGCTGTGCGCCTCGCAATGACATCTTCTTCTGAAAGGTTGGAATATGTACTTCGACCGTTCCATGCTCGAAGAACTGGAAGACAAGGCGCTCGCCCCCTACGGCGTGCGCAGCAAGAATTCCAAGGGGCGCGCCTACCTCGATAATGAGCCCGAATATCGCACCGCGTTCCAGCGCGACCGCGACCGCATCCTGCACACGACGGCCTTCCGCCGGCTTGAATACAAGACGCAGGTCTTTATCAACTACGAAGGCGACTATTTCCGCACCCGGCTCACCCACACGCTGGAGGTGGCGCAAATCGGGCGGACGTTCGCCCGGGCGCTGGGCGCCAACGAGGACCTAGTCGAGACCATCTGCCTGGCGCACGACCTGGGCCACTCCCCCTTCGGGCATTCCGGGGAAGTCGCGCTGAACCGGTTAATGAAGGATGTCGGCGGGTTCGACCACAACAGGCAGTCGCTGCGCATCGTCACCGAGCTCGAGCAGCGCTATCCCGAATTCCCGGGGCTTAATCTCACCTGGGAGGCGCGCGAGGGCATAGTCAAGCACGAGTCGGAATATGACATCTCGGACGCCCGCGACTACGGCCCTTCCCTGCGCGGCAACCTGGAGACGCAGATCGCCAATGTGGCGGACGAACTGGCTTACACCACCCACGACCTGGATGACGGACTGCGTTCCGGCTTGATCTATCCGCACATGCTGGAAGGCATCGCCCTGTGGGAGATCCTCAAAGAGGCCTTCAACTGGCACGGTCCCAACCTGGACGACATGGAGCGCCACCGCATGATCCGCCAACTGGTGGGGCTGCTGGTGACCGACATCATCCACGCCACCGACGGGCGGCTCAAGGAGAGCAAGGCAAAATCCCCGCTGGAGATCCAGAAGCTCAAGCAGAACGTCATCGGTTACAGCGAGGACATGCAGCGCCGCAACCGGGAGTTGAAGGATTTTCTCTACAACAATCTCTACCGCCATTTCCGGGTCGTGCGCATGCAGGTTAAAGCCGAGCGCATCATCACCAGTCTGTTCAATGCCTACCGCGAAGAACCCGCCATCCTGCCCGCCACTTTCCAGAAGCTCGTCCCCATCCGCGGGCTGGAACGGACGATCTGCGATTACGTCGCCGGGATGACCGACCGCTATGCTGTGGAAGAACACGAGCGTCTGTTCGACCCCTTTTTGAAGCCTTAGTCTTATCGAATTGATCCCGATATAATATCTCTCCGGGCTGGCATGCAAGTCCGACCCGGATGCATTTGGAGCAAATCATGCCTGAACCAATTTATTTAACCCCTGAAGGTGCCACCAGACTGAAGGAAGAACTCGCCGACCTGAAAGGGCCAAAGCGGCAGGCGCTTGCCAAACGCCTGCGAGACGCGATCCAGATGGGTGACCTCTCCGAGAATGCCGATTACCACAAGGCGAAAGAGGATCAGGCTTTCCTCGAGGGGCGTATTCAGGAATTGGATTACGTCCTGGCCAAGGCTGAAGTAGTGGAAGACAGCGGTCCGCGCGACCAGATCAGGGTTGGATTGAAAGTGACCGTTCAGGAGGATGATTTCGAACCCGAAATCTATTACTTGGTGGGCGCCAAGGAGGCTGACCCGCGCAATGGCAAAATCTCCAACGAATCCCCCATCGGGCGCGCGTTGATGGGTCATAAGGCGGGGGATGTGGTCGAAGCGGAGACACCGGGCGGGAATATCCGCTTGAAAATCCTGAAGATCAAATGACACGACGGGGCTCATGGCTGAGTCCCGATTTTTTCTCATTGGATTCTTATTGTAGGTTCAGGTGGCATTTAACTCCCTAGGTATAATCAGAATTACATTCTCCTCTAATGAGACCGCGCGCGGACTTGGGCAGTCCACAGCGCGGTTTTGGTTTAAAAATAAACCGGGCGGACGTTTTCGGCGTCCGCCCGGATATTTTATGCCTTGGTCCAGATAGCAAGCTCAAGGGTCATGCGTTCATAAAAACTCTGCGGGGGGAGCGGACCTTCGCCGAATTGAGCATCCGCCACCGCAGCCGAGAGCTGAAGCGTCGCAGTCTCGAGCACGACCTGTTTCCCCGGTACCAGCTCGATCAGTTCGCCCTTGGATTCAAGTTTGGCGCGCATCGCAGGATCGTTGAAAGCGTGCGGGCTCATCAGGACTTTGGTCACGGTCTGGATATCGTTCTTGTCGAAAATCCATACTTCGAAGGCGGTCACCCGTTTGGGGTCGCCTACACCGATCGTCTCGGAAATTCCGACGCCACATTCGCCGAGGAACTCGCCTGCAGGTGAGTCGATGCTGAAGGAATCGTCGAACAGGTCATCACCCACCATGTAGGTCGTGACAAATTGAGCAATCGGGGGTTCCTCACCCATTGCCACATAATCGGTTTTTTGCACGCTCCGGCTGTATTCAGTCGCCTTCGACGCAGCCGAACGTTCACCAGACCCGCGTCCCGAGCGGAACAGATAGAACACCGCTCCGGCGATCACTGCAAAGATGGCCAGCACACCCAGACCGATCAAAATGGTCCCAATGGTGGACATGCTGGTACCGGTCCCGCCGTTGGTTTGCGCCTGGGTGGGCACCGGGGTGGGAACAGCGGCAATCGCCTGTTGGAAGGCTGCCAGCACGTTCGGGTCCTCCGAAGGAGCGACAGCCGCCAGTGCAGCAGGACCGTCCACGCCCAGCAAACCATAGCGGTAAGCTGCCAGATTCGCATCACCGTTAACCCGGAACGAGTCAACCGCCATTTTCATATAGTCTTGCTGGAGGTCAGTGCGTAAATCGACCGGCGTTGCATTGATCCATTGCACCGGCCACAGGGACCAGCCGAGCAAGAGACCAATCGCCGCACCGACCAGGATCCCCACCAATCCTGTGAGCAGCAATTTCCGTGTATCTTCATTCATAGTGATGTGTGCTCCTTTCACGCATGGCCGCGATGTTCACCCACTCATGCGGAATCGCGAACAAGAAAGCGATTACTATTATTATACAAAATCCTGGGAAATGTGCCAACTAAATAACGTAGATAAATATCCCCTATTTTCGCCTCATTAAGTAGATAAAACGCTCTGATTCCTGAACCTGAACCGCCTCCAGAATGGCAAATCGCTGGCTGAAAACGGTTTCGAATTCCTGGCGGTTGTAGTGATCGAAGATATCCAGTCGACTGACAAGTAGCCTTTGCACCTGCGAATCCGTCTTGGGGACAAACTCGATGATCAGCCAATGTCCCATGTCAAAGAAGAAATCCGCCAATTGCGGCAAAGGCACATTATTCGAGATGGCAAGGTGATGGATGAGCGCCAGGGCGAAGACCATCCCTGAGGGAGCGCGCTCTGTAAACGACTCGTGCTCGCGGTTGTGCCAGCCAAGCGCCGGGCTGGGGTTGGTCAAGTCAAGCACCAGCGGAAGGATGTTCTGCTCTTTGGCAGTCTTCACCTGCCGGTAATTCTGCTCCACCGCGGCGGGATCGATGTCGAATGCAATCGTTGGGATTCCACGCTCGGACGCCAGCCGGCTGAAGACTCCCGTGTTCGCACCCAGATCCCAGACCTGCCCCGGATTCACTCTGACAGTCCACTCAGACACCAGCTTTTTCTTGTGTTCGAAAGCGGCGTCGGTGTAATTGGTGATCTCGTAATAGTTACCCCATTCCGTCCCCGCCGGCTTCCAGACGAGTTTCTTGACCGTGTTCTTCAGGCTTTCAATCAACCCGAACATCGACTGTTTGCTCATGCCCCTGCCCGGCTGCGGTCGTGAAACAGCCTTGCCGGCATATCGCCGCTGCGCACTGGCGTGCAGGTGGATATGGGTCAGCAAGCCAAAATTGAGACGCGTACGCGAGGGCAACAGGCGTGAGGCGAGATCTAATGGTACGCCATCAATGTATACACGCAGCAGTTGGCTCAACCTTACATCAACATGCACCATCAACGCCAGCGGAGCCAGGAAATGCTGGCAGAACTGGCGGTACGCCACCCATGGCGCGCCTTCCTGGTAATGTTCAAACGACAGCGTATCGATCAGGGTCGCTTTGCCACGCCGGAACTGGATGTTGTACGCGCTGGCATCCTTGAGCGACATCCCGGCCTTGAGCGCGTGCTTCTGCAGGGAAAGTGTCGCCAGGGCGGCATCTTTGAGCTGTGAAAATGCCCATTCGTAGGGATAAGAGATAAACGCGACTCGCTCCGGTTGGACGACCTTGAAAGCAATCGCCTGATCTGCGGGCAGCGCATCCACTTCGGTGTGCGGGATCAGGAGTCCCACTTTCACGAGTTTCTCATACAGCCCTGATTCCATTAACCGACTGTATTCTGACGCATAGGTTTGATTCACCTGCCGGTAAAGCACGCCACCGCGGGTGAAGAGGAAACCACTGGGGTCTCGAAACGATGCACCAAGCTGGTCGCTACTCATCTATTTTTTCGTCTTCAGCGTCTTCTTCGTCAGGCTCAGAGGGCTTACCACCGAACCATTTCTTAATGCGCGACCATTGCGAGCGCACCAGTACCGCTCCACCTATTAATGCGGCAATGGCCAGCTGGATCAGAAAACTGCCGGAACCGGGATCGAGATAGGCGGTTTTATCCGCTAGAATCGAAAGCCAGGGAAAAATGACAAACATGGTTGCTCCTCCTTATGGTGTTTCTTTTACGACATCTTCCAAAAGGAATGTTTCCTCACAGTTCATGCATTGCGCCTCGCGTTTGTTGGCAATGACCAGCATGCCATTGCACTTGGGGCAGGGTGTGGCGAGCGGGCGCTTCCAGGACGTAAAATCACAGTTCGGGTAATGGTTGCAGCCGAAGAACGTGCGGCCCTTCCGCGTTTTCCGTTCGACGATGTCTCCGCCATCCTCGGGACAGGTAACGCCGATTTTTTCCAGCCAGGGTTCGGTGTGCCGGCATTCGGGGAAACCACCGCACGAGATGAATTTTCCATAACGCCCATAGCGGATGACCAGATCCTTGCCGCAATCCGGGCAGGCGCGCCCGATGGGTTCCGGACCCGTCTTGGTGACCGGCATTTCCGCCTGGGCTTTCTGCACCTTGATGGCGAAAGGACCATAGAAGGCAGTCATCACCTTGACCCAGTCGGCATCCCCCGAAGCGATTTTATCCAGGTCGGATTCCATATTCGCCGTGAAGTTCAAATCCACAATTTCGGGGAAGTATTGCAGCATCAAGTCATTGACCAGGATACCGGTGTCTGTTGGTTCGAGGCGTTTTTCCACCCGGACGACATAGCCGCGTTCCTGAATGGTCGACAGGATCGGCGCATAGGTGGACGGACGTCCAATACCGTAGGCTTCAAGTGCCTGGACGAGGGTCGCTTCAGAATAACGAGGCGGAGGCTGCGTGAAGTGTTGTTCGGGAATCAGGCGCAGGAGTTCCTGCTTCTGGTCTTCGGTCAGGTCGGCTGGGATGCGCGACGCAAGATCTTCCTCCTCGCCTTCGGCGGGTTTCGCATCTTCATCTTTGGTCTCCTCATACACGATCAGGAAACCGGGAAACTTGACTGCTGAACCCGCCGCGCGCAACAAGTAAGTATGGGCACCTTTACCAGTCACCTCGACCGTCAGTGTGTCATAGACCGCAGATTCCATCTGTGACGAGACAAAACGCTGCCAGATCAACTGGTAGAGTTTGAACTGCGCCGGTTCGAGAAACGGTTTGATCTTGTCCGGGTCGCGCAAGACAGAAGTCGGGCGTATGGTTTCATGGGCTTCCTGCGCGCCAACTGCCCGTGTTTTGTATTCAGGTGGATTTGCAGGCAAGAAGTCGTTGCCATAACGCTGGGTGATGTACTGGCGCACTTCGCTGCGCGCCATATCCGAAATATTGGTCGAGTCGGTACGCATGTAGGTGATCAAACCGGTGCTGCCGCCCTCACCCACGTCCACGCCTTCATAAAGCTTTTGTGCGATCGCCATGGTGCGTTTGGCGGTGAAACCCAGCCTGCGTGAGGCTTCCTGCTGCAGGGTGGAAGTAATGAACGGTGCAGAAGGTTTGCGCCGCCGTTCGCCCCGTTTAATGCGGCTGACGGAATATGCGGTCTTCTCCATATCCTCGAGGATGGGCTTGACCCCATCCTCGGATCTTAACTCAAAATCCTTATCATCGATTTTGGCGAGTTTGGCTATAAAGGTCTGTTTACCCCCCTCGGGCTTGAACTCCGCGGCGATCGACCAGTACTCCACCGGGATAAACGCGTCGATCTCGCGTTCGCGCTCGACAATCAGCCTGAGCGCCACCGATTGAACGCGTCCGGCGGAGAGACGGCTGCGGACTTTTTCCCACAGGATGGGGCTGATCGAATAGCCGACCAGACGGTCCAGCACACGACGCGCCTGCTGGGCGTTGACCAGGTCCATGTCGATCGGGCGCGGATGATTGAACGCTTCATGGATCGCAGGTTCGGTGATCTCGTGGAACGAGACACGTTTGGTCCGTTTGGGATCGATCTCGGCAGCCTCCATCAGGTGCCAGGAAATCGCCTCCCCTTCCCGATCGGGATCGGTGGCAAGGTAAATTTCAGTGTGTTCTTTAGCCAGTTGCTTGAGCTCTTTGACCACTGGCTTTTTCTCATTGGGGACGCGGTACTTGGGCATGAAGTCATGCTCGACATCCACCGAGAGCTGGGAACGGAGCAGATCACGCACATGCCCGACGGACGCTTTGACTGTATACCCTTTCCCGAGGAATCTCCCCACCGTGCGGGCTTTGGCCGGGGATTCCACGATTACTAATTTACCTCTTCTTCGTTTCTCAATCTTTTCAGGCGGGGTCAGTCCCGTGTGGGCTTCGGTCCTGCCTGTACGGTACATGGCTGACCCGCACACCGGGCATTTTCCGCGTGTAACAGGAGCCCCGGCTGCGTTGAATACAGCTGTGGCCTCCAGTATTTCCCGCTTGGTCTTGCACTTCATGCAATAGGCTTCCATGTGGACTCCTTACTTTTTCCTCTTACCCTCTCCCGACGAGAGAGATTGGGGACTGAGGGAGCTTAGGTGTAATGATCGCGATCAGATTTCTTCAAACTGGCGACGATCTGCCTGACTCTTTGCGCATGTGCTTTATGGCAGACCATCAACACGTCACCGGCATCGACAATAATGAGGTCGTCCACCCCGATAGTAACCACCAGGCGACCGTCCCGATTGCCATAGACCAGTGAATTATGGGTATCCAGCGCCATATGATGCCCGCTGAAAACAATGTTTCCATCCTGGTCAGGGATAAGGACGTCAAAGAGGGAATCCCAGGAACCGACATCGCTCCATTCCAAACCCCCCGCTGGCAGGACCGCAACGCGCCCGGCGTTTTCCATAACACCGTAATCGATGGTCTCCACACTGAGGGTATTCCAAACCTTTTCGATAACAGTGTCAATCTCGGGGGTGTCGGCGGCGGCTGAAATTTGGTCCAGCGCAGATTTAAGTACCGGCATCTGCCCAGCCATCTCGGAGAGTATCCGATCAGTCTTCCAGATGAACATGCCGCTGTTCCAGGAATGATCACCCGAGCGGATCATCTCCTGTGCCGCAGTTTCATCCGGCTTTTCCTTGAAGCGTTTGACCCGATAGACCGGGTAGGGATATTTCTCAGGGAGCAGGTCACCGCGCTGGATATAACCATAACCGGTTGCCGGATAAGTCGGCGAGATACCGAGTGTGACCAGGTAATCGTCGCGGGCTACGGTGGCCGCGATTCGCATGAACAGGTGAAACAAGTCGCGGTTGCGGATATAGTGGTCAGAGGGCAACACAGCCATGACTGACTGTGGATCTCGTTTGTGGAGAATGGCTGCCGCCAGTCCAATCACCGAGGCGGTACCGCGCGGGAATGGTTCTAGCAGGAAGTTCGCATGGGGAATTTCCGGCATCTGCTGCTGGAGTTCCTTCACCTGGTCGGCGACAGTGACGACAAAGATATGGTCAGTCGGAAACAACCCGTCCAACCGCTTGACAGTGGTTTGAAAAAGACTTTCATCGGCGATGAGCGGCAGGAGCTGCTTTGGCCTGTCTTTTCTGGAGATTGGCCAGAGACGAGTCCCTCCGCCGCCAGCCATGATGACCGCATAAGTGTGTTCCATAGGCTAGAGACACATTATAAGCAAAAAAAGTAAAATCGGCTTCTCCCTTTGCTTATTCCTCTTCAATTTGATATTTTGCCTGGACTTCCCGCGCCGCCACGCAATTCATGCCGCCCACCTGCCTGACCATCCCCTTGAGCTCCATCATCGTCAACGCTGCGGAAACCCTTTCAATGGGTAAACCGCTCTGAGCACGAATATCATCGACATGGAGAGGTTCCTGGCTGAGCATCTCCAATAATACAGCTTCGGTTGCATCTGCGGGGACCGCTTTACGCACATCGCGCCGCCCGATATTCCGGGTCAGGTCAAGGGCTTCGAGGACATCCTCGGCATTTTGCAATGGGCGCGCACTATTCGCGATCAACCGATTACATCCTTTCAACTGCGTCGCCATGATGTTGCCGGGTACCGCAAATACTTCCCTCCCTTGTTCGGCAGCAAATTCAGCCGTGATCAGCGCCCCGCTGGTCTCGCCTGCCTCCACCACCATCGCCATCGACAATCTGCTGATGATACGGTTGCGTGGCGGGAAATTGGTGCTTTCCGGGGGTGTGCCGGGGGCGTAATCACTGATCAACGCACCCTGCGCCAGAATTTTTTCCGCCATCTGGCGGTGTTCAGGTGGGTAGATTTTATCCCCACCTGAGCCGAAGACGGCCAGCGTGCATCCGCCTGCCTTGAGCGCCGCAGAGTGAGCGATAGCGTCAATACCGCGCGCCAACCCGCTCACCACCGTCACCTCCATTGTGAGCCAGCGTAGCGGTCAGTTCCTCAGTCACCTGCCTGCCATAAGCTGTGACTTGGCGCGTTCCAACGATCGCTACTGCCCATTGATCTTCATTCGTAATTTCCCCCCGGAGGTAGAGAACGGGTGGGGGTTGGTCAATCTCCTTGAGGTGCGGCGGGTAAGCGGCATCTTGCCAGGTCAGGACTTTGATTTCCTGTTTTTGGATCTGGTCCCAAAATTTTTCCAGATCCAGCGATGATCGGACATCGATGAACCGTTCAATGATCTTCGACCCCAACCCTGCCGCCGCCAAATCAACAGGAGAGCCTTCCCAGGCAGTCCTCGCATCGCCAAAATGATCCAGCAATGCCTTGAAGCGGACTGCCCCGATGCCTTTTATGAGGTTGAAACCGACCCAATAGAGACGCTCGTCCATATTCTATTTGAGGGTTGCGATCCCTACTCTTCTAAATCGAGCAAACCGGGGATAATATGGACTGTCATCGTTTTAGCAGGAAGGTCCACGCTTAGCACGACATCCTGAATGGCTGGCAATAAGAGTTCGCGCCCGTCCTCACCCTTCACGACATAAACATCGTTAGCCCCGGTCTCAATAATATCGGTCAACGTTCCCAGTCCTTGTTTCGCATCGTCCACCACTCTAATCCCGAGGAGTTGATGGTGATAGTAACGCCCTTCAGAAAGCGCTGGACGATCCGCAGTTGGGACATAAACCGTCAGGTTGCGAAGCTTGCCGACCGATTCAGGGGTTTCAAACCCTTCGAAGCCAATCAACAAACCATCGTTATGGCTGCGAACGTGTTTGATGCTGGCAGGAACATGCTTTTCACCCAGGAATATTCCAGTTCCTGCCTGCAATCGCTCAGGAAAATCAGTATAGACTTCCATGAGAATATCACCATGCAATCCGTGAGGGCGGCGTAAAAAGCCAACTGCCAAATAGACAGGCTCGCCTGTGGAGGGCGAGCCTGAGTGTCCAGCGCGTGCTGGTGGCTTGGGCATTTCTAAGGCTCCATCACGTCAAGCGTTACTTGTTGTCCTTCGCGTTCTGCAGCCACCCTTAAGAGAACGCGGATAGCATTGGCCACACGTCCATTCTTTCCGATCACACGCCCCATGTCGTCTTTCGCAACTTTCAACTCGAGACGAATGCGGTTTCCCTGTTTAGTCTGATTAACTTCGACTTCTTCAGGGTTTTCAACGAGTGATTGGGCGATATATTCTGTGAGGGCTTTCATCTAATCGCGGCGTGTTTTTGCGCCCTGCTCGACAGGGATAAACTTGCCACCCATCGTTTTGGCAGCCTCTACGAGAAGTACATCGACCGATTCACCCTTCTTGAAACGGGCAAAGCGGTCGTCGAGGCCGGCGCTTTTGAAGAGCTGCGCGACGGACTCGGTTGGTTGTGCACCCTTACCCATCCAATCATAGATGCGCGCCTCGTCAAGAGACAGGGTGGTAGGGTTGGTACGGGGATTGTAAAACCCTACAATTTCCAGAAAACGTCCGTCGCGAGGATTTTCCTTATCGGTCACCACGAGACGGTAAGAGGGCTGTGCCTTGAGCCCCATTCGGCGGAGACGAATACGAACCATTGGAAGACTTACTCCTTCAAATTTCTTGATTGATTTTTTTGGATTGGTTCAGCCGGTACGAGGAGAGGGGTGCGTGATAAGGAACGCGCCTCGCTGGCTGGGAAACCCACAGGGGGATATTTTACCAGATAATTTAATAATGTAGGAACGCATCATGCTTTGGGCTGTAATCATCCAAACAGCTTGGGTAATCCGCGCCCACCCGATTTTTGCAGAGTCTTCATCAATTTTTGGACTTCGCGAAATTGCTTGATCAGACGATTGACATCCTGCACATCGGTTCCGGAGCCTGCTGCAATCCGCCGGCGACGAGAGGCGTTGAGGATATCCGGCATCCGCCGCTCCGAGGCAGTCATCGAACTGATGATGGCTTCGGTCAATTTCATATTCTTTTCAGCATCCTTCGGGTCCATCTGTTTCGCCATCTGGCCTATTTGACCGGGCATCATTTCCAGAAGCTGGGAGAGCGGTCCCATTTTCTTGATCTGATGTAATTGCTGGATAAAATCCTCCAGGTCAAACTTGCCCGACAGCATTTTTTCAGCCTGACCTTGCGCAGTCTGGCCATCGAATGCAGCTTCGGCTTTTTCGATCAACCCAATGACATCACCCATGCCGAGAATGCGGGACGCCAGACGGGAAGGGTCATAAGTCTCTAACGCGTCAAGCTTCTCGCCTACACTGAGATATTTGATCGGCACACCCGTGACGGAGCGGATCGAAATCGCAGCGCCACCCCGCGCATCGCCGTCCATCTTCGTCAGAACCAATCCCGTGATGGAAACGGCATCCCGAAAACCTTCAGCGACATGCAGGGCTTCCTGACCGATCATCGCATCCACAACAAGCAGGACTTCGATGGGCTGGACCTTTTTTGATATTGCCCGTAATTCATCCATCAACGCCTGGTCGAGCTGGGAACGCCCGGCAGTGTCGATGATCATGAGGCTGTAACCGCCTTTTTCAGCCTGGTCAAATGCTTTTTCAGCGAGTTCAGGCGGCTTTAACTGCAGGTCCGCGACGACCGGCACGTCCACGCGCTCGCCCAACTGCTGCAACTGCTGAACAGCCGCCGGGCGGTAAGGATCACCCGCAACGAGCAGGATGCGCTCTCCTTTGGCACGCAGTACGCGCGCCAGTTTTCCGGCGGCGGTCGTTTTTCCGGAACCCTGTAGACCGACAAGCATCACCACCCGTGGTTTGGGACCCGTTAGATTTAGGGGAGCCGGATCACCCAGCGTGGAGATTAATTCCTCGTAGACGATTTTGATCACCTGCTGACCGGGGTTGAGCGCCTTCGACACTTCCGCGCCAACCGCACGCGAGCGCACCCGCGAGACGAAATCCTTGACAACGCTATAGTGGACGTCTGCTTCAAGCAGTGCAAGGCGCACTTCACGCATGGCGGCATCCACGTCGGCCTCGGTGAGCTTTCCGCGGCGGCGAAGACCATCGAATACCTGGTTCAACCGGTTGGTGAGATTCTCAAACAAATGATGCCTTCTTCCGGTAAAAGAAACCGCCCTCGAGGCCTCCAAGGACGGCTGAGATTTGCAGCAAGATTTTAGCGTGGAAATGGGGACTGGTCAAGGATTTCGTTTACTCCCGCACTAGGAAATCCGTTTCACCGAAATCATGGTGATATCGTCAGCCGGTGGTGTCGTGCCGATAAACTCATCGAGTGCGTCATCGATGGCTGTAAGTAAATCGGTTGAAGTATAATGTGTGGATTTTACAATTTCCAGCAGCCGGTCTTCACCAAACAGCTCATCCTGTTCTGAAAATGCTTCAGTCACCCCGTCGGTATAAAAGAATACATTGTCGCCTGGTGACATTTGAACCATTCGTTGGCCTAATTCAATTTCATCAGACACACCCAATGCCATGCCGGTACGTGTCAATCTTTCAATCTGTTCACCATGCACCCAGATGGGCGGGTTGTGACCGGCATTGGCGTATGTAAATTCACCAGTCTTGGTATTGATCACCCCGTAGATTGCAGTGACAAACATCCCCTGCTGGGCATCCGGATATAGCAGCTCATTAACACGGCGTAAAGCACCGGCGGGGGAGACAATTTCGGCAACCGCCGCACGGATCAGAGTCCGGATAAGTACCATGAAAAGAGCGGCGGGCATACCCTTATCGGCGACATCAGCAATGAAAATACCAAGGCGATCACCGGGGAGTTCGAAAACATCGAAGAAATCTCCCCCCACCTGACGGGCTGTCCGCCAGCGGGATGCCAGGTCCCAGGCAGGGAGTGATGGCAGCGTTTCCCGCATAAATGTCTTCTGGATTTGGCGGGCGAGTTGGACTTCTGTCTCAAGGCGCTCGCGTGCGCGCATCTGCTGCTCAAAAAGGTCATTCTGGATGGCAAGCGCTGCCTGCTGGGCAACACCGGTTAAAATTTCGAACCGGCGCGCTCGGAAGCGACGTCCGCCCGAGACTTCTTCAGCCAACAAAATGCCAAAGGTGACTTCCTTGATGCTCAGCGGGAACGCCATTAAGAGACGGTCGTCTGCCTGCATCAGCAGTGGCATGAGTTCCCCATCTGGAGGCTGGATTTTCACCCAATCCTGCGGGTCGCGGTAGGTCTCCGGGCTGACGACTGGAGCACCGCGGTCCAATACCGCCTGCAGCAACGGAAAGTTTTCTGGCGTCATGGAGTGCCACAGGGTAGTTTTCGCTGCTTCGGGGAGTTCATACTCCTGCAACGGATGCAAAAGTCCGGCTGCATCTTCCCATCGATAGATAGCAACCCGTTCCACTCCGACAAGGATGGGCAGGATGCGTACAATCGATGAAGCGATTTCGTCGAGTTCAGAGAGACTGACCACCGCCTCCGCCACTTGCAACAACGCCGCCGATGCGTAAGCCTGCTCCTGGGCAGAGTCAAACAAGCGGGCGTTTTCGATGGCGACCGCCGCATAACTCGCAAAGGTGGTGACAATCGCCTGCGCTTCATGACCGTAACGCCCTGCAGTGTGATGCGCCAGGGTTAAAATGCCCACTGCCTGATCACCAATCCGCAGCGGTGCGGCAATGGATGAATGATCGGGACCAAACTTGGAAGACACTGCTGCAGGTCCCATCGGATCGTTCGGCTTACGGATCATCGGGGTGCGGGCCAGCAGGGCGCGTGTCAGCCAGGCTGCTGCCTCGGAATCAATACGGGCAGATTCAAGATCCATGGCGCTTGCCCCGTGAACCGCCGCACAATAGATATCCTCTTCATCCAGAAGCCAGATGGAGACGACGTCACATGGCAGGTTGCGTTCCAGTTCGGTCAAGATAGTATCCAGCACCTGATCCAGGCTGGCATTGGCAGAGAGTAATCCCGCCACTTCCCGCAGACTGTCAGCAACCTGGCGGCGCCATTGTTCTGACCGATACAGGTCGGCATTGTGGATGGCAGCAGCGATGTAATCCGCAAGTGCTTCGAATAGCACCCGGTCATCATCGCTGAAGGAATTGAGCCTGTCTGATTGGATGTCCAGCACACCCACGACCCGCTTGTCGAAAACCAGGGGGACAGCCAGTTCAGAACGGGTGTTGGCTGGCGGAAAGGGAGTGGGACGATAATGTGGTTCCTTGCTCACGTCGTTGGCCAGCACCATTTGACCGGTCCGCGCCACCCAGGAAATCAATCCTTCCGGGTCATCCAAATCGAGGACGTAGCCCTCCAGTGCAGCACTCTTTGTACCGCTGCCGGCCTCATAATGCACCTGCCGGCGGTTAGGGTGAACTGTAAACAGATGCACATGTGGATAGCCAAATCGGCGGTGCAACAGGCGCGCGACCTCCGTCATCATCGTACGTAAATCAATAGTCGAAGTGATACTCCGCCCGACCTCCGTTATTATTTGCAGCTGGTCAACCCGGCGATTCAAATCGCTGAACAAGCGTGTCCCCTCGAAGGCAACTGCAATCGTGTCCGCCAACGCCCTCAGGACAAGCATATCATTGGGATGGAACGCATTGAGCTTGTCGGATTGGATATCCAGCACACCCAGAACCCGGTCTTCGATTCTAAGAGGGAGCACTACCTCAGATTGTGTCTCCGGCAATCCAGCTACAGGTCGAAAACGAGGCTCCTGGCTGACATCATTACTGAGAATTTCCTCCCCGCTTTCAGCGACAATCCCGACCACTCCCTGCCCCTTTTCGACCTCAAAAAGCTGGGTTTTTCGTCCTTTCTTGCGGGTGGATTCGCCCGTATTTGAGCGGAAATATAATTGGGATTGACCCGGCTCGAGAGTGAAAATGGCAACATAATAATAGTTAAAGGTTTGCTGGATCAGGCGCGTCACCCGGCGGCTCAAGTCATTCAGATCGGTGAAATTCACGATTTGCGCTGATACTTTACGGACAAGATTCAACTGCCCGATGCGGAATTGCTCCACGGACAACCGGTGAGAAGCGACCAGCGCCACCGCAATATGGCTTACCAGTCCATCGAGCATATCCAACTCAAATCGCTTAAATTGAGAGCCGCCACGGCGCCAGACTTGCAGAACCCCTATCACCCTGCCCTGGTTTTCGATTGGAAGTGCAATCAATGGACCATTTTGATCCTTACAGAATTTTCGCCCGGTTTCCAGCACGCGGCACATCGTATCAAGCGCTGGTTTGTCCGGGAAGAGAGCTTCCGCTGAATTCGGGAGGCGGAAATGGGTCTCATCCAGCCAGAGGGTGACTTCCCCATCCATGAGTTCAGTCGCCATCTCCAGGATATGATCGCGCTGGACTACAAGTGATGACGTGCTCAACAGCTGGTCGCCAAGGGTAAGCAATTCACGCCAGCTTGGTTTCCGTCCCTTGATTTTAGGTTTGACCTTTGATCCCCCGCACCGTTTGACCAGCTTCAAAAGGTTCCCCTGGCCTGGTTCAGAATGATAACGAACATCATCCATCATCTTGTGCATCAGGAAGATGCCCAGCCCACCAATTTGCCTCTCACCCAAGTCAACTGAGAGATCAGGTTCAGATGCAATCGACGGGTCGAATGGTTTTCCCCAATCTCGCAAATATATTCTTAAGTCACCTTGCTGTGATTCACAGGTGATCTCAATCCGCCCATCCCTGACCCCCTCGTAGGCATGCTCAATGATATTGGAGCAAGCCTCATCCACTGCAAGCTGGACGGCATATACCTCGCGGTCATCCATGTCTGTCGCGCGGGTAAATTGCCCGACGAATTCCCGTATTGCGTCGAGTTGATCAAAGTTTGCCGGAAAGATCTGCGTGCTCATCAGAATAACCAGACATGCAAAGCAAGAGCCACTCCAACACCAAAATGGCAGGAGCGGCTCAGGTTGAATTACATAGAGATAAGCGCAGCTGGATTAAAAACTTCCAACCGCCGTAGTGATGTCACTGAAAATCTTGAAGAGGACGGTCATGCCGGTCAAGTCCAGGGCTTCATGGATCTGTTTCGGGACACTGGCAAGATAAAAATCACCCCGGTTATAACGTTTGCAGGTCTTCAGGGCTGCCAGCATGGCACGGAAACCGGCGCTGGACATGTAATCTACCTGGGCCAGATCCAGCACGAATTTATAATGTCCATTATTTAGGAGGGTGTCAAGGGCTTCGGTCAGTTTCGGAGCGGTCGCACTATCAACCCGGCCCCTAACGCTGATTAGGTCGCAATGTTTAAAATGCTTGGTGGTAATGTCCATAATACCTCCGGTGGGTGGAAAGAAAAGGGTAAAAATATTATATCACGACCTTATTTTACCTTTGACTTATATCCCCGCACCGAAGATTTCTCCTCCCAGCTTGAACCCTGCCACCTCAAGTTTGGGAGTAAACTGAGGCCGGATTCCGGTCGGGCGGAGTTCCCCGACTACTTTTCCATCCTGGCTGACACCCGTCTGGTTAAACTTGAAGATATCCATCTGGGTGACGATATCTCCTTCCATGCCGACGATCTCTGTGATTTGTGTGGTTTTACGGGTGCCATCCTGCAATCGGGACATGTGGACGACCAGGCTAATAGCGGAGGCGATCTGGCGGCGGATGGCTATGACTGGTAGATCAATACCCGACATGAGCGCCATGGTTTCCATTCGGGAAATCGCATCCCGTGGAGAATTGGCATGCAGAGTCGTGATCGAACCGCTGTGCCCGGTGTTCATCGCCTGCAGCATATCGAGGGATTCCCCACCGCGCACTTCCCCGACTACAAGACGGTCAGGACGCATCCGCAGCGCATTTCGCACAAGTTCGCGGATGGTGACCGCTCCGGTCCCATCCACGTTGGGCAGCTTGGTTTCCAAACGAACGACATGCCGTTGTTTAAGCTGGAGTTCCACCGCATCTTCGATGGTAACAATCCGCTCATGCTCGGGGATATAACTCGAAAGCAGATTGAGCATGGTCGTTTTTCCCGAGCTGGTGTTTCCCGTGATGATGATGTTCAACCGTGAGATAACACAGGCTTTCAGGAATGTGGCCATGTAGGTTGAAAGCGTCCCAAGATTAATAATGTCTTCCATGGACATCTTGGTTTGCATGAATTTTCGGATGGAAAGGTGAGGCCCGTCAATGGCAACCGGCGGGATGATGACATTGACTCGCGATCCATCTGGTAATCGTGCATCGGCTGTAGGGTTGTCATAATCCACACGACGGCCGAGCGGGTGCAGGATGCGATTAATAATTCGCATCAAGTGTTTATCATCATCGAACTTTAAGTCTGTCTCGATGATTTCACCGTTCCGCTCCACAAAGGTCAACTGATAACCATTGACCATGATATCGCTGGTATCGGGGTCTGCGAGCAACAGCTCCAGGGGACCATACCCAACCAGTTCTGCCAAGGCACTATCCAGAATGGCATTCCGGATGGGCGTCGGCATATCTGGAGTGGCAGCATTCTTGAGTGCCTTATCCAATTCTTCACGGACAGATTGCCGGTTGAGTTCAACTGTTGGTACATTTTGCAGCTCCGGAGCAACGGTATCCATGATGGCAGACCGCAGCTGAATAATCCGAGGATCGGCAAGGATGGGGGGCATAACTTTCAGGATTTCGTCCATAGGTTGAGTATAAGCTATTAAATCACCTAGCGAATGTATAAAAACAATTCCTAAAGGTAGGGTCGTGCGGGTTTTTAATCAGTTGGATTTGTTCACTTCAGCTTTTATTTAAACCCTAAGGAATTTTGGAGGTAAAAGAACCCATTATGTAAAGTTTTATATATAAGTCGCTCAGCCAAATAAGAAGCAGTTTATTCAAGAAATAGATAATAAACAATTGACATACATCCCTTATTGGATTATCCTTTCGCCCGTCCGGGCAGGCCCGGCGCGGCGGATGCCTCTGAACCCCGCCAGGTCCGAAAGGAAGCAACGGTAAGGGGGTCATTCCGGGTGCCGCCGGTCACCTGTCCGGATATTTTCATCCCTTTAGGGAGTTCTTCCATCCGACTTCTTACTTTATAATACCCTTATGCGTCGCTGGCTTCCCTTCCTGATTGCGCTTATTGTCGGACTGGCTATCAGCCTTTATTATGGCTGGATGGTTAACCCTGTGGAATATGTGGACACTGCTCCCAGCAGCCTCAAAGTAGATTTTCGTACCGATTATGTTCTCATGGCTGCTGAAACTTATCAGTCAAAACAAGATCCTGCACTGGCAGCGCGCCATCTCGCGCTACTGGGCAGCCGTCCGCCCGCTGATATCTCAGCAGAGGCGCTGGCTTACGCCCAGTCGATTGGATATGATCAGGGCGATCTGCAATTGATCCAGAATCTGGTTCTGGCGATGCAGACTTGGCAAGTCTCCTCCGGAGGGGTCCTCCCATGAAGGGTGGCGTACTCATCCAGGTCTTGGGCGGATTGGCGATTGGCTTGGCGTTGGGATTGCTCATCGCCTGGGTGATCGCTCCGGTACAATACAACGACACCTCTCCCGCCTCGTTGCGTGCGGAATTCAAAGACCAATACCGGGCTGCAATCGCTTCGGCATTCAATGCGACCCGCAACCTGGAACGGGCGCGAGCGCGTCTTACCCTATTGGGTGATCCCAATGCTGAACAGGCGCTCATCTCCCAGGCGGAACGAATGATCGCCGAGGGTAATTCCCCCGATTCGGCTTTCGAAATTGCGGTGCTGGTCAATGCCCTCAAAGCCGAGACGCAGGTTTCAGCCAATGCGACGGGTATCGTCCCTTCACCCACCGAAACGCCTGCTCAAGGATTAAATTCCACCTCGACACAGACTCCCCTTGGGCTTGCCTCCACCACACCCAAAGCAACTTCAACCCCAGGACCCTCCCCCACATCCCGCCCGACAGCGACATTCAAACCGACATGGACGGCTACCCCGACACAGGGTGCGCCCTTTGCCTTGTTGACCAGGGAAGAGGTGTGTGACCCTGGACTTCAGCCAGGCATGCTGATGGTGGAAGTTCGCAACAAGAAACGGCAGCCGATCCCCGGCCTGGAATTGATCATCAGTTGGAGCGGTGGTGAGGAACGATTCTTCACAGGGTTGAAACCGGAGATCAGCGATGGTTACGCGGACTTTCAGATGCAGCGAGATATGACTTATACCCTGCGCCTTGCCCTCGGCAGTGAAAATGTCAGTGGGCTCTCCGCCCCGGTTTGCACCGATCCGGAAGGCAAGGAATATACAGGCGGGTTCCGGCTGGTTTTTCAACAGCCATAGCCCTTCTCCTACTCATAAATAAAATGACACCTCGTTGCGCGAGGTGTCATTTTATAAAGCCAGGAAAGTATATTCACCATTACCTTTCAATACCCAGCATACGCGGGAACCAGTAAGTAAGAATATCCGCGACTGGTTTGCCATACGCGGAAGCCGATTTATCGGCCAGGGCTGCAGGGGGATAGAAGCCGCGGCTGATAAATCCACTCAACCACGGACGGTCATTGACCGCTGTCAATAATGCCTGATAGGCATTTGCCTGTCCTGTCAGATCTAAGGCAACGGAAGGGATATCCGGCATGGAGCGGCTGAGCGCAGTCCAATCGAGACAACCGCCTGAAGGTCCGGGGACACATCCTGTGATCGCTCCACCAGCAGAAGGGTAGACCGGCGCCACGATGACTGGTTTTTGGATTGAAATAGCAAAAGGAAGAATATCGGCATCGAGCCGGCGCCCCGCCTCTATCGACATTTCCTCGACAGAAGCTGCCGGGTTTTGCGATAAGGGTACCGACCAGAGCAGGTAGATGCCATCCACCGCATCCAGGAAAGCGGGAGAAGCCTGCATGGCACCGGCATATGGCTGTGCCCACCAGATTTGCCCACCAAAATGCTGGCGGATCTCGGTGATCAAGGCACGGAAACGCGTTTCAGCGTCGGGTGAACCGTCAAAAAGAGTCGCCGGAGTCCGTTCGCCTCCCAGGACCAACGCCTGTGCCCCCGATGTCGCCGCAAGATCGGCATTGTAAATTATGAATACACGATAACGGTCAAACCAGCCATTCCAATCGCCGGGCGTAACGTAACGCCAGTCATCCGAAAGGCTTTCAAAGCGAGGGTTTGGGAAGAGTGCCACATTCAAGTTTAATGCACGCGCCGAAGCCACTTGCGCTAAGCTATCAGATCGAAGAGCATCCATTCCGGGCTTGAGCGCAAAAACAAGAGGATTATTTCGAGACACTGTCCAGGTTGGGTCCAGCACAGTCCAATCTGCACGGTAACCCCGCACAATTTGGAAGGTATTCGGATAATAAGGCGACC
>JBGPQJ010000004.1:0-43724 GCA_041488995.1 Anaerolineae bacterium
CAGCGGTATGGGATTGTTCACGGCAGCGATCGGCATCCAGATGTTCCTGAAAACGGAAAATGCGCTGATCGTTCTCGGCAGCATTCTGATCGGCGCACTGCTTGGTGAGTGGTGGCGGATTGAGGACGGGCTGGAAGCGCTGGGGCGGGCTTTAGAGAAACGATTCTACCGGGGCAATGCAGATGGTCTCGCGGCACCCGCGACTGACCGCAGCCGTTTTGTGCTTGGTTTTATGACCGCATCATTGTTATACTGCATCGGACCGATGGCAATCCTTGGTTCCATTCAGGACGGGCTGACTAGAAATTACCAGACGCTGGCGATTAAATCCGTTTTAGACGGATTCGCATCCGTGGCATTCGCTTCCACGCTGGGGGTGGGTGTTCTGTTTTCCATCCTGCCTGTGGCTGTCTACCAGGGAGGCATCAGCCTGCTGGCAGCGCAGTTAAATACAATCGTTACACCGGGGATGATGAACGAGATGACTGCGACGGGAGGTGTGATCCTGCTGGGGCTTGCCATCAGCCGCCTGCTGGAAATCAAGCAAATCCGGGTGGGGAATTTCCTGCCCGCGCTGGCAGTCGCGCCACTCATCGTGTGGGTTCTGGGATTATTCCGATAAAAAGCCGGTTATTTTGAACCCGCCGCAGCAAGAGCAGCCTCGATTTCCTGCTGGAAAACATCGAACGGTTGCGCGCCCTCAATCAGCTTGCCATTGATAATGAAAGACGGCGTGCCATAGCCTTTCGAGCTGTCATAATTGGGAGCAGTGGTAATATCCTTCTCGCCATCCACTTTATCCTGCTTCACCTGGTCCATATGCTTACCGCTATCCATGCAGGTTTTGAAGGCGGTCATGTCCAGCCCGAGCGCTTCGGCAAATGCATCCAGACGCTTGCGTGCGAAGGCACCCTGGTTTTCTCCGTTCCAGTTTGTGAACAGCATATCATGATATTCCCAGTACTTGTTTTCGTCGCCAGCACAGTAAACGGCATGAGCGGCATCCTGTGATTCGGTATTGTTGGTGCCCTGAGATTTGTTAATGTTGTCGCTCACGAAATTACCCATCGAGTGATAGACGAAATAAACCTTGCCAGTCTTGACGTAGTTTTCGACAATCTGAGCTTCAGTATTTTCCCAGAACTGGCGGCAATAGGGGCATTGGAAATCCGAGTACTCCAGTATGGTGACTGGCGCATTGGGGTCGCCCATGGCATTCATGACTGCCTGCGGCCGTGGATTGGGTTCAACGGTAGCAATTTCGCCAACGGGTTTTAGGTTGGGGTAAATCAACAAGAAGGCTATTGCCAGTGCGCCAAGGGAAATAAAGACGATCGCAATAATTCGGGTATTGCGCTGCTGGCGGGCGCGCTTTGCCCGTAATTCCTGACGTTTGCTCATTACAATCTCCTGTAATTAGGTGGAATTGGATGATAAGCTGCATTTCAAGTGGCAAGGATTTTGCCACGTTCAGAGAGATTTGTCCAGTTAAAACTTTGCGCAGGCAGGCAACCTTCGCAAAGTCTCATTATTTTTTAATCATGCTGGTTGAGTCAATCCCCTCCTGTAGAAATCGTGGCCATCATGGGATTTCAACTTCAACTCATTTATTTTCATTACTATTTTCTTGGCACAACGATTTTAAACTCGCAGGTGTCATTGCCCGTTGCCCTGCAACCAGTTTCCTCAACTTCGTAATCAACCCCGGTTGCCCAGTAAAGCAAGCCCTGGATCAGTCCCAGAGTGACATAACAGACAGGCTGTGGCTCGCTCAGGCCAACCGTCGTGGGGCTGGATGCATCCACAAAAAGCAGATTCAAGTCCAGCGTGTGGACAGAGACGCTGCCCTCCCCCCCTCGTAAGGTCCTCGCGAGAAGCTCAAGTGCGGGCTTTTGGCGCGAACCGGCTGGAATCACCTTCAACCCGGCCGCCAGCATGCGATCACCGATGGTTAGTTCATGCAGGATGGATTCCCATAAATTCCGCCCAATACGCAGGAGAACCCCCCGGAAACCACGGCCGTAATATACGCGCAATGTGCGCTGAATGCTTGCGTAGGAATCCGCGGCTTGGATACTGTTGAGCGAGGATACCGCATCTACATCCAACAGGTTGGTGGCCAGGTTGGTATTTTCGAAGATCTGGGCAAGCTCATTGGGCCCCAGCTCGGCGATGGCGGTCAAGATGAATTGGCGCAACAGGGATGGTGGAAAGGTGCGAAGGGGTTCGGTCATATTGGTCCTGTTATTCACTGCGGCAGCTTGTGCTGATTGCATGGACATCAAGCCTGCCATAAAGAACACCCACCTTAAACCTGATAAATATAAACGGGATATTCTTCCTGCGTCCGACGGAAACCGATTTTGTGATACAGCGCCAGGGAAGCTTCGTTGTCATCCTGGGTGTTAACGGTGATCTTACGGAGTCCACGCCTGGCACTTTCTTGCAGGAGGTCGTGTACTAGAGCATACCCGATTCCCTGCTGCTGGACGCCAGGGTGCACTGCCAGTCGTGCCAGATGCCCTCCAAACGGGTTGTACGTGCTGATCTGGTAGCCAACAATACTGTCTTTTGATTCGGCGACCGATGCCCATCCCGCCTGTGCCAGTGCTCTCTGCAGGGCATCCAGGCTGTTTTGCCAGAGCGGGATGAATGCGGCAGCGTCCACATCCGCCACGGCCGGCAGGTCAAGTGCAGTCATGGGGCGGATAGAGATGCCGGGCAGGCCATTGAATGGAATCGACAAGCTCCCATTATGTTCAAAAATGACGATGTGTTGTGTTATCGAAAAACCTGAAGACCGCAACAGCGGAGTAAACCAATCCTGGGTGGTGATCGCGGCCACGGTGATGCCGCCTCGTGCGGCCAGCGCTTCCACAGCCGCTTTCCACAGTGACGACCACGAATCGGTTATTGTTAAATCACCTGAACTCGCGAATAGGCGAATCCAGGCGATTTTCACCGGGTCAACCGGGCAGGCAAGCGCGGCAGTGAGTAGTTTGCCGTATTCCGCAACCCAAAACTCAGGTGCACCCAACCAGTCCAGGGGTGTGCGCCAATCCAAATGACGGTGGATGTATGATTCGTAATAAATCAGATTGGCGATCTGCTGCTCGTCTTGTGAGAGCGCTGTCCGCACCTGTATTTCAAGGTTTACCATAGACGGAATTTTATCAGCGATTTTGCGATTTTCTGTTTAAGAGTGGGCTTTTTTACACCAACAATCCCTGACTGCATGGACAGGACTGCATCCAACGAATTGCCCTGCCTGATTTGCAATGCGGAAAGAGATTCGAGCACACGGGCACGCATCTGATCTTCACCGGCCTCTTCCAACAGGTCGGCGGAGTGTTGTTATTTCTGTGCCGCTTCGTCTAATCTACCCAACGCCTCAAGCGCGGAGGCTTCATTGCCGGCGGCGAAGCCCTGCCGGCGGATATCTCCTGCTGTCTGAAATACTGATTCTGTTCCGCTAACTGCATCGAAAGCCCCCTGAGCATTCCTGCCTTTCAACAGGGCAACGCTCTGGTTGTTTTTCATCTCAGCTGCATCCAGAGGTTTTCCGGCCGAATTGTAACCTTCAGCTGCCAGAGCAAATGAATTGGCGGCAGATTCGAATTGGCCTTTCTGGAAAGCTCCTGTACCTTCTTCAGCAAGCTGCTGGGGAGTTAAAACGTCAGGCATGTCCAAATCCTAAAGCGTGATATCAAGCAATCCTTCGGCGATGGCTCGCATTTTTTCCGTGGAAATCTGGCTCATGTTGCGTGCCAGGTCAAGATAAGGCCGGTTGACCGGCAGGCAGACAAATGCCTGCAGTTCCGGAGGCAGATTCAAGAATTCCTGGATGGCTTGCTGTTGGGTCAGCCATTGTCCGATAGGGCTAGACTGATCGAAGAAACCATCAAGCCGGGCGTCGAGCGCCGTGAGACAGGCTTCCAGTTCCGGTAGTGATATCGGTTTTTCCCCCAGTTCATAGGCTTTCAATTTCCTCTGGGGGATGCCGGTGTCTTCTGCCAGGGAACGGATCGGACGACTGACCTCCATGCGCTTCTGACGCAAGAGTGCGCCAACCACGCGTTGCCGTAGCGGAAGCAGCACATTTAAATTGACGGCTTGAGTCGGTGCTTCGTCGTCTGATATCACCTCCCGGCTCCAGAACCGGTCGATGGGCATCTGGAAGAAGTAAGCCAGTGCTTCCACCTCTGGCAGGGAGGGGGATTTGCGCCCGTCTTCATAGGCGCGAAATATTCCGGGAGTGACATTGATTGCTGTAGCGCACTCTGGGATTTTCTTGCGGGATGCCAGACGCGCATCGCGGATGAGTAGGCCCAGCTTGCGGGCACGGATGTTGATTGCAGTCATGTCTTTCATAGGCATTCCTCGGTCCTGCCAGCCCATCCAAGGTTTTGAGTATATTAGTCCCGATTATAGCAGTTTAGATACCACTTTCCAGACTGTCTCCAGGGTCATTTGGATCGGGATCCAGAAGAAGATATTTTTCAGAACCGTGCGCGGAACGATTATCGCCGGCGCAACATATCTCCGATGTTGGCACCGAAAATTTCTGGCGGCAGTTTGAATCCGGCGACTTCCAGGCGTGGCGAGAACAAAGGCCGGATGCCGGTTGGTTTGAGTAGCCCGACCACCTTGCCTTCAGTCGTGATGCCGGTCTGTTCAAAGCGGAAGATATCTGTCAAGACAACCGTGTCGCCTTCCATCCCTGCCACTTCGGTAATAGCCGTTACCTTGCGCGTCCCGTCTTTCAGGCGCGATTGCTGTACGATCAGGTCGATGGCACTCGATACCTGCTGGCGGATCACCTTTACGGGCAGTGCCATGCCTGCCATCAGCACCAGAGTTTCCACGCGGGAGAGTGCATCGCGCGGTGAGTTGGCATGGATGGTGGTCAGGGACCCGTCGTGACCGGTGTTCATCGCCTGGAGCATATCCAGGGCTTCGCCGCCTCGGCACTCGCCTACCACAATCCGGTCCGGACGCATGCGCAATGAGTTGTGCACCAGGTCGCGGATGGAGACCGCCCCCTTGCCTTCGATGTTGGCCACTTTTGTCTCCAGACGGACGACGTGCTCCTGTTGGAGCTGCAACTCGGCGGTGTCTTCGATGGTGACAATCCGTTCATCCTCCGGGATGAACCCCGAGAGGACGTTAAGCAGCGTGGTCTTGCCGGAGCCTGTACCACCGGAGATGATGATGTTTAAGCGACTGACGACGCACACGCGCAGGAATTCCGCCATTCCAGAAGTAAGCGAGCCAAACTCGATAAGTTGTTTTGTGGTCAGCTTGTCCCTGCTGAATTTGCGGATCGTAATGGAGGCTCCGTCTATCGCCACAGGTGGGATCACTGCATTGACGCGCGAACCATCCGGTAAACGGGCATCCACTGTGGGGGAGTCAGCGTCAATGCGTCGCCCCAGCGGCAGGATGATGCGATCAATCACGCGTTGTACGTGACTGTTATCCTCGAAAGTTACTGCTGTGCGGATCAGTTGCCCCTTCTTTTCAATATAAACCTTCTTGGGTCCATTGACCATCACCTCGGTTACTTCCGGGTCTTCCAGCAGAGGTTGGATGGGTCCGTAGCCGAGCAGTTCATTGAGCACATCGTGTTCAATCTGCTGGCGGATCGTTTCAGGTAAGTTCAGCTGCAAACGCGGGATTAATTCATCGAGTTTTTTCTTGACAACGATAAGACGCTGGTTGTAAGGTGGATTTTCGCTCTCGAGGTCGCGCGTCAGGTTGGTGATGATGTAGTGTCTGAGGCGGTTTACATCCGCTGCTGAAGGCCCAACACCCGGAGATGTTGATATCAAGGGTGCAGTCATTACTTACTCTCCTCTTCCCCTTGGGCTTTTTCCTCCTGTGGAATGACCCAGACAATCTGTGAACGCCGCACCGGTATGAAATCTGCTTCGAAAAGAATCTCGCCGGTTTCGCTGAACACTTTGGCTGCCGTTACTGCCAGAAAGGGTTCGTCATTGTCTAGTTCGTCCTTGAATCGCAAATCAGGCCGTATGTGTACCAGCCCTTGAATACGGTGCTGGGTCGTCTGGATCATTGCCGGTACAGCCACCTTCGAGATGATGTCTGTATAAAATTTTCCCTTGTCATCAAATTCAATTCCCATACGACCTCCGCTGGATCTGCCAGGAGCGTGAGAGGCACATCCGGGCGACGTTCTGGACAACGAATAAACTATGACCCGCGGGAAGGTCGGATGGACCTTCCTGCGACTCGATCAACCGGTGCAGGTTTCTCAATCTCCGAGGGGCGGCATCAGGTAGCCCAGCCCGGAGCGGGTGACGATGTGTTTGGGTTCGTGCGCATCTTCTTCCAGTTTTTGGCGCAAACGGGCGATGCTTACCCACAGGATCTCTTTGTCTGTCTTATACTCGGGTCCCCATACGCTGGTGAGCAATTCTTCCGCCGTCATAATCTTGCCGACGTGGTGAGCGAATTGCAGCAGCAGACGGTATTCTGTGGCTGAGAGAAAAATCGGCTGGTTCCCTTTCCATATTTCAGCCCGGGCGAAATCAATGCGAAGATCACCATGCTCGAAGAAGCGTTCCTGCCCCGATTCCTTGGAAACCTGCGAGCGGCGCAACACAGCCCGGACACGCGCCAGCAGTTCTGTCGCAGAGAATGGCTTGACAAGGTAATCATCTGCGCCGAGATCCAGGCCGCGCACACGGTCCTGTTCTTCGCCGCGGGCTGTCAAAACGATGATGGGCACGTTGGAGTACTGGCGGATGCGCTGGCAGGTGGCAAAACCATCCAGCCGAGGCATCATCACATCGAGCAGGATCAATTCAACGGGGTTGGAAGAAAAAATATCTATCGCCTGTAACCCATCAGACGCGGTAAGCACATCGTAACCTTCAGTAAGCAGGTTGGCTTCCAGAAGACGCAGATAACGGGGTTCGTCGTCAACAACCAGAATTTTTGTCATTGCAGAGCCTCCTTACGATACATTCTGCCGGATGGGCAGCACGATATGGAAGGTTGTTCCCTCACCTTGCGTGGACTCAACCCAGATTTTGCCTTTATGAGCCAGAACAATTTGCTTGCAAATGAACAGTCCAAGTCCGGTCCCTGAGGCTGATTGACCCGGCACGCGGTAGAAACGGTCAAATAGGTGCGTCAGGTGTTCGGGTGCGATTCCCGGACCGTAATCGGTGACGGTGATTTGCAGATCATCTTGCTCCTGCCTGGCGCTAATGATGATTGGCGAACCCGGGGCATATTTGATGG
This sequence comes from Anaerolineae bacterium, assembly GCA_041488995.1. Taxonomy (GTDB): domain Bacteria; phylum Chloroflexota; class Anaerolineae; order Anaerolineales; family Villigracilaceae; genus JBGPQJ01. Next base: position 7,270 of record JBGPQJ010000004.1, read on the forward strand.
CATTGGTGACCAGGTTTTCGAATATCTGTGTTAACCGCACCGAATCCGCCTGCACAAGCACCGCCGGGAGGTCAACTTTTATTTCAAGGTCTTTATAGCGGAGCTGAGTGCGCATCACCACGTCGCGAATAATTGAATCAATCCGCGATGGTTGGAAATTCATCGGTAACGTATTGCTTTGCAGGCGTGCGGATTCCAGAATATTTTCGATCAACGCCGTCAAATGGTCTGCTTCCTCATCAATAATGGTTAGAAATTCACGCTGTGTGGCAGCATCCCAGGTCGTATCATTGCGTAAAAGTGTGGTGCTGTAGCCTTTGATAAAGCCGAGAGGCGTTCGCAGTTCGTGGGAGACTGTGGAAATGAAGTCTTGCTGCAATTGCATGGTACGGCGGGCATCGTCAAGCTGCGAAAGCTCACCCAGAAGCACGTACCGCTCGAAGAGCAGGCTGATCTGGGACGCAATGAATTTTGCTTGTTCAATGTGTTCCGGGGTAAAGGCCGGTCCGCCAAAACGGATTAGGACCAGAACACCGACCAACCTTTCAGGTGTTTGCAGCGGGAGTCCCAAGAGCCCAGCTTGTTCAAGCCGATCAGCCCGAGGATCTATTGCCTCTGGTTGCTGGAGAACCATTTTCCCGCTTGTCATAACCTGACTGGCAATCTTTTCACCCCAGGCAGCGTCGGCCTCAGCTTTCTTGCCGCGTCCCACAGCGCGGGCGTAGATCACCTCGCTCAGGCTGCTGTCGGGTTCGGCGCGATAAAGGGCGAGGTTGTCAAATATGAAGCCGGTCCGCATCGCCTTGATAAGATTATCCAGCGTAGTCTTTAATTTATTTGATCTGGTGACTATCTCGGCGATAGCGAGATAATCGAAGGGGCCCGTTTTCATGCGCCTCCCTTGGAACCAGCGGCACTGACCAGCGGGAATGAAAACGTCGATCCCTTCCCGGTTTCTGATTTAACACTGACAATCGAGCCGTGTGCTTCAACGATCTGTTGGACTAGCGACAACCCCAGACCAGTGCCGCCATAACGGCGTGAGGCCGACCCGTCAAGCTGGTGAAACGGCTCAAACATCTCCGTGAAGCGTTCTTCGGGGATGCCAATGCCAGTATCGGTTACCGAAACCAGGATAATATCCGTGGATGATTCGTTTTTTACATCAAGCACAACTTTGCCGCCAGCAGGTGTGAACTTGATGCCATTATCCATTAATTGCGTGAGCACCCATGAGATTTTCTGTTCATCCGCCAGTACGCGTGGAATATCGGATTCTATATTGGTCGATAGCGTGATCTGGTTGTCATCCGCCTTCGGGTGTGCACGACTGACAATGTCTTCAGCGATTTTACGGATGTCCACTGCTTCCAGACGCAGGGTGAGTTCTCCACGGGCAGCCAGCGAGAACAGGATCAGGTCGTCAATCAATGCCTGGAGACGATTGGTTGCGCGTTGCGAGACATCCAAAGCATTTCGCTGGTCTTCGTTGATCGGTCCAAGCGCTTCGGTGAACAACAGTTCAATATAACCCTTGACGTGGGTAAGTGGCGTACGCAGTTCATGCGAGACATTGGCAATGAAATTCGATTTGAGCTGGTTCAATGCGGCAAGTTTACGCAGGGCTTCCTGTAATTCAGCGGTACGATCCTGGACGCGTTTTTCAAGATTGCGATTGGCATCTTCAAGTGCCTGGCGCAGAAGAATGATCTGTTCTGTGACTGCACGGTCGAGGGTGTCGCGGTCAAGGTAGCCCAGCTCCACAATTGCCTGGCCCAGAAGGAGCGGGCGACCCTCGCTGGCACGCGTCTTTTGGAAGTCAAGCGCTTGCTGTAGGCGGGCTTCCGAAAGCAGTCCGCGCTTGACCAGCGATTCCCCCAATCTCGGAACGAGAATCTCAGGTGTTACGGGTATTTGCGATGCCGGTGATGTCTGTTGAATCATAGCCATTTATTTTGAAGAAGCTTAAATCTTCCCGTTAATTTAACCATGAAACCGTTCAATTTATCGTTTCAGGCCTGCCAGACCCATTCTCCATTTACCATTGTAGCAGAGGACTGCATTTTCAGCAGTTCGTTCGGTTCACAGGTAAAGGGGTCTTTCTCGAGTGCAATGAGATCGGCGTAAAAGCCCGCTGACAATTTTCCCAGGCGGTTTTCCATCCCGCCGGCATAAGCTGCCCCGGAAGTGAATCCCTGCCATGCTTCCAGCATGGACAGGCGTTGTTCGGGATACCAACCCTGAGGGGAGGGCGTCCCATCTGCGCGGCGGCGGGTGAAGCCGGCATACAATCCGAGGAAGGGATTGGGGCTTTCGACGGGCGCATCTGATCCAAAAGCCAGCACCGCCCCGTTTAGCAGTTGGGTCCGCCAGGCGTATGCCAGGGTTGAGCGTTCACCCCAGAATTTATCAGCCGCCAGCATATCGGATGTTGCATGGATGGGCTGCATCGAGGCGATAACGCCCAGTTTTCCGAGACGCGCTGCATCATCGGGGTGCAGGATTTGGACGTGTTCAATGCGATGCCTCAAACGGGGCAGGTTCTTCTCCAGCTCGTATGTGCGCAGCTGCTCGAAGGCATCCAATACTTCGTGGTTGGCCCGGTCACCGATGGCGTGGACTGCCACACTCAGACCGGTTTCCACAGCCTGCCGCCCGATTTCATACAGCTCTTCACCGTCCATGTTCAGGATGCCGCGATTATCGGGTTCGCTCACGTAAGGTTGGAACATGGCAGCGGTCCGCGGACCGAGTGCCCCGTCCATAAAAACTTTCACTGAGCCGACCTGGAGCATGTCGTCGCCAAAACCGCTGCGCAATCCCAATTCATACGCCTGCTGAAGCAGTTCCACCGGGATGGACTTTGTAACCCGCAGCTTTAGTTCTCCGCACTGGTGAAGGACCTGCATGGCCATGAAACACAGACGCTGGTCAAAATCGTGGACACCGGTCAGCCCCATTTTCCACAATATTGGTTGGGCGGTTTGGATGGCGTTCACCACCTGCTCCAGCGTAACTGCCGGCAGCGTTTCTTTGAGCAGATCCATTGCCGTCTCGAGCAAAATCCCATTGGGATTCCCATGCACGTCGCGCAGGATTTTCCCGTTTTCGGGATCGGATGTGGCTGCAGTGATTTCTGCCAGCTTGAGCGCAACACTATTCGCCCAACCCGCATGCAGCGATTTGGCGGTGAGATAAACAGGATGATCCGGAGCAATGGCATCCAGCTGGGCTGCCGTGGGGAACTCGCCCCCCCAGTCATTTTGCTGCCAGCCATGCCCCAGGATCCACTCTCCGGGGGGAGTGACACTTGCCCTTTCCGCCACCCGGCGAAGGCACTCATCGCGAGTCCTGGTCTCGCAGTCCACTTTCTGCAGGCCGAGCGAATACCACTGCATGTGGATATGGGCATCCGTCAACCCGGGGAGGACGACCCGACCGCCCAGATCAATTTTTTCTGCAAAGGGAAATTGTTCCCGCAACTCCATCCCGCCCACAGCAATAATCCGCTCTCGATCGATGACCAGCACCGACGCGGTCGGCGTGGAAGCATCGAGCGTATGAATGTGGGCGTTATGCAGGATTTTCATTTTCTTCCAGAGCAGGAATTATTCCAAAAGCCTGTCCAGCAAGGAATTCAATTCTTCATCAGAGTAAAAATGCAGCGTCAGCGTGCCCTTGCCCTCTTTGCCGTGACGCAGACTCACCTTGGTTCCCAACGCGGAACGCAGGCGTTCTTCGAGCGCAACAATATCCGGCAGTGGCGCAGGTTTCAACCTGGCCGGGGGTTTTTCACCGCTTAATCGGCGCACATATTCTTCCGTCTGCCGCACGCTCATGTCGTGGGCGATCACCTGGTGCAATGCTGCGGTTTGTGCCAGTGGTGTTTCGAGCATCAGCAGGGCGCGGGCATGACCTTCGGTGATCTGTTCTTCCACCAGTGCGGTTTGCACGACCTTCGGCAGTTTCAGCAGGCGCAATGTGTTGGTCACTGCCACCCGGCTCTTACCCACATGGACGGATATTTCCTCATGTGACAGTCTGAACTCTTCCGCCAGCTGCTGGTAGGCATTTGCCTCTTCGAGCGGATTCAGATCCTCACGCTGGACATTTTCGATCAGGGCCAGTAGCAACTGTTCCTGGTCGGTCGTCGGGCGGACAATGACCGGCACGGTTTCCAGCCCGGCATGGATCGAAGCCTGCAGACGCCGTTCACCCGCGATTAATATATAGCCTGCACCTTTTTCCTTCTTGCTGACGATCAGCGGCTGGATCACACCGTGTTCGCGGATGGAAGAGGCGAGCTCCTCCAGCTCGGTTGAATCAAAGTGTGTGCGCGGTTGGCGCGGATTCGGGGAGATCTGGCTCACCGGAATTTGTGTCACGCCCGATGAAACAGAAGCAGACTCAGTCGGGAAACCCTGCCCCGGCGGGATAAGCGCATCCAATCCTTTTCCTAAACCACCACGCGGAGAGGGCATAGGTTACTCCTAAATCGGGACGGGGACGCCGTCGCCGGTTAGTATTTCCTGCGCAAGGATGTTATATGCTTTGGCACCCACCGAGTCGGGGGCGTAGGTGGAGATGGGCAAGCCATAGGAAGGTGCTTCTGCCAGGCGGATGCTGCGCGGGATGATGGCATGGAAGACCTGGTTGGAGAAGTGCTTGCGGACTTCATTGACGACATCGGCGGAGAGATGCGTGCGCCCATCGAACATGGTCATCACCAGGCCGCGTACTTTCAGCCCCGGGAAAATTCCCGTGCGCACGCGCTGGATGGTCTGCATGAGTTGACCCAGCCCTTCGAGCGCCAGATACTCGCATTGTACCGGGATAATGACCCCGTCTTTTCCGGCTACCAGGCCGTTGACGGTCAGCAGGCCAAGCGCGGGTGGGCAGTCAACCAGGATGTAGTCGTAGCGTTCATGGAGTGGTTCCAACGCGGTACGCAGGCGGTATTCGCGCCCTTCCTCTTCGACCAGTTCCACTTCCGCTCCAGCCAGGGCGGGTGAGGAAGGCAGCAGGGATATATTGAGCACGTTGTTGTGTAAAATTAAAGAGCTTGCGGGAGTCGCGCCAATCAGGGATTCATAGATGCCGCCCTTGTCGCTGTGCTTGTCTGCGCCCAGAGATGAAGTGGCGTTGGCTTGCGGGTCAATGTCCACGATCAGCACTCTCTGACCCAACTGGGCAAGATAGGCTCCGAGGTTGATGGCAGTGGTCGTTTTCCCTACACCGCCCTTCTGGTTGACGAGGGTATAAATGCGTGTCACGATTACTCCGATAATAAAAAAATAAAACCGATTAGAACACTTCCATCAGACAGTCTTGCACCTCATCCGGCCTGGGAACCCCCTCCAACCCAACACGGGTGACGGAGATGGCGCTCATGCGCACGGCAAAACGGGCTGCTTCCCACGGGTCGCGCGTCTGGTAAAGCCGGATAAAAAATGCGGCAGCAAATACATCGCCTGCACCTGTGGCATCCACCACCTTTGTGTTCGGGGCGCGGAAACGACGCAGGTCATGGTTCCAGTATAGACGCAAACCCGCCTGGCCTTCGGTTAATGCCAGAACGGGAGTGGAGAGCACATAGTGCTCAATTATTTCCTCATTCAAACCGACATCTTCAATGCTAAAGGAGACCGCCCCTGCTTTGGCCAACGCTTCATCGGCGCCATTCCAGTTGCATGGTGAAATACGATGATCCTCGCCCCAGGTGCGCATCCAGCCCTGAGGGGTTAACGCCAGCAGCGATGGACGATACCCATCCGGCAGGATCGCGTCCACTTCCTGGGCGATGGGCGCAATGTGGATGATCGGCGCACGCCGCCAGGCCTCGGGCACGAGTGAAAAATCGAGCCGGTGCGCCTGGTGATGAATATACTGGATGCGGCCCTGAGGGGTATAGATATTTTCAAAAGTGGTGGAATGCTCCGCGGGAGCTGCGACGACCTGGATTCCATCCAGCGCTGAAAGTTGGAACTCGTTGCCCCAGGCGGTCACGATCCCGACGCGTAACCCCATTCCCCTGGCGGTGAGTGACGCATAGGACGCGGCTCCGCCCAGCCGCAGGCCGCCGGGAAATACATCACACGTGAGATGGCCGATGACGAGATAGTCCACCGGTTCGAGGGTGGCGAGGTCGAACATGCGTAAATTATACCTGTGTTTAGCTGAATAGTCTTTTGCTGCACCAGCGCGGGTCAGCCCTGACCGGGCGAGCTGTTTGTATACGGCGAGCCGCCTAAAAATGAGAGGCGCAGCTGAAATTGCTGCGCCTCGGCGTCATCTTATTTCGGAACAATGGTGACTTTTCGATTTGGTTCATCACCAATGGAGACCGTCTCCACTTCGGGGTTGGTGCGCAATTCAAGATGAATAATTCGCCGGTCAGAAGCCGACATAGGTTCGAGTACCTGCCGCCGGCGCGAGCGGATGGCCTGTTCGGCCATGCGCCGTGCAAGCTGGCGCAACTGGCGTTCACGCCTATTCCGATAACCTTCGACATCCACGACCAACTGGACATAGCGCCCTGCCTCTTTGCTGACAATCAGGCCAGAGATATATTGCAGGGCGTTGAGCGTCTCGGAGCGCCGCCCGATGAGCACACTTAGATCATCCCCGCGAATATCAACCAGAACAGGCGCATCGCCATTTTCATCCGGATCACCGTAATGAGCGGTGACGCGCGCATCCACTTTCATCTTGGTGACCAGGTTTTCGACCGTCTCGCGGATGTATCCGATGAGCTGGGCCTCATCCAAAGCCTGGGAAGAAACAGCTTTCCTGGATGTAGAAGACTCTGAATAAGCCGAATCAGGTTCGGGTGCCCCAGACTGCAATCCTTTTACGGTCAGGCGTACGCGGACCTGGCGGCTGCCAATCCCCAAAAAACCATGCGAGCCGGAATCCAGCACTTCCACATCCACCGCTTCGCGCGGTAGTCCGAGTTGTGTCAATCCCTGGTTTACGGCGTCCTCCACGGAAGGGGCAATCACTTCAAGGGTGGTGCGTTCCATACGATCTCTCCCTCCAAAACCAGCGGTCATTTATTCTTCTTGGCAATCGCTTTGCTGGTAGTACTGCTATTACCACTGGAGAACTTGAACAGGTTACTCCAATCAACCTTTCCCATCATGGCATATTGCCCGATGCCGAACAGGTTGCTGACAACGAAATAAACCGCCAGACCGGAGGCAAAATTGATAGCAAAGTAACCAAGCAGAAGCGGCATGTAAATGGACATCATGGTGCTCATCTGCTTCGACTGCGGGTCACTGCCTGTAGACGGAGTGGTTACTTTGGTTTGGACGTAGGTGGTCAGTGTGACAATGATGGCGAGGATCGGAATGCTAATGGCAAGGATGGGCAATTTCGTCCACTCGGGCTGGGCGAGATTCATGCCGAGGAAGAAATTATTAATGGGGATTAACGAGGATATGCTCATGCGCGGCAGGATATTCTCCAGCCAGGGATAAATCGTGCGCGTGAGGGTGAGCATGGCGAGCGGGGTAGCCGCCAGCGCGCGGAGAACGCTCTGGTAGAGGCCGATAATGATGGGGAACTGAATGAGCGTGGGCAGACAACCGCTCATTGGGTTGTAGCCCATTTCCTTGTACAGTTTCATCTGCTCGGTTGATAATTTTTCCCGGTCGCCTTTGTATTTTTCCTGAATGTCTTTCCATTTCTTGGAGCTATTGAGCTCCTGCATCTTCTGGCTGGATTTAATCTGCTGCGCCATAAGAGGATGCGTGATCAAACGGATCAGGATGGTGAACAGGATGATTGCGATGCCAAAATTTCCCACCAGGCCAAAAATGGTCAGCAGGATGTTGGTCATCGGCTGCACAACTAAAAGGTCCCAAAAATTCATAGTTTCACCTGTTGTCTCATTACTTGTTGGGCGTAAAGACCCATTTCTGGGCGCCGGTGTTATCGTAGGCCACCAGCATCAGGTCGCTTTTGCCCAAGGGGGCTATCAGGATCAAATCACCGGCAGAGACGGGGGAGCTGTAGAGTTTGGCATCCAGCGATTGCTGCCACATTGATTTTCCGTCGAGGTCCAGCGCGCGGACAACACCTGTCTCGGTGACAAATACGACGAGATTGTCCTTGACGAGCGGACTGCTCGTGACTGAACCACCTGCATCAAAACTCCAGATCGTGGAGCCGTCTTCGGTGTTGAGGGCGTAAACTTTCCCGGCGGCATTCATTTCCGACCCAAAATAGAGCCGATCGCCTTCAACGGCTACCTGACCAGTGATACCGCCATCGAAATTTTTCTGCCAAAGGATTTCTCCGGTTTCAGCATTCAGGGCAAAAACGGTACCACCGATGGTGGGGACGTACAGCCGGCCGTCCTTTACTGTGGGTGAAGCAATGATGGAAGCGTCCAGTTCGGTTCCCCAGATCTTATTCAGGTTGGCGGGATTAACGGCATAGACATGGTGGTCCATGGATGAGACATAAATATTCTGTCCGTCGGTAACTGGGCTGGACCAGAGTGCGTGCTCAGCGACAAATTTGCCCTTCATGCTGCCGTTAAGGTCAAAAGCATAAAGACCGCCGTCGCTGTTGGGTGCGTAGATGACATCGTTTAGGATGAGTGCGCCGCTCAGCCAGATATCCTTGGCTTGTTCCTGATATATCCATTTGGTCGCCAGGTCGGTTGCGTTGGCGCTGAAGAGCGGATGTTTGCGGTCATTGATATTGGCACTACCGACAATCATCTGCCCATCCGATGTGAAGGCAGGGTTGCCATAGAAGGGGCCGCCTCTGCCATCGGAGGGGAAGCGCAGCGGCGCAGTTTTGTCAGCAAGGGTGACGGTAGTTTCCTGGCCATTGGCAATATTGATGGCGTAGACGTACGTGCCAGCAGCCAGATAAGCAGTATCACCCTGAACGGTCAGCCCTGGCCAATCGGTGGAGGCCAGCGAGCGGTTGCCGCAGGCAGTCAGCAGACTGCCCAGAACGAGCATTACAGCAAGAAGGAAAACAGTTTTGATTCTCATTGTGGAGAGAGTACTCCTATCGAACGGGGTCGTAACCACCCGGATTGAACGGGTTGCAACGCATAATTCGCCAGGTTGCCATCATCGAGCCCTTGATCGCTCCATATTTATAGATGGCCTGATAACCGTAATGTGAGCAAGTCGGGTAGAACCGGCACGAGTCAGGCGGCATGGTATGCGACAAGGCCTTTTGATAGAACCGTATCAATGCCAGCAGCACAATGCGCGGCAGGTTGAACAACGTGAAAGGCATGTCGCGCAAGCGGGATTCTTCGGTGTGATCATGGGACGATTGAGGCTGTTGGCTCATGTTGATTAGTAAGTAAATTGGCTCGGTTGAAAAGTTGTTCCAGAGCTTGCCGGGTCTCATTAAGATTTGCTCTGGCGAGAGGGGCTCGGGCGATGAGAATGATGTGCGCCGGCAGAAGGGAGGGGATGAATGAGCGAACTGCTTCCCTCAGAAGGCGTTTTGCCCGATTGCGCTGGATGGCTCCGCCGATGTTGTGACTGGTGGTCACCCCGATGCGAGGATAATTCAGTTGGGAGGGCGAGACAACCAATACAACAAACGGGTGCGCGTAGGATTTTCCTTCATCCCGCACCCGCTTGAATTCGATTGACCGGGTCAGGCGAAACCTGCGCTCCATACATGCCTCGCATCTAGGCCAAAGCGAGACCCCGGAAGCAGGAATGACTTCCAGGATGGCAGGCTACCACCGGACTTTCTTGACGTGATTGTTGGAAGTGACGGTCAGTCTATGCCGACCTTTGGCGCGGCGGCGTTTGAGCACTTCGCGCCCTTCGGAAGTCGCCATCCGGGAGCGGAAACCATGCACGCGGACGCGACGGCGAATCTTGGGCTGATAGGTACGTTTTACCATTGCAAAATCCTCACTCTAAGAAAAGGATAATAACATATGGAAATAGATAACAAATCGCCATTTTACGGGCGGCACGCTATTATAATGGATACGGGTGAATCGGTCAAACAGATTCACCCGTTTTTAACCTTCAAGTGATTTCGCACGACGGACGAGTTTTAAAACGGCTGTGTGCGGATGTTTTCAGGAAGGTTTGTCTTTTTTCTGTTTCCAGGGGATCAGCAGGAAGAATGTGCTGCCCTTTCCCGGCTGGCTCCCCACCCATACCTTGCCGCCATGTCGTTCGATGATTGAGTGTACAATTGCCAGCCCCAGCCCGCTGCCTTTCTGCAGACGGGCTTCACGCTGCGCGCTCCGGTAAAACTTTTCAAACAGACGAGGAATATCGGCGGAGGGAATGCCAATGCCGGTGTCCTGCACCTCCAGTTGCATGGCCTCCGGTCTGACCTTGAGACGAATGACGACCTTGCCTCTGGCCGGCGTGTATTTAATGGCGTTTTCCACCAGGTTATAGATTGCCTGATGAAGCAAGGTCGGGTCAGTCTCGATGAAGGGTGAATCCTCCGCAGGCAGCTCAGAGACGAGTTTAATCTCCTTTTCATTGGCAGCGGACTGAAGGGCGCTGGTAACCCGGTTGATGATCTCCATAATGGATACGGCTTCGATTCTCAAACCGACCCCTGTTTCAATGCGCCCCAAGTCAAGCAAATTGCTGATGAGCTGCGCCATGTTCTCGACACCCGAGATAATCTTCTTGACATAAGCGTTCTGTTGCTCATTAAGCGTGCCAACCATATCCAGCATTGTGGCGTATCCACGCACCAGGGTGAGCGGGGAGCGCAAGTCGTGGCTGACCGAGCTCACAAAATCAGTCTTGAGTGCATCCAGTTCCTTGAAGTGAGTCACATCCTGCAGGATGCAGACGCGCCCCACCAGGTGTCCCTCCGCCAGAACGGGGGAAGCCATCGCCAGATAGATATTTCCCGAGGGCAGTCCCACCTCCGCGGAACGCCGGTCGGGCGAGGACGTTTGCAGGATATCCAGCAAGGCCTTCTCGGTGATGACATCCCCGATGGCTTTGCCTTCACCTGACTCAATGGATGAGCCTAGTGCCTGCCGGGCAGCGGGATTGGCAAACAGCAGGCGGTTCTGTGAATCAGTCACCAGCACCGGATCAGGTGTGGAGGCGAGGATGGCTGCCAACCGCTGGCGTCCCACCTCGGCAGTCAGGAACAAACGGGCGTTTGCGGCGGCCAGGGCGGCATTCCCGGCAATCGTTGAGAAATAGCGCACATCAGCATCGGTGAAAGAGCGCGCCTGCTCATAGGCTCCCCAGATCACACCATAGAATCGGTTTTCATGGCGCAGGGCAACAGCCAGAAGCGACGCCGGTTGAGGCAGGTTTGCGTCCAGCCCGAGGCTCCGTGCCCGACTGACATTGGATAAGGCAAGGATCTCCTGTTGCTGGACGAGAGTCAAAAGCTTTTCATCCAGATGACTGAATTTCTCGCGTGCCAGCCCGGCGGAAAAGATAGTGGGAATTCCTTGTTCATCTCCGTGCGTGTCGGCAGGTGTCACCACCACGCGCACAGAATTCGCACCTGTGTCACGGATTGCATTCATGACTGGTTGAATGGCGTTCTTCAAATCCAGGCTGGAAGCCACACCCTGACTGACCAGCAGGAGGCTATTGAGTTCCGCGAGCCGCGCTTTCAGGCTGGAGCGCATTTGCTCGAATGAGCGGCGCAGTTGGCCGACTTCGTCCACACCCTCCACATCGAGCGAATGGTTAAGGTCCCCCTGTGAAATCCGCGTGGCTTCGGAAGTCAGGTTTTTAAGGGATACGGTGATGGCATTCAACCCCAAATAAAGCGCGATCATGGCAGCCGCTGCCAGGAACAGGATCATGGCTGAGAGGGGGGCAGCGAGTGTGATGGAAAGCTGCTGGGCTGCCTGTGCGGGTACAGTCAGCACAACCGCCCAGGGACGCGCCTCCACCGGCTGGTAATAGACCAGTTCGCGTGTACCATCGGGCGCGGTGTTATCATAAAACGCAGCGCTGCCGGGTTGCCCGACTGGATACTCTACGAGGATCTGGATTGGATCAGGGCTGTAGACCACGCGTCCGTTTTCGTCCAGCAGGATGCCTGTCCCGTCCATCGCAGACAAACTATCGAGGTTACTAATAAGCGGCTCAGCGAACGGGTTGGTCGTCAGGCTGGTCCGTCCCACCAGGATGCGTTCTGTCTGACCGTTCGTCTGCAGGGCTTCCATGAAAGAAAGCCGCGCCGGCGTTCCGGGAGAATTGGGTTGGATGGTGTACGACTGGCTCAGGACGCCGTTGTTGGCCAGCGCGATTCCTGCAATCTCCTCTGGCGTCAGACTGAGACCAGACTCCCCGCCAGCGGGGTAGCTTGCGATGAATTGGCCTTGTGCATCAATCAATATCAACTGATCAAAATACGGAAGAATCAGGATACGCTCGGCAAGGAGATTGGCCAACTGATCAGGTGTCCCGTTGAGCAAACCCGGATCTGACGCGAGCTGCGCTGCAAAATTTTGCCCTGTCTCAAGCAGGAATGGAACACTATCCGCGCTCGCGATGGCGCTGTCGTGCATCCGGTCACGCAACATCTGCCGGGCGGCGCGTCCTGCCACCAGCCAGTTGACCGCCAGCAGCGAAAGGAACAACAGCAGGATTAACGATCCGGCTGCCAGCAGGAAGCGCGTCTGCAGGCTTTTTTCAGCAGGCGAGGGCTCGAGCGGGCGTGTCCGTTCCCAGGGTTCGGGAAAGAAGAATGCCAGCACCTGCGCAAAAATACCCGCGATGAGAAGCTCACCTGCCATCGCCAGAAAAGCCGGAACGGTGCTGGTCAACGCATAATCCAGGCGGACAGCCAGCGTGCCCTGGGAAACAAGGGATGCATCAATCAGGTAAATGGGGAGAAAAGCGACTGCCAGCTCGAACGCGGTAATGAGTGGCTGGCGACTCAGACGGAAGAAAAGTGTACGGTACCGCTGGCGGGTGGCGATGGCGAATAATGTCCCCAGCAGTGCCAGTTCGAGGGGATAGAACAGGCTGTTCATGTCCCACAGGAAACCAAAAAATCCCGCCAGTGCCCCAAGCACCGCTCCTGCCAGAGGCCCCAGCATGCCTCCTGCCAGGATCCAGGGAACAGCAGAGAAGAGCATGAGGGTTGGAGTATGAGGTTCCTGAGGAATACCGGGTAAGGGTAGTCCTGCGCCCGAGGGAAGCCGGATACCCAGGAACAGGCTGGTCGGTGGGACGAGCAATGCCAGGATGGTAAAGGTGATCCAGTAGCGGCGGTCGCGCCTGGCATTATATCTGCGCCAGTACCAGTTGAGCGCACCTATCAGTCCCAGCAAAATCAGCCAGCCAACCCAGCCCTGAGGGGAGGCAGGCCAGATCGGTGCAAACAGGTTGTTTAATAAGCTGGTAACGAAGGTCATGGTTCAGCCAGACAAGGATGGTGGGGAAGGCAAAATGGAATTAATGGATGAGCGTGAAGGGCGGTTGCGGCTCATAGCCATTCAATAGTTTCCTGCGTGGCCTGTGAGAGGTCACTGAACACGCCCCGGCGGTGCGGGGGCAGGAGCGCTGCAATCGTGTACATCAATTCGTCGGTCATCCTGTCCATTTCTTCCTTGCCGGGCCGCCTCGATCCCATGCGGAAGCGGAACGGCCTGCCGAACTTGATGTCGGCGCCTGTCTGTCGCCAGCGGCGGCTGAACGGGTAGGTCGGGAAGCCGATCGTATTATCGATCCCAATTGGGACGATGGGGGGTGAGCCGGCATGATAAGCAATGAAAACAGTTCCGGGTCTGCCTTTGATCAACGCATCATTGCGCGTTCCCTCCGGGGAAATCAGGACCATCTCATTCTGCTCCAGGACATCGAGCGAGGCCTGCAAGGCGCGCCGGTCTACTTCACCGCGGTGGACGGGGATCACTCCATAGATACGAGGCAGGATTCCCACGAAGGGGTAGGAAAACGCTTCAACTTTGGCAAGCGGAATCACGTCACGTTTGAGCACATGCAGGGCAACAAATGGATCAATCAGGTTGATATGGTTGTAACACAGGATGACCGGCCCGCTGGACGGGACATTTTCCAACCCTTCCACCGAATGGATCCTTGCCATGGCTGGAAAAGCAATGATATGCATAGCTGCCCGGCAGAGACGGCGGCGCAGAGCGTACGATTTGTAATTGTATCGATGTCTATTACCTGAATTCGTCCCTGCCATTACTTCAGCCATCAGTCTCATCCTGTGAGATCACCCGATCGGCGTAAACCCCGCGATATTCCTCCGGGAGGAGGGCGGCAATATGACCCATCACCAGGTCGGTGTTCCGCTGGCGTGCCTCGCGCCGTTCGGCTCCCTTGCCCTCAATCGGCGGCAGGCGGAAGGGTTTGCCAATGCGCAGTTCAAGCTTTGGTTTCTTAAAACTGAATGCCTTGTCAGCAAAATCGTCTGTTGCTCCGATCACGCCCACCGGCACGACCGGCACCTGAGCCTGCTCGAGAATGAATGCAATCCCCGGTTTTGCCTCGCGCATGCCTGGTTGATGGGTGCGGCCTCCCTCGGGGGCGATGAGCAACGGGTAGCCCGAGTTCAAAACGTTCACGACCACATCAATGAGTTTGCGGTCATACTCTCCGCGATGCACCTTTAATCCCCCGTAATATTCTACCAGGAAATTCTGCCCGGGCTTCTTCCAGATGTCGCTGGCGCCCATGGCTTCCAGCATTTCCGGCCACAGGGCAAGCACAAATGGAGGCTCATATAAAGAAACATGGTTGATTGCCACCATGTACGCTTTGCCGAAAGGGATGTTTTCCTTTCCCGTGATCGTCACGCGAGCAAGGACAAGGAAGAGCAAGCGGAAAGCCGGCTTGGCGAAGAAGCGGAAAACCCTGTTTTTTAGCGGGACAGAATATTTCTCTGTCATTGGCACAGCGCCTTTACTTTGAGGAAAACCTGATCGGCATCCAATGAGTCTGAATCCACATGGATGGCATCTTCCGCCGGTGTGAGCGGCGCCACCGCCCGGGTGGAATCGATTCGGTCGCGCGCCATCACCTTGGTGAGAATCTCGTCATAATTTGCTGATTCACCCCGGTTGATGATTTCATCATAACGGCGTCTGGCGCGCACCTCCGCCGATGCGTCGAGATAAATTTTGAGGTCGGCCTCGGGCAGGATCACCGTGCCGATATCGCGCCCGACCATCACCACCTGCCCGCGCATGCCGATCCGGCGCTGCTGCGCGCTGAGTGCTTTTCGCACCCCGGGGTAGGCGGACACGATCGAGACACTGGCTTCCACTTCAGGCTTACGGACTTCCCAGGTGGCGTCACGCCCGTCAACCAGCACATCACAGGCACGGCCATCCGCTGCAGAGGGTGGGCGGATGTCAATCACCACCTGCTCGGCAAGCATCGTTATGGCAACTTCGTTTCTTGCGTCCACCTCGTGCAAGATGGCTGCCCACGTCACAGCGCGGTACATGCCCCCCGTATCAAAAAAAAGATAACCCAGGGCTTGCGCAAGACGAAAGCCGAGGGTGGATTTGCCGGATGCGGCGGGACCGTCAATGGCGATGATGGATGGTTTTGGCATGAAGATCATCTAGGAAAGCAGTCATGGTTTAGGCTTGTTCTGCGCGTCAAGGAATAAATCGGTCCGTGCCCACAGAAGAATGGATTCCTCACCCTGCGGGATCTCATGGACGGCCAGCCAGCGCAGCCACTCCGGGAAGGCAGCTGTGTTCCAGGCGGGATAGCGCCGCCAGATGAAATCCTGACCGCGATATTCCACGCCGAAGGCAGCCTGCGGGTCGAACGGACCAATCACAATGGCGGAGGATGAATCGGTTGGCGCGGCGGATGCAAAGGTCACGGGCTGGTCGCGCAGGAGCCAGGCTAGGGATGCAGAATCAAGCCCGTAGACCGTCACGGTCAGGGCGCGGACGGAGCCCGTTTTCCATGTCGAGAGATCATCGATCGTCTGGAGCACCAGGTCGGTCTGTGCAGGTTGAGGATCCGCTCTCCACAATTCCTGGGTCAAATTGGCGCGTATGCCGGCTGCGCCGGTGGCCACACTCAAGGTGTAGAGGGTCATCACCGTGACAAAACCCCATAATGCGCCTTTGCGGGCGACGTCCAGTGACCAGCCGAGTGCCACAAGTGTGATGCTGACAACCAGCAGCAGCATTGCCCCGCCCAGCAGAATCCAGCGGATGCGCGCGTTCTCGGGCGTTACTCCGGTCAGGGCAAGGCCGGCGAAATCCAGCGCTGCAAAAACCAGCACAGCGAAGGTCAGCACGACCATCCCGGCGATCTCCCAGCGGTTTTCCGAGCCAAAGCCAAGTGCACGGCTGACCTCCAGAGCGGCAAGCGCCGTCAGCGGGACGAGCATCCAGGCCAGGTCCGCCACCTGCCGCGCAGGGTAGACGAGGGCCAGTGCCAACGCAACCACCAGCCAGACTGAAAGGAAAATGGTCTGGCGGTCTCGCGCGATAATGCCGCGCACGATGGCAATGGCTGCGAAAACGACAAAGAAAGGCTCATACACTGCCACGGCCAGCAACAGGCGCGTGGGCGGGATATCCACCGACTGCGTCCATCCACGCAGATAGGCAGGCAGTGAACTGAACGCTGCGCCCAACCCGGTCGGAGTAAGGAAGAAGAGGGTGCCAATACCAAGCAGGGTCACTCCCCCTGAGATGAGCGCGGGCTTCCACATTTTCCAGCGGGGGACGGACGACCTTTCAGTTGATTCTGGATTTGATTCCTTATTGCGCATCCGGTTGATTCCCCCCGTTGCCAGCCAGGCGATGCCGAGGCTGAGCAGTCCTGTCCATAAGGCGGGACCGGAAAGAAAAGCCAGCGCGCCGAAGAACCCTGCCCCGCGGGGATGCTTCGTCAGCCAGAGCGAGAGCGCAAGCAGGGTGAAACTTAAGGCGAGGATGGGGCTGCCTGCCATCCGAGAGATGGCTAACAGCCCGGGTTCGAGCGCGAGGAGAAAAGCCAGGATAATGGCGGATTTGCCGGGTAATTTTTCCTTTAGGATGTATGGGACCAGTAAAAGCAGCGTTCCAGCCAGAACAGGGATAACGCGTGCCATGAAATCGGTACTTCCAAAGACGAAAAATAAAAATGCTGTTGGGAGAATATAACCGGGTTGCGGACCCAGCGCAGGATGGAGGTTTTGTGCGAGCTGAAAGGCTTGCAGTGCCCAGCCGGCTTCGAGATCGCTTAACGGGAGATGATCGAGTCGAATCAGGCGCAGGGTGAGCGCCAGGATGAAGGCGAGGATAAACAAGGCATTATCGCGTTGGGAGGTGTTTGTCATGGCATGTATTTTATCTTGAAAACGTGTGCAATTTTAATCCGATTATGGCACCACATAAATGGTCACACTGCCCAGGTTAAATGCCACCGGCAGGTGCTGCCTGAATTTCTCTTCCACGATATTATAAGTATTGCGCTCCAGACTGGCGACATAAACATATTTGATGTCATACTGGTCAAGGATGGATTTGGCTTCATCCCAGCTGCGGGTCTCATACAACCGGCGGAGGTCACTTTCGCGGGACCCCATCTCTTTGTTGCTGCCGCGCCACTGTCCCTCGTGACCGGGCCAACCGAGCACATTCGGCTGACCGGAGTAGGTGGCGGCGCGGGCGTATTCGCTGTATTGACCGCCCACTGCCTCCGCAACTATACCCAGAGGAGCCGTCTTTAACCAATCGATGGCAGCGGCGTCATCCGGTGAGCTGTATTGCAGGTGAGCAGAAGCATCCAGTGTGAAGCCATTCGACGGGTTGAATTGATTCGTTTTTGCCAGGAACCCCAGTGGGGCATAGACCAGCGCAAACACCATGACCAGAGCAAAAACGGTTGCGAAAACCCCTCGCCAGACACCGTGTAACTCGCGCAGCAGGATGGTCGAGCCGAATGCCGCTGCCAGGCTCCACATCAACCATGCCTGATAGTAAAACTTGAATACCGTGTTCATGCGGCTGCCGAACCCATCTTTCAGGTATACAAATTCCGGCACGAGGACGAGCAGGGCGCCAAAAAGAATAAGCAGGAAGATGAAGGGGGAAGGTGAGGTGCTCGGTGCACGGTGATCGGTTGATATGTCAGGCCGGGATTCTTCCGTGCCAGGTTTCAGTGCGGAGAGAAAAGCCAGCGACGAAGCCAACAACATGAGCAGGGTCGTCAATCCGCCCAGGTAGAGCAATCGCCTGTTGGTTGCGCCCATGAACAGCGCGCCCGTATCCACCACCCCCTGGGCGTTGAGGAAAGCGTCTGCGACCTCGGGGCGGGCGAGAATCACCACAACGGCGATCAGCCACGAAAAAAGCCAGAGTGTCAACACGCCGGTGATCGCCAGGATCCAACCGGTCTTCCAATTTGAGGGTGTTTTTTCAACCCGCCAGTGGTAGAGTAGATAGGCAAATAGAAAAATGAAGAAGGGACCAAACATCACCCACAGGTGCGCGCCGCGTGATGGGTTGACGATGTTGGGCAGGATTCCTCCCGCTTGAGACTGAAATCCTGCATAGAATGGCAAATAGAGCACAATGCTGAGGATGCCGAGCGGGACGGCAAGCTCAAAAAAGTCGAGGGCGCGCGCCCACGCCCAGCCATCGCGCATCACATGGGTAAGAACATAAGCCGAACAGAACAGAGCCAGCAGGATGGGGAAATCCCAGGTGTTCAGGAAGGCCATTCCGCCGAGCACAATGCCTGCGAAGATGAATCCAGTCCGGTGGATGCGCGGGCGTACCAGCCCGAAAAAGTTGGTTTCCCCTTCCCAACCGCCCAGGAATAAGTTGAGCGTCATGGCGATGACCAGCAAGACAAAAGGCATGGCCAGCACATGCGGATGAAGGTCACCCAGCACATATGAGAAGGCGGGAAATTCATCGATGACTTCCACATGGCCACCGGAGAGGGTGTAATCTGTCACCACACGGGAGGCACGCCACCACCAGTACCAATGTTCGGGAATCCAGCTCAGGGGCTGAAGGGGAGGATCCTGCAAGTCGAGGATACCGAGCCACGTCCAGAAATTGGGAGGAGAGGACCAGAGTATTCCGCGCCGGTGAAGGACTTCGAGAAAGCCCTCGAAGTTGGAGACGACCAGCAGGAGAAGGGGAAAGAGGAAAGAAGGCAGGATGTTAGACCGGGATGAATCCGGTGACTGGCGGCGTGCGTACGCGGTGAGCATGTTGTATCCCACGCCAAATGCACCGGCGGCGTTGAGGGAAAAGAGCAGCGCCAGCATCAAGTTGAATGCCGTGCCGCCGGAGGTGGCGGTGATCTTCGCCAGCATGGCTGCCATGACATACCCAAAGTAGTAGTAGGAAATGGCATAGCCGGAAAGCCACGGGTCGTGCGGCGGGAAGATGGGCGAACGCAGGATGGCGTTGATGAAAGCCAGTTCCATCGGTTTTTCTGTGCCGAGCGATTCGGGATTCGCCGCGCGCACGACCGCCATGAAGGAAAACGCCAAAAGGACAAGGACCTCGGTGGCAGATACCAGCTTCCAATTTGTTTTTAACCAATCCAATAGAACCTGAAAATTACCCTTGAATTTTCCTTCGCCAGTTGCCAGCGCCCAAATGGCCAGACCCATCACAATGACCAGGGCAAGTAAAATCCCGCCTGCGTCATTCTGTACAACCCCGAGGGAAGCCAGAAGCCAGAAGAAGAAACCCCACAACAGGAGACCCAGGGCACGCGAGAGCGTATAACCCCTGTCTGCCAGCGCTGGGAAGAGGCGGTGCGCAAGCGGGAAGGTCAGCAAACCGAGCAGGGTGATAGTGAGATACCAGAGGAAGAAAGAGGTCATGGCAGTTTTGGGAGGGAAATCATTCTAGGGTTGGTTGGGAGAATTTCCCATCCACTTCCGGCTCGAAATCCAGCACCTTTACCACCGCGTCGAGGTTGAGCGGTCCGTGGAGATGAGGAAACAATTCGTCAGATGGCGGGAGGTCCGCCTGATGGTTGGGATGCGCGGGCGGCTCCCAGCGCAGTTCGGGGCTGAGCCGCTTCGGGTCGATCACCAACAACACCAGCCCGTGCTGACCGCTGTAAAACGAATCCGCAACTCTGACGATTTGCTGTGCCGTCGAACAATGGATGAAACCTTCCTGCTGCAGGCTGGCGGCACGGTACTCGCCGGACTGTTGTGCGGCGAGCCAGTCGGCATGGGGGGTGAGATGCAGGATCAGGGCATCACCTCGTAAATTTGAGTCTGCTGGTCATCGTAAACCTTTTTCCACAGGACGCCCTCCTGCGCGGGGAATTTGTCCAGCCCGGGGCTCGTAAAATAAATCCGTTCCAGTTGCCCCACGATAATATAGCGGACGTTGTATTTCTCCAGGAATTTTTGTGCCTCGGCAAGGTCCTCGGTTGAGTAGAACTGGGTGATCTGATCGACCCGGTCAGTGACCCATGTGCTGGGGGTGAGTACGCGCTGCTGGCGCTGATGCCAGTTCCAGCCGACCACGCCGGGCAGGCCAGTATAAATGGTGAAGCGCGACCCCCAGCGGTACTCGGGTGTATTGGCTTCCACGATGACGGGCGAACCCTGTACGTTGGTCTGCATCCAGCGGATGGCGCGGTAGTCCTGGCTGAGGTCCATCATCTGGCCGTTGTCGGCATACTGTGAATAAGCCATGTACGCCATGCTGTCCATCACGTGCGGCATGTTGGGAGCTGAGCGGTCGCGGATTTTATCGGAACCGCTGACCAGTAGGAACAACGCCGCGCCTGCCAGCAGGACGGTGCCTACGACTTCCCAGGCGAGGCGCCAGCGGGGATTCCACATGACCAATTCAGGCAGCAGCCAGCCGAGCGACGCGCCTGCGCTGACCGCGAACAACGCCCAAGCCTGCAGGTAAAACTTGAAGACCGTGTTCATGCGCCCCAGATCGCCCACCAACACGATGATTTCCACGAGCAGGGTCAGGAATAATCCCGAGCCGATCATGAACAACACAGCGCGCTTGGCATCGCCGATGCCCGGGCGCAGGATCAGCACCGCTGCCCAGAAAGCCAGAGGAAGCGCGATCCAGACAATGGAAATGCTCATAAAAATCTGAAGATAGACCATCACCGCCAGCAGGAGGGCGACGGTGATCTCAATCAGCAGAGCGAAGGGTTTTAGTTTTTGCAGCGAGGAGAAGGGAGTGGAAGCCAGCCAGTCGCGCGTCTCCCAGACCATCCACGAGACGATGACGAAGAGGAACAGCCCCCAGTGTGACAGGTAGGATGAAATCGGCGTGCGCGCGCCTTCCCACTTTGCGATGGCGTTATAGCCCTGTGCGTACCATTCGGTGAAGGGGCGGTAAAGCAGCACGAAGAACAGACCCAACAGCGCCATGCCTGCCAGGGCGTACAGTCCACGCACGACAACCACTGGCAGCTTGAGAGGCGTCCGCTCTGGGTCCACTTCTGAGTAGCGGAAGAAGGTGTAAGCAGTGGCGATCATCCCCAGCGCGAGGTAAACCGGGAAATCCCAGGTGTTGATTGGGCGCATCGCCCCAATCGTCAACCCGCCAAGCCCAAAGCTGGCAACCATGGCCCAGCGATTGGTCCATCTGCCGCGAGCCAGAATAATTGAAAGGACCCAGGCCAGCGCCAGCATCGTCACCGGCAGGTCGATCATGTGGGCGTGCAGGTCGCTGTAGAGGAAAGTAAACAGCGGGAACTCGGTGATGGGATCCACGTCGCCGGGAGAAGTTGGGATGATGCGGCTGGGGTTCCAGTACCATTCGCCCGTTCCGTATGGAAGGGGCGTACCGGTCAGGGCTTTTCCCAATCCCTGTGTTGACCACACCAGGCGGTTGATCACAGTGGAGTTTTCGAGTGTGCCTCCGGGCGCACCCATGCGGGCGAACCCAATGTAGATCATGCGCGGGACGCCAAGGTTTCCCAGCAGGACCAGTCCGGCTGTGGCGGCGATGCCTGCAATAAACGCCCAACGATTAATCGGAGGCCGGCTTTCTGACTCACCCTCCGCCTGTTCCCGCGCCGAGACCAGATTCCACGCGGTGGAGAATCCGCCGATGCCCAGCAGGCTGAACAGCGTGGGCAGGAGCATGTTGTACGCGATCGACGGGACGATGCTCAATAATTTGATCGGCATCGCTGCCAGTACATAACCGTAATAATAGTAATTGATATATCCACCCGCAAACCACGGGTCGTAGGGCGGGAAAGACGTTGTTTTTAGTACGGCGTTCAGGTACGAGAAATCCATCGGCCGCTCGCCGCCCTTGGATGGATGCCACAGGTCGGGGTTACCAAGCCGGATCAGCAGGTCGATCACGAAAAGCGCTAGAAAGATCCCCTCGACCATCAGGAAATACTTGCCCTTTTCACGGATCTCCTTCCGCAGAGCATCGCGCTGCACATAGGCTAGCGCACCCCCAACGCCGAGGACAACCACGAAGGTCAGCACGACATTGACGCGGGTGAACGGCACGCCGTATGAAGCGGATACCCATGACAGCCACGCCCAGATGAGCAGGCCGGCCATGCGGGCAAGCGGATAGCCTTTGTCTGCCAGGCCGGGCAGGAGGGCACGCAGGAGGGGGTATGTGAATGCACCCAGGATAAAGAATGTAAGATACCAGAGCACCACGCCGAGTGCAGGGAAGCGGTTCTGCAGGGATTCGTAGCTGAACATCTCCGACCACGTCCCGCCAGCCTGGTTGGCATCATGGCGTTCAATGGACAGGAAACCGCCTGTAGCGTAGAGCTCGGCTTTCCCATAATCTTTTTCGATGACCGGCAGCAAATTATCCGCCCCGAACAGCCGGCAGACAAATGGCGACGCTCCGCACACACGCGGCAGCATGTCGCCCGCGGGATACTTGCCTGCCTGGCGCGGGGTGATGTGGACGACCATGCTCAAATCCACCGAGCCGAGGAGGGCGCGGACTTTTTGCGGGTCGTAAGAATCACTCTTCTTGAAGATGAGCACTTTCGGATGGTCGTAGACTGTGAAGGCTTCTTCGGCGAACTGATCGTTGATGCGGTAGCTCCCCAACTGCGGGAAGGATTCAAACACAGCGACCAGATCAAAGCCGAGATTGCCCTGAAAATCACCCGGTTTGCCGGTGTTGTAGCACCAGATGACATCCTTTTCGGGCGGGCAGCCGATCAATTCGCGGTAATACTTGAGCGTCAATGGGTATCGTTCAGGGACGCGGGTCGTCGTGCCCCACTGGCGGTTGGACGAGATGAAGATGTAATCGCCTTTGTCCAATGTATCAATGAAACGCGTAAGCTTGTCCGCGGTGTCATCCCAATACATTTCCTGGTTGAGGTCGCCCTGGTATATACCGCCGTAAGCGTCATAGGAATCAATGCGCAGGGGCAGACCATCGTCCCAAGAGGACTCATTTACCGGCGCCGCGCCCAGTAACGTGACGGAGCCACTATCGCTCAGCAAGCGGACGTAATACGTCTCACCATTTTTCACCGCGATGGGACGGTCCAACACGACGGCATGCCCAAGTTTTTGAGCCGGGTCGTTGAAATTGCCAGACAGCGATCCCCGGGCAAGGATGGATTCAGGCGCCCCACCGGGCTGGTTTGTGACCATCAGGTCAAGTCGCTGTTGGCTGTTTTCCGGCGGGATGCTGACCGCTCTGGTAAATGCCAGAGCCAGCAACTGGCCATCACTTTGCGGGGTGAAGTTGAGCTGGTAAGGCTGGGATGCACTGGCCGTACAGGGGGTGGGTGCTCCGAGGGTCTGGGTCTGGGTGGCGCCACCCGCGCCTTGCAGGTTGAGCACCACATCGCCGCACAGGTCCGCCTGGGAGGACGCTTCGAGCGATGTAATGTTGAGGGTGTAGGTCTGCCTGGTTGAGAGCGGCACCGGGACATCGAGCGTGACCGTCTGCACGCTGGCGGGGGTCGAATTCGGGGGAGGGGCAGTGAAGGTCGCGGTGGCAATGGCCGGCGCGGCGGTGTCCTGCAGGATTCCCATCAACAGGGTTGTCCCGCGCACGGTGGATGGAGCCAGTACGTAGCCCAGTTCAAGTTGGTCGACGAGCCCATCGGCACGGGCAATAAAACCAAGTTCCATCGGGCTGCCCGGCTCGAGGCTGTAATTATATGGGAAGGGGATTGGCTGGTTGAAGGTGCTTCCGTCGGCCTGTTTGATTTTTACGTTGACCGGTCCCGGTACATTCTGATAGATCCAGCGCGCAGCCGCCACACGTGTATGGGGACGTATATAGATTTGAATGAATGCATACGAATAAGCAATGCTTGCCACCAGCGCCAGCACGCCAAATCCATACGCGAGAAACTTGCCGAAATTTATATTCTTGAAGGTGAGGAAATGCGAGCTGGCAAGCTCGACCAGGAACCAGGCTGCCATCATCGCCATCAGCGGGTAGATGGGCATCTGGTAACGCATGGTGGGATTCAACTGCATGGACTGCCAGACGAAGTAAAGCACTGTCCAGCCCCACAACAGGGCATGCGCCTTCCACTCTCCCTTGATGATGCGCCAGCCCATCCAGCCGAGACCGAGAAAGGCAAGTATGCCGACCGGGATGCCCAGGCCCCAAACGACCATGTTCCACCCGGAGAACCAGATCGGGCGGTTCGCCCACTGCAGAGCGGGCGGGAAATCCACATCGCCCGAGGCCTGCGCGCGCTGGTCTCTAATATTCTGCATCCAAAGCGGGTTGATACGGAGATCCAGAAAGCCGAATTCGCCTCTGAAGGCATACGGCTGCAAGATGCGGAAAGACAACAGCGCGAAGAATCCGCCGAGGATAAGAAAGAGTGCGATGGCGGTCAGGATGGCATCCGAGTTGCGTTTGACAGACCCTGGAGATTGAATGACAGGCTGCGGTGCCTCGCTTGGCAAAGAGGTTTCTATAGAAAGGTTGTCGCCCTCTAACGGCGGTTCTTCAGTCAGCCGCCCTTCATCCCTGATTCTGAAATACAAAATAGTGAATGCCCCCGGCAGGAGCAAAGCCAGAGGAAAGGAGTTAATCTTCGAAGCCATCGCCATCCCATACGCGAGACCGAACCCTATGGTATTCCATAAAATGGAATCCCGCAGGAGCCGGGTTGCATAATATTTGAAACGCGAGGCGCCTGCAGGAGGACTGCCATACCCCAGCCCATTTTCATAAGTGGCGATGCGGATCGCAAAATAGATGGCCAGGAATATGAACAGGTTGGTGTAGGTTTCAACCGTGAAGAAATGGGAAAGCTGGATTTGCAGCACCGCGAAGGTGGAAAAAGCGGCTGTCAGAAGCGCAACCTTGCGGTTGTAGAGCCGCGTGGCGATGGCGTACATCAGGATGATGGTGATCAGGTCCGTGAGCGCGGAGAGCTGTCGACCGACGAGGTTGATCGTGTCATACCCCGTCCAGGGGGGATTCTTGGCAAGCTGACTGAAGAATCCACCGAGCATTCCCTCCGCGCCGTTCTGGGCAATGTAATTCGCCGCCCAGGTGGAGATGTTGCTTGCCCACTCAGCGATGTAGCGAACGGTGAAAATGGGCAAGGTGCCATATACATAAAAGGTAAATCCGCGGTTATTGGGGTTAAGCGGTGAACAGGCGGTGTTGAAATATCCGCCCCACGACTCGCAATCTTTAAAAGCCTCCTCAAATCCTTTGCGCCAGGGCTGGTTATCGACGGTGGGAGCGGGACCGAGACGGTCTTGCGGTGTGCCCACCGGTGCAATGCCGCTCTCAACCATGGTCAGGAAACGTTCGTCCGGATGCAGATGCTGGCCTTCGTCCCAATCCAATCCAACGGTGCGGAAATAGGCTCCCGCCAGCAGGATGATCACCAGGAGAAAATCAAACCGCCAGAGATAGGATACAGTCTTTGAAGATTTTTCGGTCATGGTTATCCTTGCCCCTTGCCATCTTAAAGATCAATAAAGGGGTTTTGGGATGATTATCAGGGCGTGCCGGCGTTCGCCGCGACGGTATAGACCCAGAATTCATGGCGCGCAGTATCTGAAGTATAACGGTTAAGTGTCCCTTGCGGGTATAGGAAAGTGAGAACTTCTAAGGATAATAGATCGCCATGGTACATCAGAAACATCTTTGGCGGGGTGATTTTGACCGTATCGGGCAAGCGCTCGCGCTTGATGATGGGGTCGACCGATGGATGGCCAGCGGCAATGGCTACCAAACGGCTGTCCACCCAATAGGGATATTCAAGCACAAACACCTGTTTCATCGAGTTGCCGGAATCCAGGAACTCTCGCACGACCTGCCCCATCTCGGAAGAATTCCAATCGAAGAAGCGATACTGTTGATCATATTGCCGGAAAACAAGGTCGTAATTTTGCCATATTGAAAAGACGATTAAAACTGTTGCCAGACTCCAGGCAAGCACCGTCCCGCGCCTCTCCTGCCATGCGTACTCGATTGAGGACATTATCCCCTCCAGGCAGAGTGCGATAATGATGAAGACGGGAATGAGGGCAGCGCTGGTGCGGTTCAATGAGGGATTCTCCTCCGGGAAGGCCAGCGACATGATGGACGGCAGCATCAGCAGGGGAATGGATAATATAAGAAAAACATCCCGCCAATCGCGCTTGTGGATATAACGCGCCAGCACCAGCGTCACTCCAAGGACCAGCAATGCTGCGGAGACCAGATCCAAGGCAGGGCGATCCATCACCGAGTGCCCCCAGATCTCTCCGTTGTTCCAGTTGAACATGGCCATCGCCCAGCTGAGGTTATACAGAAGTATCCGCCATACCGGTGTGATCATCTCTCGTTCAATGCCTGCCAGGCGGGTGAGCGAGCGATAAGCCACAATATCCGGGTGCTCCAGCGTATACCGCAACAACGGCAGGAATACCATGAGCGCCATCAGGACTGCCAGGCCAAACCAGAAAAGAGACTGCATCCGTGCTCCACGTGATTGGGAGTGCAGCCAATACAGCAGGAATGCGATCGCCACCACAAAGGGCATGATACGGAAGGCTGTATATCCTTGCAGTCCTGCGCCGAGCAGCAGGCCTGCCACGAGGATGTCATTGCGGCTTGACCGGCGCAGCCCGCGCAGCAGGAAATACAGCATCGCTGCGGCGAACAAAGGATAAAGTGTGTAGCGTAGTCCGATGCGGCTGACGACATTCCCCCAGTACGAGATCCCTGCCAGCAGAAGCGCAAACAGCGCAGTGCGCTTGCCGCCGAACTCCTTCCCAAGCAGGTAGATGAACGGCAGAGTCGCGATGCCTGCCAGGGCGGTACCGATTTTCAGACTCAGGAAGGATATCCCTGTGCCAAAGAGGACCGCCACGATGGCTGTCCAATAGATCTGGATGGCCTCACGCCCCGTGTTGCGCGGGAAGAAAATGCTCGTCTTCCCTTGAAGCACATCATAAACATCCAGCAGTTTCTCGGCATGATCGCTCAACGGTTCGGCTGGTACGTCAGCGAGACGATAGATTCGAAAGAAAACCACAAGTCCGAATACCAGAAGGACGAGCATGATCCAGCGCGTGGATTTGATCCTCCCGTCCGGATGTGAAATGAGTCGCTGGATTTTATCCCGAAGCGACTCCGCACCCGCAGATGGTTCCCAAAAAGCCCGAACCAGGAGTCCCAGCCCTACCAACCAGGTGGTCACATTGATGAGATTGAACCGATCGCTGCTGAACAGGACAAATGACAGGAGCAGCACCGCCAGCGCGAGGGTTGCCATTCCCCAGCGGGCAGTGAGCGGATCGGTGCGATATTCGATTGCAGGAAGCGGAGGCAGGGCGAGTTCCCCCCTCCACCATGCCCGGGCAATCAGCAATACAGATAATACATACAATAGAATTCCCGGCCAGGGATGGCGGACAGGATTCAGTGGGAGTGGTTCCAACAGGGATTGCGCCAGCAGCGCCAGCAGGAGAGCGGTCAGCGTCCGCCAGGGGAAGCGGCCTCTTATTCCCTGAGGATAAAGCACACGGGGAGATTGCTCAGAGGAGAGCGGCTGGGGCGATTGCCCGCGCCGGTGAAAAAGATGAAATCTCAGGCGGTAGACCATGCCCTTATCACCCATAAGAGAGAGAAATATCTTTGTGTAAAACTGTCAGTCTATGCCTCTCGGCGAAGACCGTGAACGATCAAGGACGGCTGGCGCGTAGATAGCCCAGATAGGCATGCACCGGATTGCGGGAGGTTTCGACCAGGAATCCCTGTTCGCCAAGAAAGCGGACAAGATCGTTGTGGGTGTATGGGGTGACGTGGTCATGGTACTCCATGACCAGGCGCCGGACGTGCTGGAGGCTGGCGGGTGGTGTATTGAAGAGGATGTCGTATTCCGCGCCTTCGCAGTCCATTTTCACCAGATCGAAATCCGCCACACCCAGCCGCTCGAACAGGCTGGAAAATGACGCGGCATTGACAGTGATATGCTTATGCCCGCCAGAAGCTTCAGGGCGGCTCTGGAACTGGAGCGGTTCGCCGCTGGTCAGATCGAGGTTCAGGATGCCGCTTTGCGCGGCGATGGCTTCAGGGAAAACCTGTGTACCCGGGGTGTCATTGAGTCGAAGGTTTTCTTTTAAGAGCGCCACGGATTCAGGGAACGGCTCGAAGGCAAAGACATGGCAGCCGGGAACTGTATGGGCGGCGAACAGGGAGAATTCGCCCAAAGCCGCGCCGACGTCGAGCACCGTCCAACCGGGCTGAAGGGTAAAGCCATATCGTTCATAGAAACGGTCAATGAAGGTTTCCTTGATGCTCCACACATCCATTGCGCCGCGCACTTTGAAACTCAACTTTGCGCGACGCAGTCGGATAGTTTTGACAACCGCGCCTGCCCGGCCGGTGAAGATTTTAAAAATCAGCCAGGGATTTTCGATCCCGGTCAGCAGTTCCCAGATGGAGAACAGGTAGTAGCCGTATTTTCTCAACCAGCGCATGGCGTGTCTCGCTTACGCCGAACGGCGTGCGATATAAAAGGTGCAGGTGCCGTCATCGCAGGGTATGGTGCCGGAAAAAGGCCGGATGAAGTGCATCGTGAGCGCCAGGTTCCAGCGTGCCCGGACGAGGATCCATCTGCCGAACAACTTGCGAGTGACCAGTGATGGCAGGCCGAAGTAATGTCCCCACTCCAGCACCGAGAGTGCGGAGGGTGGGAAGTAGTGCCAGTAGCGTTCGACGATGAACCCGGCTTTTTCGAGGCGCGCTGTCCACGTTTCGGGATCATCGAGGTGAACGTGGCGGGCAATGCGGGTAAAGAAGCGACGATAACTTTCCGCCAGCGATTTCAACCCGGTCTTATCCAATGCCCTGGCAATAGACAGATTGGGGTTGAACTGGTGGTTCGGGACGCAGAATGCAAAGATTGCGCCCGGCTTGAGCACCCGAGCAGTCTCGGCGAGGACCAGGTCAATGTGCGGAATATGTTCCAGCACCGAGTTGCTGATCGCCGAGGCAAAGGAAGCATCGGGGTAGGGCATCTTTCCGCCATCAGCCAGGGTAAGCAGATGGTATGCGTCCCGTGTGCCGGCTTCGCGGATGGGAGGCCACCACGGGTCAACGCCCACTTCGAGTTTGCGGTCGAAGGTCAGTTGGGCAAAGTGCCCGTCACCGCAGCCTACGTCGAGCGTGGGGGATGGCAGGTCGAGGTCCTGGTAATACTGCGATTCCACTGTGCGCAGTAAACCGCGGAAGTAAGGCAGATCGCGGGTGTGGAGATAGAGGAAGTCTTTCATTTCTTCTTTTTCCCTGCGATCAGTCTCTCGAATAATTTCTCGTATTCCGCCGCAACGGAATCAGGGACGTAAGGGCGGGCGATCTCCGCCGGGTCGCGGCGATATCTGGCGGGGTCAGAGAATATTGAAAGCAATGCCTGGGACAGGCCAACGGAATCACCGATCGGCACGACCTTGCCCATGCCGCTCATCTGCACCGGACGACGGACCCCCGGCAGGGAGGAGGCCACACATGGCACATTGTTCATCATGGCCTCAATCTGCACCAGCCCAAAGGCTTCTGTTGAGTTCAGGCTGGGGACGACGAGCGCATCCAGATTCGGGTAGAACGCCGCCATCTGAGCAGGGTTAAGCACACCCAAGAATTTCCAGTGTCCCGCCGCTTCATACTCACGGATGCGCGGTAACAGCCGGTCGGCATAAGCCTGCTCGCCAAGCACGTTCTGGTTCTGCCCGGCAAAAAGCACCTGCGCCTTCGGAAATTTTTCCAGCACCGCGGGCAGCGCATCGAGCAGGATTTCCACGCCCTTTTCAGCCGCGAACCGTGCTGCCATACCGATGACCGGATGCCGTTCGGCAGTGTGATTCTCTCTGGCGAACGCCTCCACAGCACCGAGTTGAAGGGAGGGCAGTTCCACCGGCGGCAGGATGGGGGTCAGTTTGTGTTTGTAGCGGGAAAGATAGGAAGAGTTGTCGGCGTAATCTTGTGTGTAGGTCACAATATGGTCAGCCAGCCGGCCGGCCATATTGTTCTGGAAGTGGACAACCGCATTGACAAAGCGGTTGAACAGCCCAGGCGGCATCAGCAGGTCGCAGTGATAGGTCAGCACAGCGGGTTTGTTGAACAACCGCCCGCGGAAGGCAACACCCGGTGCATCGAACTGCGGCAGGTGCAGCTGCACCACGTCATGTTCATGGACGTAACGGGTGACATCCCAACCAAAACGAGGCATGACCACACCTTTGCTCAAGCGGAACATCACCGGGACGCGGACGATCTTCACGCCGTTACAGATTTCTTTCAACGGAGTGGAGGGGTCAAAGTGCGAGGTGAATACGGTCACTTCATGTCCGCGCCGGGCAAAGGCTTCCGCCAGGCGTTCGGCGTAAATCGTGAGCCCGCTGGTGTGCGGGCGGTAGTA
This sequence comes from Anaerolineae bacterium, assembly GCA_041488995.1. Taxonomy (GTDB): domain Bacteria; phylum Chloroflexota; class Anaerolineae; order Anaerolineales; family Villigracilaceae; genus JBGPQJ01. The sequence continues at coordinate 38,061 of JBGPQJ010000004.1, forward strand.
GGTGAGGACGGTGAGTATTTTCATAATGGATGTAATGGGTGACCGGGATCAACACCAGGTCACCGAATAACCTTACTCTTAAAAGAGGTGTTTGTTCGCGCTGACCCAGTCGAACAACTGCTTCACGCCCTTCCCGATATTGTACTTTGGCTTCCAGCCGAGGGTTTGTTCAGCCTTGCGGATATCAGCGATGAACACTTTCTGGTCTCCAGGACGCCAGTCGCTGCGCAAGACAGGGATTGGCTTGCCCAGCAGTTTTTCAAGCATCGGTCCGAACTCGGTCCAGATCGACATGGTGTTTTCGGGTCCGCCGCCGAGGTTGAAGACATCCCCTTTAACCCTGTCAATTTTCTTGAGAGCGGCGTCGTAGGCATCGAGCAAATCGTATACATGCAAGATATCGCGCACCTGTTTGCCGTCGCCAAAGATGGTGATCTGGCGCCCGGTGACCGCCGCGATGACCATCCATGCCACCCAGCCCTGATCCTCCACGCCGAACTGGCGCGGACCGTAGATACACGACTGGCGCATCACGACCGTCGGGAGATCGTAGATGCGGCTGTAATCGCGCACATATTGATCTCCTGCGCCTTTGCTGCACCCATACGGAGAGTGGAAATCGAGTGGTTGGGTTTCCGGCGCACCGAAGGGCAGGCGCTCATATTGCCAGCGCGTGGCTTGTTCGACGACTTTGACATCTTCCATCCCGCCGTAGACTTTATTGGTCGAGGCGTAGATCACCATGGGTTTGCGCTCATTTAGTCGCGCAGCTTCAAGCACGTTGAATGTGCCGATGGCGTTGATCTCAAAATCCTCGCGGGGTCTGACCACGGAGGTTGTCACCGCGACCTGAGCTGCCAGGTGGAGGATCACATCCGCCTCGCGGGCAGAGACCGCCAGCAGGCCGGCATCCCGTACATCCCCGACGACAAGTTTGAACGCCGATTCCCCGAAAGTCTCCTTAAGCCAGGCAAGGTTGCGCGGAGCTCCGGCGCGGCTCAGGTTGTCGTAGATTGTGACTTTCTCGCCGCGATCGAGCAGGCGCTGGACATAGTTCGAGCCGATGAATCCGGCTCCACCCGTGATGAAATAGTTAAGGGACATGGTTGCTCCGTGAATCTACCGCAGGTTTTTCCTGCAGGGATGGCTGGTTTTCTTTTGGACGGTTGGTCAGCTTGTTGTACATCCCCATCAGATTTTCGCCGTCCTTGGCGAAACCATAGAAACCGAAAATACTGGAGATGACGATATGAAAAAAGTGAAGCAGAATGGCGTATGCCAGCGCTTCGCCGGGGGACACTCCCAACAGGACGAGTGCCGCGACGATGGCGCCCTCAAAGACTCCCAGCGCAGCGGGTGCCGAGGGAAGCGCCACACCGAACGAGGCAAGACCGATGACGAACAATGCCCACCAGTAAGGTGCATCCGGCACGAAACCGCGCAGGAGCACCCAGTAGTTGATAATGCCGAAGGACCAGGCGAGTGTCATCCAGCCGAAGGTCAACGCCGTGCCGCGCAGGCTCGTCAGCGCGGATAGACCGTCCAGCAGCGAATCGAAGATGGGTAGCAGATGTTTTTTTACCAGTGTCACCCGCCCGGCGATGATCTCCACCCATCCATGCAAAGGGGTGCGGAAACGTGCCATCAAGGCCAGGGAGAGCAAACCAATGACGACCAGGGTGAGGGTCGAGTAGGCGACAGGCTTGACCCAGTCCATGGCGATTACCCGCGGGAGCACGACAATGGTCAGCGCCGCTGCCATCGCCAGGTCAATCACCCGTTCAATCACAATGGTCGAGAGCACATGGAACATGCTCACGTTGATCTTGCGCCCCAGCAGGAAAGCTCGGCCGAGTTCGCCAAGGCGCAACGGGAGCAGGTTGTTCAGCAGGTAACCCTGCATCATGGCAATATAAGCCTGCGGGAGAGTGGGGCGGTTTTCAAGCAGAGTGCGCGAGGTCATCGCCCGGCTGGCGGTTGATGCGAAGTAAAGCGCAATGAAAAAGGGGACGACCCGCCAATCGAGGGTCGTAAACGCCAGAACGACGACGCGCCAGTCCACCAGGTAGGCGAGGATGAATATGGCTATCAGGCTGACGATGACGCCCGGCAGCCAGCGGCGTGCATCACGCAGAGGGGAGGCGGTGGTCATGGCGGTTCGGCGCGAGTATAAACCCGGCCCTACTTTTTCTCCTCATCAAGGCGCAAAACCGCCATGAATGCGTCCTGCGGGATCTCGACATTGCCGACCATCTTGAGACGCCGCTTGCCCTTCTTCTGTTTCTCGAGCAGTTTTTTCTTGCGGGTGATATCGCCGCCATAGCACTTGGCGAGCACGTCCTTGCGCAGGGCTTTGACGTTGGCGCGGCTGATCACGCGTCCGCCTGCTGAAGCCTGGATCGCCACATCGAACAACTGGCGCGGGATGATTTCTTTGAGCTTGGTGATCAGCGACTGCCCTTTGTGATAGGCATCTTTATTATGGACGATGGCGGCCAGTGCGTCGACCGGTTCGCCATTGACCAGGATTTCCAGTTTCTGGAGCTCGTCGGCGCGATATTCGGCAAATTGATAATCGAGGGAAGCGTAACCGCGCGTGCGCGACTTGAGATCGTCAAAGAAGTCCACGATCAATTCTGCCAGCGGGATCTCGTAATTGAGCTGGACGCGGTGAGGGGCAGGGTATTCCTGCCCTTTATAAATACCGCGCCGGGTGATCGCGAGATCCATGATCGTCCCGTAGAACTCGGTCGGGGTGATGATCTCGATGTTCATCCAGGGCTCGCGGATTTCCGCGACCAGCCCCTCGTCCGGAAGCTGGGCAGGTGAGTCGACCGGGATCACTTCGCCCGTGTGCAGAACCACTTCGTACTCCACCGACGGCGCCGTGAAAAGGACATCGAGGTCGTACTCCCTTTCCAGCCGCTCCTGGATGATTTCCATGTGGAATAATCCCAGAAAACCAGCGCGGAATCCGAAACCGAGCGCCTGGGAAGTCTCCGGGTCGTACACCAGTGAAGCGTCATTTAACTGCAGCTTCTCCAGCGCATCGCGCAGGCTGCCGTAGTCGTCGGCGTCAACCGGGTAGACGCCGGCAAACACCATCGGTTTGGGATGGCGGTAACCGGGTAGGGGTTCGGCCGCCGGGTTCGCGACCAGCGTGATGGTGTCTCCCACCCGGGCGTCGTGGACGGTCTTCAGACCGGTCGCCACGTATCCCACCTCGCCGGCGGACAGCATCTCGACCGGTTTCATCGTAGGTGAGAAGATGCCCACTTCGATGGGCTTAATATCCACTTTTGTGCTCATCATGCGCAGGGTTTCACTGGCTTTGATCCTGCCTTCCAGGACACGGATATAGCAGATTACCCCTTTATAAGAGTCGTAATGTGAATCGAACACCAGCGCGCGCAGGGGCAGGGAGGGGTCGCCCATCGGCGGCGGGATCTTTTGGACCACCGCTTCGAGCACCTGCTCGATGTTGATGCCCGCCTTGGCTGAGATGCGGATAACCTCATCCGCCTTGCCGCCCAGCAGGGAGGCGATATCCTCCGCCACTTCATCAGGGTGGGCGGAAGGGAGGTCAATCTTGTTGATGACCGGGATGATGCGCAGGTCGGCTTCCAGCGCGGAGTACAGGTTGGCTAGTGTCTGGGCTTCGATGCCCTGGGTGGCGTCCACCACCAGGATCGCGCCTTCGCAGGCGTTCAAGGCCCGGCTGACCTCGTAGCCAAAGTCCACGTGGCCGGGGGTGTCGATCAGGTTCAATTCGTAGTCCTTGCCGTCGCTGGCTTTGTAGAGCATGCGAACGGCAGACGCCTTGATCGTCACACCCTTTTCCCGCTCCAGCTCCATCGAGTCGAGAATCTGCTCGGTGGTGTCGCGGTCGGGGACCGTGCCGGTCAGGTGCAGCAACCGGTCTGCCAGTGTGGATTTGCCGTGGTCGATGTGGGCAATGATGCAGAAATTGCGGATGTGGTCGGACATAATCGGCAAAAGTATAACCGATTCTATTCCCCTGTTCCACGCCAATCTACGCCTGTAGGGCGGGCTTGACGAAGACGATCACCCGATGGCGGCCATTATGGCATCTTCTAACTTAATGCTTCCCCCTGATAGTCTCAACCATGCCAGAAACTCCACGTTGCCCTTGGGTCCCAGCAGCGGGCTGCGGATAAGTCCGTGTACTCTGAAGCCGGTCTGCTCTGCAAATGTGAGCACTTCGTCCAGCACACGGCGGTGAACCTGCGGGTCGCGGATCACCCCCTCGCCTTTTGCCGATTCCTTGCGCCCGGCTTCGAATTGCGGTTTGATCAAGGTGATCAAGTTATCACCTCCATCTTGCTCTATGTTCATTTTTTCAAAATGAGGGGAATCGGAAGGGGGTGTAAACCAGTTGCTTATGACGGGAAGTAATATCTTCAGCGATATAAACGATGCATCGCACACGGCCAACTGCACTGGCTCTGGCAGCCCCTCGATATGACGTGCATTGGTTCCTTCCATCACCACCACGCGTGAGTCGGAACGCAGTTTCCAGTGCAGGATGCCCTTGCCCACGTCAATGGCATACACTCTCGCTGCACCGTGCTGGAGCAGACAATCCGTAAACCCGCCCGTGGATGCGCCCACGTCGGCGCACACCCGTCCGGTCACTTCTACTGGCCAGGCGGATAGAGCGGCCTCCAGCTTTTCTCCGCCGCGTGAGACAAAGCGCGGACCGGATTCCACTTCCAGCGTAGAATCATTGGATATGGCGGTGGCAGGCTTGAATACGACCTGCCCGTTCACTCTCACCTGCCCGGCCATGATCAATCTCTGTGCGAGCGAGCGGCTTTCAGACAGTCCGCGTTCCACCATCAAAACATCCAGACGAGTTTTGGGCATAACTCCATTTTACAGTTAAAATACACTTATGTTCCGCGCCCTGCTCAAATCCATGCGTCCGCGCCAGTGGACGAAGAACGCCTTCGTTTATGCGGCGCTGGTCTTCGACCAACAGTTTTTTCACCTGGAAGCCTTCCTGCGCACCACGGCGGGTTTCTTCCTGTTCTGTCTCGTCTCCAGCGCGGTGTACATTTTCAATGACATCGCGGATGTCGAATCAGACCGCCAGCACCCCGACAAGAGGCGCCGGCCGATTGCCTCCGGCAGGCTGCCCATGCCTGTCGCATGGGCGTCAGGGATCACACTCGTCGTGGTTTCATTACCATTGGGCTACTTGCTCTCCCCGGCTTTCTTTGCCGTTCTGCTGGTCTATTTCCTGCTCAACCTGGCTTATTCGCTGTGGCTCAAGCACGTCGCCATCCTGGACGTGCTGATCATTGCTGCCGGCTTCGTCCTGCGCGTCCATGCAGGTGTGACGCTCATCACAGTCGAGCGTTTTTCCCCGTGGCTTTATGTGCTCACCACCCTGTTTGCCCTGTACATTGGATTTGGCAAGCGCCGCTCCGAACTGGCTCTGCTGGCGCATGGCGCGGGTGCCCATCGCAAGGTGCTGGACGGCTACACCCTGCCGCTGCTCGATCAATACATCACCATCGTCTCCGGTACGACCATTGTCGTTTACGCGCTCTACACGTTTTTTGCCCCCAACGTCCCTGCCAACCACACCATGATGCTAACCATCCCGTTTGTCATTTATGGCATTTTCCGTTACCTCTA
>JBGPQJ010000005.1:0-41698 GCA_041488995.1 Anaerolineae bacterium
GATTAACATTGAAACGGCGGGCGATGCAGTACGGGTATTCACCCGGCTGCAGCGTGTAGGTGGCGGGTTTGCCTGGTGTCGATGTGGGAACGACGATATTGGGTGCAGGTGCAGCCGCACCCGTGGTGGGTGAAGGCAGGACGCTACCCGGAACGGGTGTAGAGGTGATCATCGGCGTGATCAACGGTACCTGCGTCGCCTGCCCGATGCTGATTTGCGTCGGTGTTGGTAGCGAGACGCCGCCCGCTGCGATGGCAGTCTGGGTCGCATATTGCTGCAGGATCGCCATGGGATTCTGAGTTGCATTGGGCGTCATCGGTTGAGCAATATTCGTTCCAGAAGCAGGTGTTGCTGGAGGGGGTGTAGACGCTGAGCGCTCGCAGGCCGTCAGCACCAGCATCAGCGTCACCAGCAGGATTAACCCGATTTTTTTGTAGGACATATTGTTCTCCTCCAGGAGCTAGTTTCAAAAAAATTGTATCTTTTCGGCCCTTTCTGTTGATGCTAGCACATTCTTTCTAAAGCGTCAAGCAATTTCCTTTAAGGTTAGGAGGGTCATATAAATTACCAGGAGTTTGGGATGGAATTGCTCTCTCTTGAACGTGTAAAGTGGTATACAATTATCACCTGTATAAAAGAAGGAGGACGATTATGAAGAAACTATTTTATTTACTCGTATCAGTTGTGGTCATGGGAATCCTGACTGCATGCAGCCTCCGCAGCACCAGCACGCCTCAACCCACTGCGGTACCGCTTGCCACCCCGCCAGCCGCCTCGGTTGAGACCGTAACCGGGGTCACCTGGGAGTGGCTCGAATTCTCTGAAGCTCAACCTCCATCTGTTCAGTCTGTCCCCGCACCGGATATGTACACCATTATATTTAATGCGGATGGGACATTTAATGCCATTGCGGACTGCAACGCGGCAGCCGGGGCTTATGTCTTCGGTGGTGAAAAAGCCACCCTTACGCTTGGTCCTGTCACCCTGGCAGAATGCGGTGTCGATTCCCTTTCCAGTAATTTCCTGAACCTGCTCGGTCAGGTGACAGGAGTTGGCATGGTAGGGGACAAGTTGGTGCTGGTCTTGAACGATGGGGCTGCAAAAATGATTTTCCAGAACAGCACAACTGCCACAGCCTTTTCAGCTCAACCAGTCGGTGGAAAAATCGACCCTGCCTCGATACAGCTGGATACCAAAGGCCTGGCACCGTCATTCCGGGCAGTCGCCATCTCTGCGGCCGGCTATGATAACAGCCAGCCAGCCGGTCCGATGGGTCTGCCCGACCATGTCGAAATTACCTTCGGTGATGGTGGGGCGACCGGCGCGATCATATATATAATTCCTGTCGCGGATTACAAAAAACTCTGGGAAGTCAATGGCGATCCTGGCGTGACCGGTAACCTTGCCAAACTCGAATCCCTGCTGGTTGAAAAACCAGCTTCACTACCCCAGTGGGGCCTGCCTGTCCTTCCGTTTGAACGCGCAGTCGGCGCCAATGACCTGGCTGTCCAGGGTGTCTATTTGCCCAGCGGAATAGGACAGGGCATCCGCTTCGTTGGGCGGTTCTCACAGGATGCTTCTGCGGTCACAAACAGCAACCTATATTACGTCTATCTTGGATTAAGCAATGACGGAAATTACCTCATCGCCTTCTTTTACCCGGTCCGCGCGAGCATGCTGGCCGATACCGCCACGAAAGAAGACCAGCAGAGTGCGACACAGGATTTCCAGGCTTATCTCATTGCGAAAATCCAGCAGCTCAATGCACTGAGCGTTGCTGATTTCACCCCTGACCTGACCACGCTCGATGCGCTCATCCAATCCCTGACCTTCCAGACGACACAATAACTAATTTGATTGGGTCAATTAAGAGCGCCGACCGGCACCGGTTGGCGCTCTTGTTATGAGCAGGTTCTTCTCGTTCTGTTATCGATGTCCATTTGTAAGCGGCTAGCGGTTGACCTCTTCCACTTCAGTGTACCAGCGCAGACGCGTGCCGAGCCGGTCGCGCACTTTCCAGAGAATGGATTTGGCGGCGCGGTCGAGAATACGGCGGATGGTGTTGATGCGCTCGAGCACCCGCTGGGTATCTTCATCGCTCAAGCCGGGATTCTCGTTGACCAGCACGTTCTCGACCTTGCTCAGGTTGATGGTCAAGGTCTTGTATAGCCCCCAGTCCTTGAGGCACAGTCGGGCGATGCGGTCCATGTTGATCGTATCGTCGGTGAAGCCCACTTCGTTATAGAGCACGAGGGAGATGATGTCGAGCGCATCTTTCCGGTTCAGTTCGACGATCTGGGTCTTTGAGAGGAACAATTCTGCCAGGGGAATGGTGACGGGGTGCGAATCGAGTCGGTTGCGCATAGGCAACTTATGGCACATCTCGAAGTCACCCACAAACACATCAATGCGCCGCCCGCTCTGCGCGTCAAAAAAGATCTGCCGCCGGTCGCCATTCAGCAGATTGAAATTCTTGTCCGGGACATAACCCAGGTCGGCGAAGAAATCATCGAGTTTTCGTTTCTCCCTCTTGGGGACAACGAAATCCATGTCGGGATAATCGCGACGCAGGGTGTGGTGCGTTGCTGAAGGGCTGTGAACGCGAATGGCAAGCCCGCCGATCAGCCGCAGATGCATGTTCTGCCGGTCAGAGGCATCCATCAGCCGCTGTACTTCGTCAACAATGTCAGGCAGAGTTTCCATGGTTCTCCAGATTTCCCCGCTCTCTTAGTTGGGAGCAGGGACTATGTTGGGATGGAGACATTATTCGACCGGGATCTCTTTGTGCACTTTGTCGATGTCGATGCCGCTGCGTTTGCGGTAATATTTGAACCCGAGGTAGATGGCGAGCGCGAGGATATAGTTGGCAGCCATGAAATAAAGCGAGTATTTGTTCTGCAGGCCGATACCGTAAAGCCCCGGGGCATTGAGGAAGGGATCGAAGATCCATTCGACCAGAAGGAAGAGCAGGAACGCCCCGAAAATCACCCCGGCGATGGTGATCAACGGGATGCCCAGGATTTTATATTTGGCTATCGGCGAGGCATTGTACAGGTCTTTCTTGACATAAGGGAGGACAATGGCTGCGATGGTCGTGCCCAGATAAGTCACCGCGATGACCAGGGTGGAGTCGAGGGTCAGCGTACGGAAGTTGAACAGATTGTAAGCAAACAGGTAAGAAACGATGATGGAAGGGACGACCATCAGCACAAGCGCGTAAAGAGGGGTGCGGGTGTGCGGCTCGATTTCGGCAACTTTTTCAGGCAGCAGGCGGTCGAAGGCGGCAGCGAATATGACGCGGGTGCTGCTCAGGAATACCGTGCCGGACCAACCAAACCACCACAGACTCATCAACAGAATGACGATCAGCTGAACGGCACGGTTGGTGGTGAGGAACACTGCTAAGAGCGCCGGGTAAGGCCAGATCGGGAGTGGAGCCGGCTGGTCGGTATAACCCCAGGCGGAATTCCAGTAAGCGCCGTTGGCATTGATGTAAAAATCCCAACCGATGGTGTGCGCGATGGCATAAAGCAGGACGATGCCGACCACAGCCGTCCCAATGAGCGCGGAAGCCATCCCCCAGAAATTGCGTTTGAAATCCGTTGCGCCGCGCACCTCGCCATAGAGTGTCGCGCCCCAGTTGGGCCACAGATTGAAGAAAACAATGAAGGGCATGGCAAGGAAGATCGCCCCGATCGCTCCTCCGGTCAGCGGGAGGGTGGCACCGGCGGTCTGTCCGGCGGCCAGGGTGGCATCGTAGACGCCCGGTTGAGCACCGAAGAGTGCGGTGGCGTTGGTCTCAAGCCCGGCTCTGAACGCCTCCTGCGAACCAGTCAGGAGCATAACCACCACCACCAGCATCCCGACCATTCCGCCCCAGAAGCAGAATTTCTGGACGCGGGCATACCATTTCATCCCAGCGGCGATATAGATGGAGACCAGCGCGAGCATGATCAGCGCCGTGACGAATAATCCAATATTGGTCTGACCGAACCACAGGGCGGCTTCCTGTGCGCCCAGGATGCCGAGAATGGGGGTAATGACGATATGACGAAGCATATCGCTGTAGAGCGGCACCCACAACCACAGGATGAACCACCAGCCGGTGACCGCCAGCACAAAACCAACACCGCCTCCCAACACGCGGCTTTGCCAGACGTAATCACCGCCTGAGCGCGGCATCACTGCGATCAGGGCGGCGTAAATAATCACTTCAAAGAGAATGAATAATGAACTGATCACCAGCGTCGGGATCAATCCGCCCTGCAGGTAATACATTTGGCTGAAGATATACAGCCCCAGCGTGACCAGGTTGATTGAGAAAAAGGCATAGATGAAAGCATCGAAGACGGACCACGAGCGAACCAGTCCTGTTGCCTTTCGAATAAAGAGGGATGTATCAGACATTGGGTAATCTCCTTTGGTGGATGAGTGATCAGGACAGAGTCCCCTTTAGCCCTGTGTCAGCACATAATGCTCGATTTTTTCCCTGCCCAGTTTGACCAGCGCGCCGAGCAGTGTTCCCTGCTCATACATGCTGCCGGGGTTGATGCATAAGGTCCGCCCGATGCGTGACGAGCCACGTCCCTCATGAATGTGGCCATGCAGCCCCAGCAGCGGCTGGCGCTTTTCGATGGCAGCGCGCACCGCAGTCGACCCCACCGGTTTGAGCGCATTACCGGCGTATTTGGGACGCAGGTTTTCATCAAGCTCGGGGGCTTCGTCGAGATTCGAAGCGTATGGCGGGACATGGATATTGAAGATGGAATTCTTCGGGTTCTTCAACTGTGCGATCATCGTCTCGTAACGCACGGCCAGCTGGTCTTCTGTCTCCTCCCGGTAAGTATGCCAGGGTGTGTGGTTGCTCCAGCCGGAACTGATCATCTCGTGATGCTTATCCAATTCGATGACCTGACCTTCAGCAAGAGTCACCACACCGGATTTGCGGATGATATCGTCCACTTCGAACTGGTCATCGTTACCCGGTGCGGCATATACGCGCATGCCTGTCCCTGACAATTTTTCAGCGGCATAGACCATCCACTGTTCAGCCGTTTTAAGCGCTTCTTGAAGGAACAGGTCGTGAACTTTAGCGGGTGACTTATTCAAATCGGCGAGCTCATCCGGCGTGAGACGGTAGGGATAATAGCCCCGGCTTTTGATCTTCTTGACCATCTCATCCGCTTTGACCTCGCCATCCAGCACGAACTCCTGCTCGAGCAGAACAGCGCGATACTTGCCCCCGCCCAGGTCAATGATTGGCACGATGGCCTTACCGGTCAAATCCCCGCCCAGAATCAACACATCCGCGTCATAGAATTTGCCAGCGTTAATGAATTTTTTCCAGCAAATATCGGAACCATGAACATCGGTCGCGAAGAAAATCGTCGTCATTATCCCTCAAGCCCCAGTCAATTCCTAAATCATCAGTCTGCTCAGACCCCGGAAAACATCTCTCCCAGGACTTTGACCACATCGTCCCGCGTCTTGTCCCCAAGCTTGCCCAGCGGTTTGATCAAACGCGTTTTATCAACCACACGCAGTTGCTCCAGAGCAATTTGCCCCGGCTTGAACTTGAAGTGAATTGGAATGCGTGTGGGGAAATCCCTGTGCTGGCTGGTCAATGGAGCAACGATCACGGTGGCCAGGTAACGGTTCATCTCGTCTGGAGAGACCACCACGCAGGGACGGCTGATGCGGGCTTTGCTATTGACCACCGGGTCAAGGTTGACCAGATAGACGTCAAAGCGTTTTACCATGTCCATTCAGTGCCGTCCCAGTCGGAGAGCTGGGGAGGATTTTCTTCTCCGGAGGAATCCTCTTCTGCCGGGAGCACACGGGAGAACTGGGCTTCCCAATCCTGGCGCGGTTTACGCGCGGCACGGATCACCAGCCGGTCATCCTGGACGGACATCTCCACCTCATTCGCCAGGTGCAATTGCTGTAACAGGAAATGCGGGATGCGCACCCCTTGCGAGTTGCCGATGCGAACGATCTTTGATTTGATGATGCGAGAAAACTTATCCATGGTAGGTACACTGTAATTACTCAGTGTAATTACAGTGTAGGCACTCCTCCCCGCTTTGTCAAGTGGATTTCCCTTATTGGATTTCCCTTATAATCCAATCATGCCTGTAGACAATGATCTCTACAATCGTGAAGCCCACACCTGGTGGGATGAAGATAGTTTTCTGCATATCCTGCGGGTCAGCGTCAACCCCGTCAGAGTGGAATATATTGAGGATATTTTGAGCGGGTTGGGATGGGACAAAAACGGACTTCGCGTGCTCGATGTGGGGTGCGGCGGCGGTTATCTCCCCGAAGAATTAACACGCCTTTTAAGTCTGACCACCGGAGTGGACTCATCTCGTGCCTCCATTGCTGCCGCGCGTGCCCATGCGATGCAAACCGGTCTCCAGGTTGCGTACCGGGTCGCCCGGGCAGAATCCCTGCCTTTCGCAGATGCGGTATTTGACGTGGTGACCTGCTGCGATGTACTGGAACATGTGGACGACCTCGACCGTACATTGGATGAAGCGGCGCGTGTGCTCAAACCCGGCGGAATTATTATCTATGACACCATCAACCGGACATTCATGACCTGGCTGGGTGTGATATTCGTGGCGCAGGAGTTCCCGCTGACCCGCTTTTTTCCGGCGAAGACCCACGACTGGCACATGTTCATCCGTCCGGATGAACTGACGGCTGCACTGTTGCGGCATGGGATCGTCAACCATGACGTGAGAGGAATGTCCTCGGCGGTCAACCCGCTTCACAATTTCTGGTTGATCCTGAAGATGAAATGGGACAGGCTTAGTTACCGGGAATATAGCATCCGCACCCAACTGCACCTGTCGCACGATCCGACGATGAATTACATCGGATACGGGATGTTGGAAGGACGGGATTTAAAAAAAACCCGGGCACTCTCTGTGAGTGCCCGGGCATTTATCCTGAGTAATTTTCAATCTACATAGGTTAAGCAGTCATATTCCTGTTTAAGGGGTGTGATGACTTTGGTGGGATATTCATCGTCGATGATCTTGTAGCCTGAGAGGTCAAGCGGCGCAAGTGCCTGGTCTGCCCGCCAGACGGAAAGGTTGAACGCGCGCCAGTCGGTATCGGTGCGGTGCGGCTCGGCCTTGATGCAAGCCAGTGAAGCACCGACGCCCTCCCGGGTCGTCTGCCCCAGCGCCGGGTTGGTGAACCAGTCAGCCAGTGCGGGAACGGCATCCGAGGAGAGCGAGGCCAGGTAGGCGACATCCAGTTCCTTTCCTTCGACTGCACGCTGGACATTGTGATTGGCGATAAATGCATCCACGTTGAGCAGGGTAAGCGACAGCGCGAAGCCGATCAACGCGAGGATGGCTGCGAAGGCGAAGGTGCGTTGGCGCTGGAGCAGGTCGAGTACGACCACGGCCAGGAGCAGGAGCGCCAGCCAGATTATGAAGACATGGGTATAGGTGCGCAGGCGCGAGAAGCCATACGCCTCTTCGTAGAGTGTCAGCCGATAGTAGGCGGAGAGCAGCATGACGAAAACCAGCGCCACCAACCCGGTCCCAAGCGCAGCGAAAGCCCTGCGTCGAGAGGGTGTCTCGCGTTTGACGACGGTGCTCAACCCCTGGAACAGCAGCAGGCTGAAGAACGCCACCGTGACCAGTTCGCCGAATCCGCGCCGGGCATACTCGGCGTAGGTGTAACTCTCGATATTGATATTTACCTGCCCGCCGAAGAAATACTGGAACTGAATGATCACGAAGAATGCGAACAGTGCTATCACACTGCCCAGGATGATCGCCGCTTCAGTGAACCCCAGGAACTGCGGTACGAGCGGTTTTTCCAGACCGTGGAGCGTCTCGTCGTGACTCTTCTGAGCGGCATAGAGCAGCACCCCCGCCAGAAGGTAAGCCAGGACGACGATATACACCCCGCGGAAGATGTATTCCGGCAGTTTCTCCAGACTGAATAACTCAACAATGGCATTGATGCGCTGGGCGAACACCAGGTCGGCCGCAGAAAGCAGGGCTGCGAAGACCGCGATGATGGGGATGGCAATGAGGGTGCCCCGCACGACCGGCCAAACGTGACGGGTGGAAGTCCTCCCGGTGTTTTTCTGATCGACCTCCGCTGTGCCTGGTGGTGCGGCGGATTTGCTGAAGGCAAGGGCGGCACCCGCAATGATGACGTTCCCGATCAGTTGGAAGGCGCGGACCACGTAATCGGCCAGAGCATAGAGGATCCAGCGTCCGCCAAGATAGGTCACGGAAAAAACGGCCATGAGCAGCAGGGTCAGGACGACGCTCAGGAAGACGCTGAAGGGTTCTGTTCGCGAAAAGAACATCACGGCAAAAAATAGGATGGGTGCCAGCAGTGCCATCGTCCATACAGCGGGACGAAACCCTTCTGAGGAGAGCAATATGATCCCGGTGGTGAGAGTCAATATCACAAAGATCGCGAAATTGACGCCGGGCATGTGTCCCCAGAACAGAAAGTCGAATACCCATCCAAGCAATAGAACTGCAATCCAAAATCGGTTAGGATGTTTAAGCATGGTTGCCTCCAAGAAGTTTTCAATAAGGATAGGCGATTCGGACTTGCGGGAGCTATCAAAAAGTATCAGAGAATGTCGGAAAGTTGTGATTGGCTATGATTATTTTAAACACCCGAAAGCTTTCATCCTTCTCTGGTTTTTTTAAGCCTATTTTCCCCTAATTTCAATTCCACCTATTGACATCCGAATTCGTTTGTGTAATACTACCAGCAACAACGCGGTCATGCCGCTTTATCCCTCGCTATTCTATAGAAAGGAGGAGGTGATGTGCCACATGGACAGTAAGAATTATGAACGTAGCGCTGTGGCATCCCTCCTCGATCTATAAAGGAAGCCGCAGCGCGCCACGAATGCCGTCCGGAAGGACGGCATTCTGGTTTAATAGGCTTGTCGGTTGCATTTGGGACGCGAAACAAAAAGGTTGGGTCACTCATCTCCAAAGGATATACCCAACGCACGGGCAGTTTTGATGGTTTCACCATTCAGATCCACCCGTTTGGGGATGGCAAACGCCTCGGTCAGGGGGATTTCCACCACGCTGCCGGAGCGCAGCGCGACCATGCTGCCGAACTTGCCTTCCGCGGCGGCCCGTACAGCCTGCGAGCCGTAGCGCGAACCCAGCAGACGATCGAAGGCGGTAGGTGAGCCCCCGCGTTGCAAATGTCCCAGCACGGTGACGCGGGCCTCGGAGCCGGTGGCTTTTTCGACATTCTCCGCCACTTTCTGCCCAATTCCGCCCAACCTGGGTACGTAGACCTGGTCTCCCTCGCGGGAAAAGACCTGCTCGCCATCGGCCGGCCTGGCACCCTCCGAGACAGCCAGGATGCTGAAGAGACTGCCGCGTGCTTTTCGTTCCATCACCTTATGGGCAATCGCCCCAAATTTAAATGGGATTTCGGGGATCAGGATCACGTCAGCGCCGCCGGCAATCCCGGCATGCAGGGCGATGAAACCGGCGTCGCGCCCCATCAGCTCGAGCACCATCACGCGGTGATGAGCCTCGGCGGTGGTGTGCAAACGGTCGAAGGCCTCGGTGGCAGTACCCAGCGCGGTGTCGAACCCGAAAGTGACCTCCGTGCCGCCGACATCGTTGTCAATCGTCTTCGGAACTCCGACCACGGGAACACCCTTCTGGTACATCTCCTGTGCGGTACGCAGAGTCCCGTCCCCGCCGATGACGACCAGCGCATCCACCCCAAGCAACTTGATGTTCTGGATGACCTGGTCTGACACATCGATGATGACTTCCTTGCCATCCTGGATCACCTTCCGGGCAAACGGGTTGCCGCGATTGGCAGTCCCCAGGATCGTTCCCCCTCGAGGCAGGATCCCCCGAACCTCGTCATGTCCAAGTTCCACCACGCCTCCCGGCTCGAGAAAACCATCGTAGCCGTTCTTGATCCCCAAAACCTCACAGCCATATTCATTGATGGCGGTCTTGACCACAGCGCGGATGACTGCGTTGAGTCCGGGGGCATCGCCGCCTCCGGTGAGCACAGCAATTCGTCTCAGGTCAGTCATAGCAGAATCCTTTCTTGAAAGTCTCAATAATAAATTATAGACCTGTTACTGCTTCTTTGATCAATCACCAAACTCAGGGGTGTGTTAACGGAGAAAACATCGTTATGGCTAGAAATCAAGGCAGTACTCAAAAAAACGGGGCGGGTATCTTGCCCGCCCCGCCTTGCTCTCAGGGGATTGAGAAGGTAAACCGCCAGTCGTTGCCCTTCTGTTCGGCTTTGCTGTAAATGCCCATCACTTCCACCCAGGTGTTGCCGGGTTTGAAGGGGAAGGGTTTGCCGTCTTCACCGGTCAGCGACAATACTGAGTCGGCTGTGGGGCGGTTCCACTTCACTTTGTAGGCCTGTCCATCCCGGAAGATGTAAGCGGTACCGGTTCCAGAAAATTGCATATCCACGATTTCAGGGACGACGGAATAGTATTCGTGGGGAACGAGGATGACGACTAGATTATCAGCGGTGATCGGTTCATTGGTCAGGCGGTCAGTAAGCGGGGCGTATTTTTCGTTCAGCCCCCCGGTCAGATCGTCAGCGGACTCAGCGTTGCGTACAAATTTCCCGGTAGCGGGGTCGTAGTCCCAGCGGTTGTAGATTGCGGCGGAGAAGCGTGCGAAAATATGCTCGACAGATTGCCCGCCTGTGGGGGGGTCAAAATTGAAGAACATTCCGTCGAGGTTCTGGCGCCCGTTGTCGATCCCCTGCTGCTTGGCATACTGGGTCAATTTGGCGGTGTTGGTGATCAGGTGGTTGGCGCCATTCGGTTCGTAGCGGCACATCGGCGGGCACTTGGCGGGATATTCAGAGACCAGCCGGTTGGCATATTCGGTGCTGTACAACCGGTTGCGGACGCGGATGTCTCCACTCCCAAACGCCATAATGGCTTTGTACATGCGGATGATGTTTCCATCAAACAGGCGCGCCGAACGGATGGGGCCGACGATGTCGGCATTATTGCCCAGGAAGAGCGCGATGAAGCGTGTGGTGCCCTCTTCCGTGTAATATTCATAAACAATATCCGCCAGTGAAAGCCCCCACTGCGGACGCACATTACGCGGCAGGTTGGACACTTTGATCACCAGCGGCCGGCGTTCCAGCAGGGTGGAATCTGCCACTTTCAGCCCGGTGAGCGGATTGACGTCAGCCGGAAAGCCGGCAGGGCCGTATCCTTCAGAGGGATAAACTGGCGTGACAGTCGGCGTGGGAGTATCCGTCGCAGCCGGGGTGGGAGTCTGGGTCGGGAAGGGGCTGGCTGAGGGTAGTGAGGTAGCGGAAGGCGTTTCGGTCGGTTGTGCTAACGTTCCGTTCGGACCGCAGGCGGAAAGCGCCAGTGCCGCAAGTAGTGTAATCCAGAGAACTTTTCTCATCTAATTATCTCCTGAAAAATCAATCATACCGCAATTATGCGGCTCTGCAAAAGGGACGCGCACCGGGCTGATTTGGTTCCACGAGGTTTATCTACTCTGAATGGTCGCCAGGCAATTCTTGATTCGTGATGTCCCAATGACAGGATTTAAAAAAAGGAGTGACAACTGCAAGTAGCAGTATAATGAGAAGAATGAATCACAGCCAGCTTCGCACCAACGCCATCCGCGTAACGAAAGGGCTAGTCCCAGCTGCTGCCTTGTTGGTGTTTTTGGGTTTTCTGGTGATTGCCCCACCCGGTTTGTTGGGCAAAGCAGATGCGCTTGGCTATGCCGTCTGTCACCGGATTGACGCGCGTTCTTTCCACATCGGTACCCGACAGCTCCCACTCTGTGCGCGGTGTTCAGGGATGTATCTGGGTGCGCTGCTGGGCCTGGTGTTTCTGACTCTCACTGTCTCAAAACGTGCCGGCATGCCCTCGAAAGGGCTCTTTGTGCCTCTTGGGCTGCTGGTGATCGCCTTTGGCGTGGATGGTGTCAACTCTTACTTTACCCTGATGCGAGGGATTGGTACGCCCCTCTTTTCGAGCATCCCGACTCTCTATGAGCCTAACAACACCCTGCGCTTGCTAACCGGGACGGGGATGGGGCTGGTCATCGCTGTGGTAATATTCCCAGCATTCAACCAAACCCTCCGGGCAGATTGGGATCCACGCCCAGCCCTGAGAGGTTGGCGCGCCCTTGGGATTTTACTTGCCCTTGCGCTTGTGATGGACCTGGTCATGCTCACCGAATCGCCGGTCGTACTCTACCCTTTGGCGATTCTCAGCGCAATGACGGTGCCCTTGCTTCTGGGCACGGTTTACAGCCTATTCGCGGTGATGGCGTTGCGAAAGGACAACACCTACCAGCGGCTCTCACAGGCATGGCTGCCGTTGACGGCCGGCTTCACAATTGCCATGCTGCAAATCGTGTTGTTCGATATACTTCGTTTTACATTGACCGGCACGTGGGGAGGTTTCCCCCTCGGTTAGCAGGCAAGAAGGAGGAAGGAATGGAACTTCTTTCGATATTTACTGCATTCGGACTGTCGTTCAGTGCGGGACTGAATGCCTATATCCCATTGTTCATTATCGGTGCGCTGACTCATTACACCGACCTGATCGTGCTCTCCAAGCCTTATAACATCCTGGCGGACCCCTGGGCGCTGATCATTCTCGGATTGTTGATCATCATAGAGTTCCTGGCTGATAAAGTCCCTGCCATCAACCATATCAATGACGGGATTCAGACATTCTTCCGCCCGGTGGCGGGTGCGATTGCATTTGCGGCGACCGCGGGAGTCGTCACAAACCTGCATCCCATCATCGCCCTGACTTGTGGACTGCTGATCGCGGGCAGCGTGCACACCGTGAAGTCTGTGATCGTCCGCCCGGTAGTGACTGCCACGACCGGCGGTGTAGGCAATACACCGGTCAGTATCCTGGAGGATATTACTGCCACCGTCGTCTCGTTTCTCTCGATCATCGTCCCCATCCTGATCGTTTTCATCGTCATCCTGTTTGTGGTGCTCATTGTCATGTGGTGGCAGCGCAGGTCCAGTGTGCGTAAACCCGCTTGATGCAAGGAATCAAACATGCCCGCCTATACTCCTTCGAGTCACGACAGCATCTCCCCTCAGTCGTCCCTCAAGAAAAGCAATCCCATCTGGGAATGCTGATTATCCTGGTTGTTCTGTTTTGCTGTTGCTGTTTATGCCTGGGAGGTCTTGCGATCTGGATTTTTCAGTTTGCTGTCCAGTTTATCTCAGGTATTTTTGGATATATCAGTCCAATGTTTGCTCATCTACCTGCCATCCTGACAGTTATCTGATTTTTCAAAGGAGGATTTAATAAGTAAAACAATATGTAAACTGGTTTTTCTCAAGTAGGCCATACAGATGACGAGATGAAGAAGGAAGCTCCCATCGCCGGTGTCCTCGTCTGGATTTTCCTGGTCGTCTGAAGTGCAGCTCTGGCGATCCTCCTGATCGTATTCTTCTGGTCGCATATCAAGGAATTCTTCACCAACCTGTTCTCCTTTGCGCCCATGTTGACCGTATGGCTTCCCAGTATTTAGAAGATAAGAGAGGTAAAATAGCAGAAACACTTACATCCGTCCCCGCTCCCAAAGTTCCGTTTACTCCGCCGGGAGAGAAAAAACAGCAAGACCTGGCTTATTGTTATGGAGTAGATAACATCAAATTTTTCCTTCATCTGTTTAATTTTTGCCAGTGCTGAATACCTGGCAGTTCCTATTCCAATCATTTCGAGAGGCAAAGGTAAACATGAACGAGACTATCATTAGCACTCCTCCACCCGATGTTCCGTTAACACCACCGGAAGAGAAAAAAAGCAGTAAGACCTGGCTCATTGTTGTGGTGATCCTGCTGGTATTATGTTGTTGCTGTGTCTTCTCGACCGCCTTTGGCGTTTATTTATGGCGTAATGGAGATCGCTTGTTCAACCTGGGAACAATCCTGCCGCTGCTGGCTGCCGGTGTGTAAGAGTGGATGACACAACTTACGACAACCGCCTCAATTTATTATTTTAAGGAATCCGTAGGGCGCAGGTGATTGATTTTGTTCTTGGAATTTGCTACACTGATTAAGAACCTGTAATTTGGTAAATATGAAATCAAGGGGACACGCCCTTTACAACTGAATATTGTTTTACAAGTCCCGCTTAAACACGGGCAAGACAGGGCGCACTCTGGCGCTCACTACACAAGCCTCCCGGACCTCCGGGAGGCTTGTGCTTTACCCAACCGCGCCTCGTTTCACTGGTTCTCAATGAAAATCATGGAAGACCCGGAGGACGAAAACCTCATCTTCAATTGTTCCAGCGCGTCCAGTGCCTTCTCCTGCGTCTCTGTATCCAGGTTCAATACCTCGAATTCATCTTCATCCTGCACGGTCTGTGTTCCATCGGGGGCAACCCATAAATCGAGTGCCAGGTCTATAAATGATAGACAATCCTCGGCTTCAAATACGGCGGGTCGGCCGATATTGCAGTACCACCCCTTCAGTGTGCCATCGTCGCGGTCGTGAATCTCGAATATGTTGTACCAGCGGTCCGTATAAAATATTTCCACAAAACGGTCGCCGCGCTTGAGAAAAATACCCATGAACGGTGTATCGTCAAGGTTGAAAGGCGCCTCCAGGATCAGCGCGTTTTCGGTTCTCTTCAGCAACTGCCCGCTGTACCGCCAGGTCTCCTCACCGGCCAGGTTCCGCTTGATGACCGTTATCCTAGACATTCCACGCTCCCTGCCTGTACAGCCACCCTCTCGCCTATTTTTGGCGCAGCCGGCAAATAAAAATATAGCCCGTTGTCAAGCGTTACTTTGAACCCGCTTTGATGAAAGAGGATGTCTGTCACGGAGCCGCGGACGGACCTCCCGGTCGCTTCTACCCCCAGGCTGGCGCCTGCGGGACGGATCAATACGTGGACCTGCTCGCCGTCATGGTGGGCATGTCCGCATTTCAGGCTGAACGTCCCCACCCCTGTCTGGACGGTTTGAGAAGCCGCCTGGCGTCTCACCACCCCCGTCAACAGGTTGCCCAGCCCGAGGAACTCAGCCACCCAGCCGCTGGCGGGATGGCTGTACACCTCATCCGGTGCACCGCTTTGAACGATGTGTCCATCATGCAGGAGCATGACCGTATCCGCGATAGTGAAGGCTTCCTCCTGATCGTGGGTGACATAAATCGCCGGAACACCGCTCTTGTGCAAAATCTCGCGCAGTTCCGTGCCGAGATGCTCGCGCAGCGTACGGTCGAGCGCGCCGAGAGGTTCATCGAACATCAACAGGCGCGGATCCGGCGCGCGGGCGCGTGCCAGCGCCACGCGCTGCTGCTCACCGCCCGAGAGGTCGGTGACACGGCGTGATTCGAAACCGGTCAGGTTGACCTGCGTCAGCGCGGTGGTAACGCGTTGATCGATCTCGGTGCGGGGCAGTTTTTGCATCTCCAGACCAAAAGCAATGTTCTCCCGAACCGATTTGTGCGGGAAGAGCGCGTAATCCTGGAACATCAACCCGAAACGGCGCTGGTGTACCGGGATACTGGCGATATTCTCACCATCCCAGAAAATGTCGCCCTGTTCAGCGTTCTCCAAACCGGCGATGATGCGCAGCAGCGTTGACTTCCCGCTGCCGGAAGGCCCCAGCAGGCAAACAGTCTCTCCCGGCGCGACGGTGAACGAGATGCCATGCAGAAGCAGCTGTCCTTCGTAGGTTTTTTGGATATTTCTTAATTCAAGCATATTCACCTTGAAACCCGGCGGGATTTGATCCAGAATCATCCTGCGAAAAATTAAAATTCACCGGAACCGGGCAGTCTGATTTTCTCGATCATCAGAATCGCAGTCGTGGTCACTACAAGCAGAATGGTTGCCATCGCCATCGCCTGGCCGTAGTTCAAGCCACCCGGCTGGGAGAGGAAACGGGAGATGGCGGTGGTCATGGTCGGGTGTTCAGGGCGCGCCAGCATGGCCGTCGCTCCAAATTCGCCGAGCGAAACAGTGAAGGCAAAGACTCCCGCGGCAGTTACCGCGCGGGCGATGATGGGCAGGTCCACCGACCGCCAGACCTGACGGGGCGAGGCGCCCAGCACCGCAGCGGCATCCCTCAACCGTTGCGGGATGGAGGCCAGGGCGGGCTGCAAGCTCCTTATCACGAAGGGTAGGGCAAGGGTGGTATGCGCCAGCGGAACCAGTATGGGAGCATACAACCAGCGGTTAAAGGTGAGAATATAGCCAAGTCCCAGTGTGACCGCTGAAGCGCCCAGCGGCAGCATCAGGAACGGGTCGATGAATTTTTCCAGCCTGGCGGGACGCGCCAGCGCCGATGCCGCTGGGAATCCCAGTATAAGTGATAGGACCACCGTGATCGTGGCATAGACAAGTGAATTGCGTACCGCGTCGATAGGCGGGACGTAAAACAGCGATCCGAGCCGGTTGATGGTCAGCTCGCGATAGTTGTTCAGGGTCAGGGCAGGTTGAAAATTGCCACGCTCGCCGCGGTCGGGTTCCAGGCGGACGACGGAACGGGCGGGCAGGGCAGCCATCGGCAGGACGAACAAGACGAGAATGAATATCGAAGCCGCGAAAACAAAAATTTTCTCGCGTATTGCCCGCACCGGGTGGATGTTGATGGAAGCGGCGCGCGGGTTGAGCGGTATGACGGCATGCGTCACTACCCGGCTGTAGATGATGGAAAAAACGAGCGTGCAGAGCAGTTGAATCATGGAGAGCACCGCGGCTGCCGGCAGGTTAAGGAAGTGCATGGCCTGGATGTAGATCTCAACTTCGAGGGTGCGGAACTGCGCTCCGCCGAGCAGCAGGATCACGCCGAAAGACGTGAAGTCGAACAGGAAGACCAGCAGGGTGGCAGCCAGCAGGGACGGGCGCAAAAGCGGCAGTGTGATCTGACGCAGGACAGTGGTCGAATCCGCGCCGAGCACGCGGGCAGCGTGGGCGAGCCGGGGGTCAAGCTGCGCCCAGCTGTTACCTACCAGACGGATGACGATGGTGGTATTGTAAAAGACGTGGGCGATGAGGATGGCGGTCAGCGTCCCGACAAAGGTGATGGGCGGCGTGGAAAGATTGAAGGCACCCATCAAGGCCAGGTTGATCCACCCGCGCGTGCCGAGCAGGGCGTTGAACCCCGCGGCGACGACCATCGTGGGAAGCATGAAAGGCACCGCGGTGAGCGCACGCAGGAGCGGCTTGCCTCGAAAATCGAAATGGGAGAACAGGTAGGCAATGGGCACCCCGGCCAGCAGTGTGAGCAGGGTGGAAAGAAAAGCCTGGTAAAAAGTAAATTGGAGGACGTTTAGAAAATCAGGCAGGGCAGCCAGCGTGGGGAGGGTGCCGAAATCCGGTTTGAGGGAAAGCAGGAAGACCCGCACCAACGGGTAGAAGAAAAAAAGCAGCAGGAAGAGCGAGGGCGCGAGCCAGTAAAGAGCGCGACGGGTCATTTTGTTCCAGGAACGTCGAGCAGGTATTTACCTTACAGCCTTACGGATTCATCACACTGTTCCAGCCTTGGATCCATGCGTCACGGTTGGCGGCGATAATGGCCGGGTCAAGGGTGGCGGGGCTGGCAGGGATCTGGGTATTCTGAACGAATACCTCCGGCAGGGCGGCATCCGGGTTAACCGGGAATACAAACATTTGCAGAGGCATGTCTTCCTGGAATGGTTTGTTTAACATGAAATCAATGAATTTTTGGGCAAGATCACGGTTGTGCGTGCCTTTGAGGATGCCGGCGAACTCGATCTGTCGAAAACACATGCCATCGCTCACAAGCGAGGCGGTCGGGGATTCGCTCACTGGGGGGTCGGCAAAGACCACCTCCGCAGCAGGGCTGGAACCATACGAGACCACCATAGGCTGAAGACCTCGGCCCGATGATGCGCTGAAATTGGTGTAATAAGCAGTTTCCCACGAGTCAACCACAGACACGTCGTTTTCTTTCAACTGACGCCAGAAGTCCTGATAGCCGTCACCAAAGCGGGCAACGGTCGCCAGCAAAAACGCCAGCCCCGGCGAGGATGTGGACGGATCTTCGACCACGAGCAGGCCCTTATATTCAGGCCTGGTCAGGTCAGAAAAACTTTGCGGCACAGGCAGGTTCCTGGTGGTGAAATATGATTTGTCGTAGTTGATGCAGACATCCCCGTAATCCATCGGCAGCGCGCGGTTCTGGGGGTCGAGCTTGAACTCAGCCGGGATGCTGGCAAGCGCAGGTGCTTTATAGGGGGAGTAAATGCCGGCATCCAGTGCGCGCGAGAGGAAGGTATTGTCCACACCGTAAAGCACGTCTGCCAGAGGGGCGTCTTTGGACAGAATGGCTTTATTGAGCACTGAACCCGCATCGCCGCCCTTGACGAAAGTGACTTTGACATTGTTATCTTGTTCGAACTGCCGGACGAGATCCTCGCTGACCGAAAATGAGTCGTGGGTGAGGACTGTCAATATCTGAGGTCCTTGAGGCGCACAACCTGCAAGGAATACAGTAAGGAAAATAGCGATTAACAGCAAGCGTTTCATGGGAATATCCTTTCTTTGCCGTTCCTGCTCCACAAGAGGGAGCCGGTTACTTCCGTGAATGGATCACAATGAGCGTTCCTCGCGCCAGTTGTACTTTCGCGTTTTCGCCAAGCATTTCATTACTGATGCCGCGTGTCTTGGGTGGGTAAAGTGTCTCACCGCGCAGTGGGTAACGCAAATTTTCAGTCGAAACTCCATCGGCAGGTGCTCCCCACGGGATTAACGAAATTGTGTCACCGCGTTGACCTGTGATATCAACATGGCTGTTAACGAGGAGGACTTCCTCGCATCCATCATCGAGGCGGATATCGACCCCGGGAGGCACGTCTGCCAAAAGAGCGATATTGCCCAGCATCTGGTCGAGTCTGCCACCCAGCGCGCCTACGACCAGGATCACCCTGAACTGGTTCTCCAGTACGAAATGGACTGCCAGCTCGAGGTCGGTCTCGTCTTTTTGTGCCGGGTAGCGGATGACATGTGCCCCGGTCTTTTCCACTCCAGCAAGTTCGGTCGGGGTGACCGAGTCGAAGTCGCCGATGACGGCATGTGGTGTCACGCCAGACGCGAGCGCGTTGTGCAGCCCACCGTCAGCAGCGACGATGAAATCATCGTCCCGGAGCAGGTTGCGGGCGGCAGTCGGATCGGGGAGAGTCCCGTTGGCAAAGATGATGGCACGCGGCATAAAAAACCATCCCCCGGCGGAGGATGGTTTTTTAGCAAAAAATCTTCCCTCCGCCGGTATTATCCGGATCAGGTAATGCGGGTCGAAGGTCATGCCTTCCTCTCAGCCTGCCCATACAGGCTCCCCGTTGTATTGTAGTGTCAGTATATCACGATCAAAAAACCTTGCGAAGATTCCAACCCCTCGCAAGGTTGATTGGCTACCTCACCCGTCGTCGCCACTCTTCTTTCAATTGCAGATCACGCGGGCTCTCGCCAGATTCAAGCGCTGTCCAGTCGGTCAGCAGGCGGTTGAAACGCTCCGGATCATCGAGCATGGGAAAGTGCCCGGTCCCTTCCAGTACAATGCTATGGGTTAGTTCTGGCATGGTCAGAGGGTCATGGGTGGGGACGGTGATGGCTGGATCATTCTGCCCGTATACCAGCAGGGTGGGGGTTGTGCCGCTATGCAGGCGGTTGGAGACATTCATCATATCCGGGTTGCTGAAGGAAGCAATGATGGCGAGAGAGTCGGATTTCATCGCATCTTCCCGCGCTGGTTCGTGAATGGGAGATTTTGAGAGCAGCCATTCTGACAGGTCTGCGGGATTGCCTGTGCGCAGGCGGGTAGTGACTGCGTTGAAGTCCATCGGGCAGTCGATGGCCATGACCCGGTCCACAATTTGCGGGGAACGGGCAGTAAAGAGGATGCTGATCAGCGCGCCAAGCCCGTGTCCCACCAGTGCCACGCGTCCAATACCCATCTCCAGCAGGAAATGATCGATCAGTTCGATCTGTTTGTCGAGGTTGTATTTTTGCACGTCCCGGGCGGAGTCACCGAATCCCCACAGATCCAGGGCGTATGAGCGAAAATTCTTCGAGGTGGTCTGCAGTGCAGGCACCCAGTAACGCCATGAGCCAACCCAGCCGTGTATGAAGATGACGGGACGGCCTCGTCCGATCACCTCGTAATGTATGATTCCACCGTTGAGAAGGATTGCGCTCATGGAAGGATCAAGGGTTATGACTTGCCGTATTTTGCCAGTACTGAACGAATCTGCTCGGTGAGCTGGTCGGGGGCAAAGGGTTTGAGTAGATATTCCTCAGCGCCGGCTTCAAGACCGCTGGAGATTTCAGATTCCTGCCCTTTGGCCGAGAGAAAAATCACGGGGATGTGAGCCAGTTCCGGGTCGGCTTTGATCCTTTTACAGGCTTCATAACCAGTTAGTTTGGGCATGCGGACATCCATCATCACCAGGTCGGGCTTTTCCTTTTTGGTAAGCTCGTAGCCTTCTTCACCGTTACTACCGGCGATGACTTCGTATCCCGCAAAGCGCAGAGTAAATGTGATCAAATCTCGGATGTCGGGTTCGTCTTCTGCAATCACAATTTTTGCCATAACGTTACTCCTCTGGTTGGTACACTGGCAGGGTGAATGAGAACGTGCTGCCCTGGCCGGGAATCCCAGAACTCTTTAACCATATCTTACCATTGTGCATTTCGACCAGCTGTTTGACGATGGACAAGCCCAAACCTGTGCCGGGAGTCGCCAGGACAAGCGCGTCTTCACCGCGATAGAAACGCTCAAATACACGTTCCTGGGCGTCTACCGGGATGCCGATCCCGTCATCTTTCACATCCACCTGGACACTCCCGTTCATTTGGACCATATGAACAACGATTTGTCCGTTGGCGTGACTATAATGGTAAGCATTGTCCACCAGGTTGCCAAGTATCTGTCGGACGCGTTCCATGTCGCCCAGGGCGCGCGGCAATTTCTTGGGTGCATCCACCTGGACTTCCATCGGTTTATTCTCCTCTTGAGAGCGGCGGAGAACATCCGAAATCACATCATTGGCAATTTCGCGCAAGTCAAGTGCCTGGAGTGAAAGGGTGACACGCCCGGCTTCAATGCGGGAGATGTCGAGCAAGTCGTTAACCAGTGTGTTAAGCCGTTCGGTATTGGTTTTTACGATATCCAGGAAGTGCTTCTGGTTGTCGTTAAGCGCTCCCGCTGCACCCATCAACAGGATGTCTGTGTAACCACGAATGGATGTCATCGGTGTGCGAAGTTCATGGCTGACGGTTGCCACAAATTCGGACTTAAGCCTGTCCACTTCGACTTCGTGGGTGATATCCCGGATAATGGAGACGGTTCCCAGGAATTCTTTCTTCCAGATGACGGGTGCCAGGTGAACCAACAGCACGCGCCCGTCTTCGAGCGTGATCTGCTCAGCGTAGGTATCTCCCTGCTGGTGTTCGCCCGGGTCTTCAGACCAGTTGTGAATAGTCTGGGTCCAGGTTTGAGTGGCTTTGCCGAACAGACCAGAGAACATTTCGAGCGGTTGTCCCATGGCGTTCGCAGCCTCAATATTCAGGATGTGTTCCGCGGAGACATTGACGAAGTTAATCTGGTTCTTGGAGTCGGTCACCAGCACCCCGTCGGCGACGGCTTCCAGAATAGCGGTTTGTTTGCTGGCTTCCACTTGTTGAGAGCGCAGCATGGAGCCAAGGCGTTCCGCCTGGTCTCGAATTAATTCATATAATTGCGAGTTGTTGATCGAAATGGCGACCTGGGAACCAATTGCCTGCACCATGCTCAGGGCGTCATCGGTAAAGAATCCCACCTGACGGTGGAAGACCATGATGGCGCCGCTGACCACTTCACCGACAATCAACGGGGCGACGACGGCACTGCGGTGTTGGCTGGATGAATGGGGTGAAATCACCCAGCGTGAATCCTTTAGCAGATCCTCGACCAGGGTTGGCTGCCGGTTCTTTACGACCCAGCCTGCCAGACCTTCACCGACCCGCAGAGTGAACGGCTTGCTGCCGCTGACGGGCGTTCCGATGGGGCTTTCTCCGGAAGCATAACCGTAACCGGCTTTGAACTGCAGGGAATTATTCTCGACATTCAGCAACATGATCGTGCCCTGCTCTGCGCCGATGGCTTCGTTAAGCAGTGCCAGCGTGCGGCTGAGCGCGCGGTCCAGATCAAGGCTGGCGGAAACCTCAGTGAGAATGCGCAGTAGGGTTTCGGTGTTGCGCTGTTCGCGCTGCAGCTCGGCGGTTCGTTCATTGACACGTTGTTCAAGCGTCTCAGCCAGGTGTTGTGTTTCTGCAAACAGGCGTCCGTTCTGGATGGCCACGCTTGCCTGGTTGGCCAGCGTGCTCAGGATTTGCAGGTCGTTCTGAGTAAATGCATTGAACTGGTAACTTTGGGCCGATAGCATGCCCATCGGTCGTCCGCCAAAAAAGATTGGCACGGCAACGATGGAGTGCGGTGTTCCTTTCTCACCGACAGTATAGGCACCCTTGCTGTCCGCTTCGGCTGAGTCAAGCGTCATCAATGGTTCTCCGGCGGCAATCACGCGACCACTGAGGCCCTGTCCAAAAGGCAGACGGACACCCGTAATGCGTTCGCCCGAGTCAACGATATAAGTACCAACCACTTCGTTGGTTTCTTCATCCAGCAGCGCGATGACGAAAGCATCCAGCGGCATGAGTTTTTCAACAGCCGTGTGAATGGCTTTATAGGTATCTTCAGGGTTGAGCGTAGCACTGATTTCGTAGCTGACCAGGTTGAGGGTTGCCAGCCGCTCGGCGGTTGCCACGGTCGACTGGTAAAGCTGGGCATTTTCCAGTGCGATCCCTGCCTGATTGGAAAAAGTGCGCGCCAGGTCCATTTCTGCAGGTGAGAAGTGATACTTGTGATCCATTTGAATGAACAATGCATGCAAATTCTCACTGCTGCCGATGGGTAGAATCATCAACGCCTGTGTACCTGCCAGCGATTCCGCGAGGGGGAGCAGGTCCGGTTCTACTGAAACATCGTCGCTGGTGAAGATACCCAGTGATTCTGTCAGGCGGTCAAAGAGCGGAGAATGAGGAAGCTGGCGATAGATAACCTGGCTTTTCAGTTCGTCTGGAAGGACATTCTGCAGTACGGTTTTCCCGCCCTGCTCAAAGGCGACGATGGAAACACGAGTGGCATCCAGGGCCTGCCGCAACTGCTCCCCGGTCAAGCGCAGCACCTGGCCAGCGTTCAACTCGCCGCTCAGATCCGCGGAGAACCTGTTCAAAAGTGCGAGACGTTGCGAGCGCTCATCCAGTTCTGCGGCACGCTTGACGGAATCCTCGAACAGGGCGGCATTTTCAAGGGCGACTGCCGCCTGGCTTGCAAAAGTGGTCGCGACCTGCTCCAACTCGGGCGCATAGAAGTTCGACTCTGCTTTTTCTAGCGCGATAACCCCCATCACCTCGCCCTTTGTAATCAACGGCAGGCCCAACCAGGAAAGATACTGGGGTTCTATCAGCGATGGAAAACGTGTATCCAACCGGACGTCGCCGACCGAGATCCCCTGGCTCTTATTGATCATCTCTTTTAGCAGGGTGCTGTCTTCGATGGCGACGCTCAGACCCTGACGCTGTTCATTGTCTGAAAAACCGCGTGCCGCGGAAACAACCATCCGCGCGCCGTCGCGCAACCACAGGATGGCCGTGTCATAAGGGATAACCGTGCTGAAGCGTTCCAGCAGTTCGGCGATCAGCTGGTCACGGTGCAGGCTGGAACTGATGGTGGCAGCGACGTCATTGAGCGCCTGGAGCTGCTTGGCGCGTTCCTGGGTCGCCTGCACCAGTCGAACGTTTTCGAGAGAAAGGGCCACTTGCTGGGTGAGTGAAAGGAGAAGGGCTTCGTCATCCGGTTTAAAAGCTGAGGTGGCGTTAAAGTTATCCAGCACCAGAATGCCCAGATAACGCTCGCTGGTCTGGATGGGAATGAGCAGGCTCGAGACGGGCAGGCGTCCCGCGGTTGCTTTGCGATATTTGAGCAGGTTTTCAGCGGGTAGGTTATAGTCCACCGCAAAATTGACTTCGTCCACGCGGAGAGACTTATGTTCCGCAAAGACTCGGCCGGGGAGACCTTCTTCAAGATTGTATGAAATCCCCAGCATGCTCTCATTATCTGCATAGTTGGATGCCACGCGCGGCACGAGCCGATTGTCATTTTCATTCCATAACATCACGCTGCCAGCATGGGCAGATGAGATGACACGCAGTGCGCTCTCGAGCAAGGCATCAAGAATACTATCCGGACCAAGTCCGCTTAACTGGCGGCTAAAGTCAAGCAACAGGTTCACTTCCTGCAGGCGCTTGCGGGTTTCGTTGAGCAGTTTAATGTTCTGCAGGATGATCGATACCTGGCGTGATATCTGGAAGTAGACCTGCCGGTCGTCGAATGCGAAGGCAGGCATCGGCTCAAAGCTGGTCGCGAGCACCGCCGCCACCGGTTTATTGTCTATGGCAACCGGTAGACAGATGAATGACTTGGCGCGCAATGCATTGAGCAATGGGGTATCATGCCAGGTCTCATCTTCATCGATATTTTCAGAGAGGATTGTGTCACCAATCTGCAGGCAAACACGCAACGGATTGCGTTGGCCGAACATGGCTTCGGGGTTAACCCCCTGAGGAACGTTGCCCATCACGTGCAGGATTCGTGGGCCATCCGGAGTGTCTTCCGCAACGATGGAGATGCTCAGATCGAAACGGGTCAGCACCTCCCGCCCGAGAGTCTGAAGCGCGGACGCAGCGTCAAACTGGCGGCTGATCGTCTCTGTGATTTCAAGCCCGGCGCGGATCCGGCGGCTGCGCTGGTCAAGATGGCTGATGGAGACGGTCTGCTCCAGGTCCTTGTGCAACAGCGAAGGCAGGTGCGACTGGCTGACCTCCACCATGTCTTTTTGGCGCGTAACCTCGTTGGAAAGTGAATTTACCTGGTCGCGAAGTTCACTGACGCGGTAGATGCTTGAGATGGTTAACCCTGCCTGGGCAGCAAAGACTTCCAATGTCTCGATGGTCGTGCGGTCGGGGCGGAGTCCGTCTCGGGGTGCGTCGAGACTCACCAGCCCCAATGGATTTCCTTTCATGTCATTGAGCGGGAACAAAAGGAAATCGTCAGGATTCCAGCTGTTGGGGGATAACTGTCCTTCGGCTGCCGGCATGATGGTAACCAGATGAACATCCGTCGGGATGACGGGTGTTTCATCAAATGGGATGAAATAGGCCTCGCCGAATTTGAACTCGGGCTTGAGCAGTTGCATGACACTCTTCCATGGCTGTTGGTGGGATTTCAACTGCTCGAGTGTTTCCTGTGACATTCCGATACCGGTGACACGGCGCAGCAAACCAGTCTCGGCTTCGTAGACGCTGATCAGCACGGTCTCAAAGGGGGTTGCCTCCTGGATGCCAAGCGCGATGGTGTCAAGCGCCTGTTCCAGTGATTGTTCAACGCCCAGATGCTGGGATGTTACGAAAAGCTTGGACAAAGTTTCCGCCCGGCGGCGGAGCTGTTCGCCATGGACATGTTGCTCATGCAAGCGCAGCACGTTGCCATATGATATGGCCGCCTGAACAGCCAGCGTGCGGGTGATCTCGACTGCGGCTTCATCAAAACGGCCTTTGGTCTTCGCATGCAGATGAATCACGCCGTTTGATTGTCCCTGAAAGGCAATTGGAACGCACAACCCCGAACGGACTTCCTCGTGAGGGCGGGAATATTCGCTCTGGCTGTAATCTTCAATGAGGATATGGTTCCCCGCGTCCAGAGTATCACGCTCGATCGGCAGCAGGTTGTCACCCTGTGCTTCTCCTGCGAATTCAGTTATGCTTGCTTCTGGGCGGGTCTTGTAATTATCATTTAACAGGATGACTGAACCACAATCTGCACCACTGATGCGCATGCATTCATCGTACACGACCTGTACCAGCGATTTGACATCTGCGGCAGTATTGAACTCCCGCACCACACGCGACAGGGCATTAAGATGCTCCACACGCTGGCGCAGATTCTCATCAGTGTAAGTGGAGGTCTTCGCGCGTTCAACGGCGCTGCTTATTTGACCGGCTGCGGTTGCCATGACCTGCAAGTCGTAGTTGTTAAAGAAATCCACCTGGTTGCTGGAAAGCATGATTTCGCCCACGCCATGGTCGCGAATGATTAATGGAACGATGATAGTGGATTCTGCATCGAGGCGCGAGATGATCGGTCGATAAACCAGCAAAATGCGATCATCTTCCGAGAGTCGTCCGGACACAAAGGGTCGCATGCTGCCGGTGACGGTTTCTTTGAACTGAACGGGGTCAATAAACAGGTTGGTGATCAAAACCTGCAGGTCATCCGGAATACCGTAAGCCGAGGGCAGGTGGCCGCGCAGCAGCCCCTGATTTTCCTCATACAGGAACACGATGGTTGCATCCGCCTGCAGCAAGTGTGAAATTTCCTGAACTGTATAGCGGAGAACTTCATCCAATGTCGCGGATGAATTGACCAGGCTGGCAATTCGCCGTAACGCCTCGGAGCGTTGTGCTCGCTGGCGTGACTGCTGCATCAGGGTGGCATTTTCGATGATTGCCGCCACCTGGTTGGCAACGATCGTTATCAGGCGCAGTTCCTCTTCAGTGAAGGTGAGTGTTTCCTGGCGGTGGTTGGAAAGTTGAATAAAACCCAATGAGCGACCGCCTGAGACGAGTGGAACCAGCAGCGTGTCGCGCAGGCTGGCTGCCTGAGCGATATCCGAAAGTCCCATCTCCAGCCAGCGCGGGTCATCAGATGCACCGGGAGTGGATATCATTTCTTGTTTCGATAGATATTGCTCCACCAGGCCGTTGAGTGGAACGCCCACTTTATAGATCTGCACAACATTGGGAGGCAAACCCTGGAATGGCACCTGCCCCGCCAGTATATGGCGGTTTTCATCATAGAGCAGGAAACCGATGATCTCGACATCAAAGAGCTGCCCGAGTCCGCGGACAAGCCTCCCGAACAAATCGCGTGTATCCCGCAAGGAGCCGGTGGAAGTCTGAGCCAGGTTTGCCAGCCCGAGCAGTTCTGCCGTGCGTTGTTGCTCCCCCTCGTAGAGCACGGCATTGCGGAGGGCAATGGCTGCCTGCCCGACGATCAGGTCGAGGATCGCCTGGTCTTCCTCCGCAAATGCTTGCGCTGCCAGAACGCCGACTTCAAGCGTACCGACCAGCTCGCCGCCTGCAATAAGCGGGATGCCCAGATAGGACCGCACAGGGGAGGGCTGGTTGCTATCCGGGACGAAAAGCACCTTGTGGAAATTGTGTGTATCAGGGATAAATAGAATCTGTTCCTCGCGGATGAGATAGTCGGAGTAACCACCAAATTTTGATTCGTTGCCGATTTCCAACCTTCGGTCCAATCCCGGTGTGCCCGTGAATCGGTATGTGGTCGCCACCAGCGTGGACAGGTTCCAGACTTTTATTTCAACGAAATCCGAGGGCACAAGCCGTTCCACGTTTTCAAGAATTGCGGTAATAGTGGCGTCGAGGTTTAGACTGGAGGCGATTGCCTGGCTGAAATCTGAAACAATCCTCAGGACTGAGCCTGAGACATCCCGGCTTTCCGCAGCAAATCCAGTGGAGGTCTCTATTCGCCGCAGAGTGACCAGGACATGAGGTGAATCGCCCGGGATACGGTAAGATGTCCCTTCCGTCAGGCGTCCGTTGATCGAAAAACGCGCATCACCCTCCTCGGCGCATATTTTCAAGAATTCTTCCCCTGGACGGACATGTCGTGCCAGTCTTTCCATGTTTGGGTATTCGTCTTCAGCGAGGTTAAACCACTCACGGACGAGGTTGTTGATCTCCCTTACGCGTCCTCCGGCTTCAATTAACAGTACGGCTTCATGTTGATTTGAAGCCTGTGGCGTTCCCGGTGGACGGCTGTCAGTCTGTTGAGAGGGGCGGAGTTTAGGCACCAGGCGTGATAAGGACCAGACCAGGAGGATGAACACCAGTCCGATGAGTAACAGTCCAATGTAGAAGATAAGCGACTGCCCTGCTGCCATATTCAAAGGTTAATTAAAGGTTACCGGCTCACGCCTCCGGTGTCCTGGCGGCGTGCTTCGGCAGCCAGCTCGGTTATCTCGCGAATGTCAGCAAACTGCTGCTGGCTGGGCGAGACAATACCCACTGCAAGGGTCATCAAAGGCACCTGCTCGTTCTGCCCGTCGGCTTTGGGTGCGATAATGAAACCCTGCTGCCGGTCCATGAAGTTGTAGTGGGTCTGCACTTCTTCGGCGAAACGTGTTTTTAACCGCTGGCGAATATTGGCGGCTGCTTCTTCACGAGTGATGATGATGAAATTATCGCCCCCAGCATGCCCTACGAAGTCTCCCGACGTGCCCAGTTCATCGAGTACCTCGCCGATGATCATGGCGGCGAAGCGCAGCGCGTCGTCACTCGCGACAAAGCCATACACGTCCTTAAAGGGCTCAAAATGATTGATACGCACATCCATATATGCCCAACCTGATTCGCGGATGATGCGTCGCAGCTGTTCTTCGATCAGGCGGCCCGCCGGCAGCCCCGAGCGCGGGTCCGTGAGACTCTCCCGCTCAGACCGGCGGATTGCACCCTGTACGCGTAATTTGAGTTCTTCGATGTCAAACGGCTTGGTAATGTAATCATCCGCTCCCAGTTCCAACCCCTGCAGGCGATCGCTGCGTTCATCCTTTTGTGTCAGGAAAATCACCGGGATGTGGCTGGTGCGGGTGTTGGTGCGCAGGGTCCGGCAGACTTCGTAACCATCTATATCCGGCAGCATGATGTCAAGCACAATCAGGTGCGGGAGGATTTGCTTGGTTTTCTCGAGCGCCTCCCCTCCGCGAATGGCGGCGTCCACATCATAGCCTAGACCCGTGAAATAGATCTTAAGCATGTTGGAGATATCATGGTCGTCTTCGACAATCAAAAGGCGGGCTTTTCCCATAACGAACCTCCCAGGTTCTAATTGCGCCGGGTTGATTGCGCCCCGCGGGCATTTTGGCGCACTTTATCGATTTGTTCTTCTGTCACCTCGCGCTCGAATGAGCGGAAACCCCCCAGACGAAAGCCGTGCTTTGTCGCAATTGCCGTGATCTCTTCCACCTGAGAGCGGGTGATGTGTTTGCCAACAGTGAAATCTTCGAATCTGCCCTCCAGAGTCAGGGCAATGGTCTCCGCCATGCAGGCATAGGATTTGCCCGTGGGGAAACCAAAATTAAAGTGAAAATCAACGGGTCCGGGCACTTCCACCATACCGCCGTCAATCACCAATATATCATCGCGTGCAGCCGCTACCATCGCAGAAACATCACGCGGGCGGGCGACATCACAAATCACGCTCCCGGGGCGCAGGTTCTCGGGATGGATGACGTCATGCAGCGCGCTGGTCACGGTGAGGATCAACTGCGCATGGTGCAGGTCATCCATGTTGGTGCTGGTCTTGAGCTGCGCCCGGGCCTGCGGCTGGAGCCTCGCACGTAAATCCTCTAACGCATCAGGGCGTCTACCTATTAAGTATAACTCACCAACGTCATTTGCGAGTAGCTCTGCGCAAACTCGTCCGATGGAACCTGTTGCGCCCACAATCGCCGCAGTTGCCCCGGAAAGCTGGATGTCCATCATATCTGCAGCCTTGCGGATTGATTCAACTGCAATGAACACCGTATATGAATCCCCGGTGGTAACGGGAATGTCCAGCTCGCGGGCGACGGTCAGACCGGCATCGCCAACCACGGAGGTAAAGGCACCCAATCCCAGAATTTGCGCTCCCAGTTTTTCAGCAAGATGCCCTGTCTGGACCAGCTTTTTATAGACAGTTTCGACGGGTAGTTCCAGCATCCGCTTTGGTGTGTAGGGGCAGGCGACAAACCACCCTTTTACCTGCTTGCCGGTGGAGACGGACCTTATCCCCTCAATCTCAGAGATGTAGACCGGCGGGAAGAAAGACGAAAAATAATTGATCTGTCCTTCTGTAAGATATTTCCCTAGCGTTGGAAACTTTCGACTGACATCCCGTTTAGGATCAATGGGGTGGATGATAAATGCAAACGCGTCCACTACCAGGATTCCAGGTCTTTCTCCCCTCGCCGGGGGTAAAGGTGCTTATGGAGGTGAGCATTGCGCAACTTGTGGTGGTCGCTGTCTTCATATTTAATGTCTTTATCGATGACTCGCCTCTGCTGGGATGGTGTAAGCACAACGTCTGATTCGATGGTTCGGGCAGGGTAGATGATCATCCCTGCACCGATACGACAATTATGACCAACGCAGCCACCCAGTACTGGCCGGTTGGACTGTTTCAAGTCGCCATTCCCGTCCAGTGCTTTGATTGGCGAAGGGATGAGGTTATAATCAGTAAAGGTGGAGCCAGCGCCAATAAATGTATTGCGTCCGATGACGCACATCTGCAGGCAGGTATTCTGCGCAACCATGCTGTTATCCATGACGGTGGTATTAAAGAGCGCCGCACGGAATGGGAGGAAAGTACCGTCCCCAACCACCGAGACCATCAACTGCACATCCTGCGAGATGTTGACATTGCTGCCGATGATACAGTTCTCGATCACTGCGCCCGCACCGATCGTAACGTTGTCCCCGATCGTCGTCGGGCCGTGAATGATTGCGCGCGGATCGATCACGCAATTCCTGCCGACCTTGACCAGTTCGGAATTTTCAAGGATTTGACGACCCTCAAACAGTGATTTGCTGATGATTCCCAGCTTGAATCCGAGATCATTCTTCAGGCGCGCTTCGAAGCGGGCGCCGCGTGAAAACAGACCGAAGACTACATCCGCGATGAAGATGTGCACCCAGGAGTCAATGGCCAGCAAGCTGCGCAACGGCACCTGAAAGACTAAATCGCCGCGCTCGCCGGCCATGTAGGTAGGCACATGGTAGTATCCGATCTCCCGGGCTTGTAAATCAATGACCAGTGGTTCTACATCTGCTTCGGGACCGTTCGGGTAATACCACAAGTCTGCAAGGTAGAGGTTCCCCGCAGGGGTGTAAGACGTGGAAAGCGGCAGGGCGTGTTCGCGGAAAGCAGGATCTTCAGCCGAGAAGGCGGCGCGGACTGGGCGTCTCATTTTTATGGCAGAAGCCATAAAAGTCTGAATATATCCTTCGTCAAACCACAAATTATCCCGGTAAACGATCATCGCTCCGTGAGCAAGCGGCAGACGTGCGCCCACCGGTACTTCCACTTCGCGCGTGACGTAAGGAGCCAGCAAATTCCGCTGTGACAGCCAGAGGGGGACATTCTGGATTCGCAAATCCCGCGCTGCTTCATTAAAGGGCGCGATATTGCGTGGGGAGTGCAGGATGATTTTCAGCATAGGATCAACTCAACGGTGTCTTGTCGATCACAATTGTGCAGGAGGCATCACCGCGACCGATGCAGAGGGTCTCTTCTAGGTGGAAATACTTGCCCCCGCTTACCCAGTACAGTGCTTCTTGCAACACCCCGACTGCCAGATGGCAGACCGGGACATCGGTATGTCGTTCCCAGCACATGGGACAGCGGGTGATCTGCCAGTACATGTGTTTGGAATCTTGTTCGATAAGCACGCGCTGGTCACTATACCGGTTGAATATTTCCGCAAAAGAATTACCGCCCACCTTCAATTTGGTCTGAAGCGGTAGCAGCCGGAAAGTCAGGTCTGTCAGGTCGAAGAGAGGTCCAAACTCGCGCAATCCATATTGAAAGCACGAACGTCCTCCGCGGAGCGCGATCCCCTGGCCACCATGAGGACCGTATAATGCTTCCAGCCCGCTCAGAATCTGGCTGACGTGCTTGAAGGGGAATTTTAAATCCTGGTTATGAGGCGGGTAATTTCCGATATAGTCCCGGAGATCAATCCGATTGAGCACTGCGTTAACCCCGTTGCGACCGATGATTTCTTCCAGTGACATCAGTATTATCCGCCCCATCCGGTTTGGATAATAATAGTTCGGGGTGGGCGTATTCATTGAGCAGCTATCTCTTCGTCAAGGAACAACTTCAAACTCTCCATAAATTCCTGTGGTTTGTCCAGCATCACAAAGTGTTGGGCTTTCTCCCAGTGTATGATCTTGGCATGCGGTATGCCTTCCAATAGAGGCTGCCATTGACGAGGGTGAACAATGTTGTCGCGGTCGCCGTAGATACCCAT
Source organism: Anaerolineae bacterium (assembly GCA_041488995.1). Lineage (GTDB taxonomy): Bacteria > Chloroflexota > Anaerolineae > Anaerolineales > Villigracilaceae > JBGPQJ01. Next base: position 32,188 of record JBGPQJ010000005.1, read on the forward strand.
AACGGGAATTTTAATTTCATGCAAGATGGGGCGCAGGTCCGTGCGCCGCAGGGATGCGATGCTGCGCAGGAACGATTCGACCGTTGTCCCGGACAGGTCTCGGTCCATCATCTCCGGGAAGCGCGGATCACGGCAGATAAAGGGATCGACAACCTTCATACCCAATCGGAAAGCCCACATCATATTAAAAAGCAAGAAAGCAATCCCACGGTAGCCTGCCAGTTTGAGGGGAAAAGCCAGTGACGATCCCACGATCGGCGAGCCAACAACGACGACTTTACGTACCCGCTGCGGGTATTGGAAAGCCAGCGAAAGGCTCACCGTGCCACCCATGCTGTGACCTACCAGCGGCGCCTGGGTGATGCCCAGTTGTTCCATGAACTGGTTTACCAGGCCGACAAAATCCTGAACGGCGTAGGTTTCACGTTTTTTACCAGATTCACCAAACCCCCAAAAATCCAGTGCATAAGTGCGGTAACTCCGCCCTAGATACCCCATGGTTTCCTGCCACAGACCCCAGGAACCAAGCCAGCCGTGCAGCAGGATTACCGGGCGCCCGCGTCCGTAAACCTCGTAGTGCACAATTCCTTGATCGGTGGTAATTGAGGACACGGCGGCAAAAGAAAAGCGGAGGGTTTAATTTCCGCCCTCCATTTCAGCGAGGATACTGTACAGGAGTTCAAGCAGGGTATTCTTGACGGTGTTGCGGTCGGTGGCGACGCAGGGCAGCAGCTTGACTTTCTGGTCAAGACGCAGTGCATGGCGCATGTCATCCATCTCCCATGCATCAGGCTTATCCTGCTTGTTGGCAGCAACGACATAAGGGGTGGGCGCATAAGCGCGGAAAGTCTCCAGGATGGAGCGTGCTTCGCGGAAAGTCTCCGGCCGCGTGCTATCGACCATGACGATAAAACCAAGCATCCCTTCCGAGAGGATTTCCCACATGAAGTCGAAACGCTTCTGTCCCGGTGTGCCGAACAGGTAAAGCACCAGGTCTTCGTCTACTGTGATGCGACCAAAATCCATGGCAACCGTGGTCGCCTGCTTAACAGTCTTTTCTTCGACGGAGGAGATCTTGCGCTCCGTCGAGACAACATCAATTTCACTGACCGAGCGGATGAACTCGGTCTTGCCTGCGCTGAAAGGGCCTGTAACTACCATTTTGACTGTTTGCATAATTTCATCCTCAAATGATAATTTACATCGTGCGGATGCGAGTAATGAGCCGGTTGACCAACGATTTCTGCTCTTCTTTATCCACGGGCGGTGCGGGTCTTGAAGACTCCCGCATCGGTGCAGAGGCACCCACCGGGCGCATCAGTTCAACCAACCCTGCCTGGATAAGACCATACACGATGCGGCGGATTTCAAGGTCGTTGAGCTTGGCTGCGACGGCGATCTGCTTTAAGGAGTTTTTCGGATTGATGTACGATACGACCCGCCATTCCTCAACACTGAGATTGACATTGCGGATGTTGGAACCCGGCCGGGCGGTGAATTTGAGCGCCATATCCAGGCTGGGGATTTCATCTTGAAGCTGTTCCCATTCCCGAAGCTGGCGCGAACCCTCGATGATCAGGTTTTCCAGGTCGAGCCGGACGTTGATCCGGTCTTCGGGGGCCATCATCTCGTTTTCGAAGCGGAAGAAGCCCTCCACCCAGGTGAACAACCGGCGGATGACATCGGTAAAGTACACCTGCAGGTTGACCAGAATATCTTCCTGTGTGATGTAACCTGCATTAATCAGCAAGAGTCCAAGCTCTTTATCTGAGACCTGGGCAACACGTGACTGTATGGCGCGATACTGTCCCTGGTTCAGCTTATTTGCCCGGAACAAGACAGTCGCCAACCGGTTATCCTCCTGACCAATTTGTGCATAGGCTAGCTTGCCATCGCGGAAGGAAATGTGGGCCTTATCACTCGGACCCTCCACAATAAGTGTGCCGTTTTTCCTTGCTAAATTGATCAGGTTAAGTAATTGGGTAACACTAAAATCGCGCAGGTTGCCCCGAAGCGCCATATTTGGCCCTCATGAAAGCCCCTTTGGGGGCGAGATATAATAAAATGATTATACTTGCAAGGGGGGCAAGCGTCAAATAACGGACATTTAACTGATAGGCGTTTGGAAGGTACATAAGAATTGCCAATTCCTTCATTGGGGGATAATTCGGGGAGGAAGCATGAGCCATCAACTCTTCTGTTGAGCGGGAGGCAGCCTGCCATGAGTCAATCGGGGTGCCATTGGCGCGCCCCGAATAATATTCAGGGTCTGGCTTCCACCAGCAGTTCCACCCGGTCAATCGGCGGTCCCATGCTGGAAATTTGAAAGCTGAACGGAAGGTTTCCACCGGCAGGCATGGCAGCATCAGATTCCCACCGGCGCACACCCACCACGCGCCCCGTAGAATCGTATGCCGTCGCTGCCAGCCACAGCCGCCCGGCGGGAATTTCCGGCACAGATTCCACCGTCGGTGGGGCGACCTGCCCGCTGACCTGCGCGATGAGGCCAGTCCAACCCACTTTGACCAGGACGTTCTCTGCCACCACCGGTGCGTAGCGTGCATCGGTCGCCAGGATGCGGACGGCGGAGATGAGTTGAGCCTGCGGTGTGACTCCCTCCGGGATGGGCGCCGGAAAGAACGCCGCCAGTGCTGTGGATTTTCCTGGAGGCAGGATATCCAGCATGGCCATCGTTGTTCGTGTTGCGGCGATTCCACCGGATGCATCCAGCAGGGAAACCTGCGCGATCAGGTTCTCGAGGGTGTCACCCGTGGTGTTGGTGATGGCAGCAAAACACCACTTCCCGCCATCCAATGAAGGCCAGCAATCCACCTGTGTGAAGGCAAGCGGAACCGGTGTGGGTCCTGCCAGGGGTGTAGTGATGGGGGTGGTGGGGATGGTGAGCGTAGATCCTATCATCAGGGATGTGGCTGATACGCCGGGGTTGGCCGCCAGCAGGTCGCCCAGGCTCACCCCGAATTTCTGGGCGATTCCGCTCAGCGTATCCCCCTGTACCACGGTGTAGGTCAAAGGGGTGGGGCTGGCGAAGACCAACTGGGGTGTGGCACTTGGCGTTTGGGCGGAGGGCAGGTTCCGGGTCGCCGTGAAATAGGGGCGCAGAGGATCGGGCGTCTCAGTCGGCGTTGCCGTCGCCTTGGGGGTGCAGCCTGTCCCAATCCAGATGAACAACACGAGGATTAATGCCAGGTACGGGCGCGGTTGAGTCATGGGGGCATTATACTTCCCATCCGAGGTGTACAGTCCTGCAAATCACTTGCCCCGCCTCTGACCCTGTGCTAAACTCAATGCATGCTTGAGTTCAACCCCGAGGAATCGCTGCTGCAATCCGCCATCGAGGCGCTCCGCCAGGGAGATTCAGCCCGCGCCCGCGAGTTCCTAACGCGGCTCCTTAAGGATAACCAGAGCAACGCGGAATACTGGGTATGGATGAGCGCAGCGGTGGAGACGCAAAAAGAACGTCTTTACTGCCTGCAGACTGCCATCAAACTCGACCCGGATAATGCTGCCGCCAAACGCGGATTGGTTCTGCTCGGGGGATTGCCGCCGGATGAAACCATATCACCCTTCCCGTTGAACAATACCCGCTCGTGGGAGGACAAGCTGAAGGTGGCAGGTGAAGTGGAAAAACCGCGCGGGTTTAAAGCGATTGCGGGCAGCCCTGTGGTGCGGCTGGGGGGGATACTGGTCATTTCCATTTTGCTGCTCGGGTTGGCATTTTTTGGGTTCAACATGGCGCGCCCGCTCTTCTTTCGCCAGACCAGCCGTATCAATCCTTACCTCACTTACACGCCATCCCTCTCGCCCATTCCAAGCCCGTCACCGCGCTTCCGCACGCCGACGCCTACCTTTATCGGTCCGACGCCGCTCTGGATGCTGCTCCCGGCGACGTATACTCCCACCCCGCTTTACGTCCAGACGCCGGCCGAACCTGCGGCGGCCGACGCTTACCGGGGAGCGTTACGCTATTTCCTGAAACGGGATTACCAGAACGCGGTTTCTTTGATGGAGCAGGTTATCCAGATCGACCCGACCGCGGCATACGCGTATTATTATATCGGTGAGTCTTACCGCCTAATGGGCGATGAACAGTCAGCGCTGGAGGCTTTCAGGGCAGGGATTGAAGCCAATTTTAATTTTGCACCCAATTATCTGGGCCGCGCCCTGACCTTGCTGGCGATCAACTCGAAAGCCGATATCCTCCCCGATCTGAACCGGGCGATCCAGCTCGACCCCAACATGCTGGATGCCTATCTTGCGAGGGCAAATCATTATCTAAACAGGGAAATCCCGGATTATGAAGCCGCGCGCGTTGATGCCGAGAAAGCGTACCTGCTCTCCCCCTCACCGCTTGCTTACATGTACCTGGCGCAGGCTTACCTTGGCCTTGGAAAAAACCCCGAGGCGTTGGAAGCTGCGCGGAAAGCCAACGAACTCGACATCACCAACCTGGATGCATACCTCGTGCTTGCCCAGGCTTATCTCGCCAATGGTGATTTTGAGAGCGCGCTCGCGCCGCTCAAGACCGTCACCTTATATGACCCGCAGAACGATCAGGTCAATGCCCTGCTGGCGGAGGTCAACTTCAAAGAGGGTTATTATGATGAAGTGATCGACTTTGCGACCAAAGCCCTGCAGCGCAACCGGCAGAATGGCAAGGCTTATCTCATGCGCGGGAAGGCGTATCTCGCGTTGGAAGAATACGATAAGGCTTATGACGACCTGAAACTGGCTCAAGCGCTCCAGCCTTATATCCCCGAACCGAACATCATGCTGGGGGTTGCACTGTTCAAAATGGGTGAACCGGGAGATGCCTACGTCTGGTTCAATAAAGTTGAAGAACGAATGAAGACCGATGAACAAAAAGCCCTGTTCTATTTCTGGCGGGCAATGTCGCTCAAAACATTGGGCGAACCTGATGCTGCCGCCAGGGACTTCACCCGGGTATTGGATTATCCCGAGGATGTGGTCTCACCCGAGTTGCGCGCAGAAGCATTGAAGAACTATCTCGAGATCTATACTCCCACACCGGGGCCGACATCCACGATCACAAGCACCCCTACACCGGGACCCACTTCTATGATCACACGTACTCCCACACTGACCCCCACTCACACGTTGACCCCCACCCCCGCTGCAACATCAGAGCAGTAAATTTCAGGGTGTGGTGTAAATCACCGCACATTTTTATTCAAGTTTCAAATTCCCCGCAGCGTCAAATTTGAAAAACGGATTAAACGCCACCTCCCAGGGATTCCCGTCGGGATCGGTGAAGTAGGCATGGTAGCCACCCCAGAAGACTTTTTGGGGCGGCTTCAGGATGGTGACGCCCTTCGATTTCAGGTCGGCGATGATCTCGTCCACTTCGAGTTCGGAGCGGGTATTGTACGCGAGGGTCACCCCGCCGAACCCGCTCCCGCCGGCAGGGACGGTGGCATCCTCCGCCAGTGCGTCTCGCGGATACAGGGCCAGCACCGCCCCGCCTGCCTGAAAGAAAGCGATGCTGTCATTGCTGGCGGAGGAGAGCTTCCAGCCGAGTGCCCCGGTATAGAATGAACGCGCGCGGTTCAAGTCGTTCACGCCGAGGGTGATGATGTGCAGATGTTGATTCATGTTTTCCTTTCACAGCCTCTTTGAAACTGGTGGTCGTAATCCTTGTTCGGAAGACATTTTTCACGAGCCGCATCGAGAGATAGGATGACAACCTGTCAGGTATCATATATCCCATGGAGCGGTCCCTTTTCCGCCTTCACCTTTCAGCGAGGCGAGGATAGGATCCGCCAGCTCCGGTAGGACATCCGCCGTGGCGGCAAGCAGGCCGATGTTCCCGGTCAGCATCATATCCCCGAAGGGGGTGGCGAAGTAAGGGCGCAGTGAACCGGGGGATTGGTGGTGGGAGAAAATGGACCGGCGAGGTCCGGTGACGACAACATCAAACGCGTCTTGCCCAAAGGGCAGAGGGGTGGACTCATACACCAGTGCGCCGTGTCCCATGTCATCGAATACGTCCTGATGTTTGAGCGTCCCATCCGCGAGGCGGCGCAGCAGGGATTCCAGTTTGGGCAGGTCGATTTCACCGGTGTGATGTTCGAAGAGGCCTTCGATGTAAGTTCCAGAACCATCACGCACCTCACCGAGACGGAATGCCAGGGTATGGAAATTGCCCACGTTGGTGATGATTTTGCGTTTCTTGGCGGTGACGGCAGGGTCAAAGGTCGCGCCCAGCACAGCGGCGGGGGCGGTATCCATGACGACCAGCGGGCAGTCCAGTGTTCCGGCGGAGCTGGCCACCGCCTGCAGGCGGGTCATGATGGCGGGAATATCTTCACGCAGGCAGGCAAAGGCCGAGAGTGGATTTATCCTTGCTTCGGAAGTCTGGCTGCGGATGCGCCTATCGAGGTAGTCAAAGCGGAACTGGCGGTCCGACATGCCGGGAGGCGCATTCCCGTGATCGAAGACTGCCACGGCGACCGCGGAGAGATCCTTCAGGGTCACCCCAAACCTATTGAACGCTGACCAGATGGCGGGGAGGTCGAGATCGCGTAGTTCGAGCGTGAGAGTCGAACCGGCGAGTTGAACGGCTTCCTCATCCGACACCACCCTGACCCCCATTTTCTCCACTTTTTCGAGTTCGTCATTAAGAGTCCTGGCAGCCGCGGGGGTGGCATAGACCGGCAGGCCGGCTCTGAGGTGCGCCTCGACGGCCCATGCGCTGGGGCCGCCGCCCATCATGACCCCGGTCAGCAGAACCGGCTGGCGCTGGCGGGTGGCTTCCTGGATGCAGCCGTGGATGATCATGGTCGGGGAGGGAAGCACGAGTTTGAAGCCGTTCTCAATGTCGAGGCGTGAATCGTACAGGAAGATATCCTGCGTTCCGGTGCCGATGTCAATGGTGAGTATTTTCATGGGTCAGTCAGGGAAAAAAGTGAACAGGAGGGAAAAACCCAGCATGGCGGCATAACTGAAGAATACAAAAGCGATCAGCTCCAGGAGGAGGACGGCCAGCCAGTCGAGCGCGCTCTGGACGCGGGCGGAGAGACCTTCCCTTGTGCGCGAAAGCGCCCAGAAGAAGACTGTCAGCGCCCAGCCGATGACGAGCAGGATGAGCAGGGGAAGCGAAAAGGAAAACATATAGAGGGTCTGGATGGACACGAATTCTACCCAGGGACAGAGCCAGGCGCCGTCGGTGAATCCGTAGCATGTGCCGGTGTAATGGACGGCGGTGGAAGCCAGACTGACAGCCGGGATGGTGACGACACACAAGACGGTCAGGGAAACTAGAACGAGGAAGAAGATGCGAAAGCTGGGTTTCATAAGGTCAGTGTAGTGGAGCGGAACTCTCAAAGTGTACCAAAAAACTGCAGGTTGTTATGTGCTTAATTAATATCCGGGTGGATGGGTGTGACTAGTACATGTAAATCGCCAGAGGTGATATCTCCCGGCATATTGACATGCTTGCCACAAAATGATAGATTAGACATGCAATGTCGCATTTGAACATTCAATAATCAGGAATTCCCAATCGGGTGAACAGAAAGCGAGGTAACGATGGCAGATCGCGCACTTGGTCTTGATGTATCAGTCTGGCAGGATAACAACTCAACCACGCAAATGGTGGACTTCAATAAGGCAAAATCAGCGGGAGCGAGTTTTGTCTTCATGAAGGCCAGTCAGGGGGTTTATCTTGATCCGGATTTCGTGATGAACTGGCAAAACGCGGGTAATGCAGGGATCCTGCGCAGCGTTTATCATTACCTGGATTTCAAACATAAACCCTCCAACAAGACCGCCACCCAATGGGCGATCGATCAGGCGGTTTTCTTTTGGGGTATTGTGAAAAACCTGAAATATAATCTGCCGCCTGTCTGCGACTACGAAGACGCGGGTGGATTGCCGGCTGGGACGGTGAGGCAGGCGTTCAAGAATTTCCTGGAATCGTTCTTTACGCTGAGCGGGGTGCGCTGCATCGTGTATACCGGCCAGGGTTTCTGGAACCAGTATGGTTCCGCCGATCAATACTGGCTGCAGTACCCGGTGTGGTGGGCTCAGTATTATTACCAGAATGTGCCTGATAACCCCAAGCTGTCCCAACCTTTTGCCCAATGGCTCTTCTGGCAATTCTCGGACAAAGGCGACGGGGTGAAATACGGCTGCGAGAGCAAGCAGGTGGATGTCAACTACTTCAACGGGACGGTAGCCCAGCTTTTCGAATACGCCCACGTAACCCCGCCGGCTCCCACCGACCCGGAAAAGGAAGCCCGTCTTAACGAGCTGGATAAGATGCAGAATTACCTCGCCCAGCGCAGGACGGAGATTGGACCGGCCTCGTCTTCCACCGACGCCGTCACGATCGGCCGGATCAACGAGCTGGACCGGATGCAGAACTACACCAACCAGCGCAAGGGTGAAATTAACGCCACTTGATCCAGGATGGTGGTAACCTGAGACTTTAAGGAGGCTCTGTGGATTTTTTCCGCGGAGCCTTTTGATTCACTCTCCTGTGGCTGAGGAGTGCGCGCGCGATGCGCCAGCCAATGTAAGTGTGATCTGGTCATCGCATTAGCCGTATAATGGAATATAAATTTAGGATATTGTATGGGCGGTCGATAATCTATTATGCAGGCCGTATAAACACGAATTAGCCCGCCGCGATAAAGTAACTGAAGTATCCATGCCTGATGCACTGAAACCACAATACCTTCCCAAAGACGAGACGCGAGAAGATTTCCATAGGTCTCGAAGAACCCTATGGGGTCGGCTCCGTTTCTACGCCGCGTTCGTGTGGCGCTTTGTAGTGCTGCAACGCCCGGAACCGCTCATCTATGGCGTCGCGGTGACGGATCGTTGCAACCTTGCCTGCCGCGGCTGTCACGTCTCCAATACCGGCCGTCCCGATATGACCTGGGATCAACTGGTCACCGCGATGCAGGACGCGTGGAGCCGCGGGTTCCGCGAGCTGTACTTCAGCGGCGGGGAACCCATGCTGTGGCGCGACGCAGACCACACACTCAAGGACGCGGTTGCCGAGGCGAAACGGATTGGTTTCTTCCACGTGCATGTTTACACCAACGGCCTGCTTGGACTCGAAACCTCGGCTGATCTCGTCTGGGTCAGTATGGATGGGTTGCCTGGCACCTTTGATATGCGGCGCGGCAATCACTTTCATCAGGTCGAACACGCCGTTCGCACGGGTTCGCACCCCAAGGTCGCCGTCATCTACGTGATTGACCGCAACACCGCGGAGGGCGTCGAGCCGTTCCTGCAGTGGGTGGATGAAACGAAATTCCCCATCATCGGTGTCATGTTCTACTTCCACACGCCTTACTACGGGCGCGACGAGCTATTCCTAACCGCCGAGGAGCGCGCGCCGATCGTTAACCGGCTCCTCGACTGCATCCGGGCCGGGCTGCCGATTCTCAACTCACGGGCCGGCCTGCTGGCGCTCAAGTCTGGCGACTGGCCAAGGCGCCCGCCAATAGCGCGCGTTGTGGAC
>JBGPQJ010000006.1:0-40726 GCA_041488995.1 Anaerolineae bacterium
ACCAGGCGTTTAATCCGGGTCTGGATATGGGAAACGGTTTACTGGACATGCCTCTCGAAGCGGGTTCCAGTTCATCAGGATGGTTCAGGAAATACGGGGTATCGGCGTAATAGAGGAGAGAGCCTCCGGTCTGTTCCACCCCGAGCCTGGTCAGCACATGGTCAACGTGGTGCCCCACCGACAGGGGGGATACCAGCACGTCCGTCCTGCGCAGTCCGCGCTGGAGCATGAGGGCGATCAATTCCGGTAGACCGGCGTCCTCGGGATGCGGCGGGTCGAAAACGTCTTCCGAGTAGAGCGGCACGCCATTAGTCGACCAGCGATAAATGCAATCGGGAAAAGCGAAATGCCTTACCGTCGCGCCGACCACCGCCGCGGCGGCTCTGTCCTCTTTACGGCGCAAAATAATCGTTCCGCGCCCGGACTTCGTCTTCCAGCGATGGTGAATACGAAGTGCCAGGTCGGAGAGCGGGCGATCCTTGGGCGGAAAACCCGCGCAGACTGTCCAGATCTCAACTGGGAATCCATGGCGGGTTTGCTCATAAATCAGCCCGCCGCAGGACAATACACCATCATCATAGTGGGGGGAAATATAGATCCATCGCATGGCGTCAATTTTATCGTTTTTTTCTATGTGCGCGGGTCTGAAAAACCCGGATAGAATCTCATCCCCTGGCCTGCGCCGGCATGATGGCTCAGCGTGGTACGATCCATATCGTAAGTTATAATCACCCGCATGCGAAAAAGCGTTATCCTGATCCCGATTGTTTCCATTATTTGCCTACTGCTGGCTGTGGGAATATACTTCCTGCCGCCGGTCCATTCGCGCCTTTCCTGGCGAGTGGACAATTTGCGCACGCAGATCAAGTACTGGCTCAACCCGCCTGATGAGGCGGTCTTTGTCCCCGTCCAGAAGACCCCGGTCACCGCAGTTTCCACCGCGACTGCCATGCCAACCCCCCTCCCGACACAGACGAAGCCGGGACCGACACCCACCTTTGCGCCGGTTGAAAAACCCACCATAACCTCCATCCCGCTGCCAAAAGCCGTATCCCTGCCGGGCGTGGTGTATGTGGACCAGTTCAACCGCTGGAACTATTGCGGGCCTGCCAACCTCGCCATGGCACTTAACTTCTGGGGCTGGAAGGGCAACCGCGATGACATCGCCAAGGTCATCAAACCGGGCGCCAACGAGCCTGACAAGACCTTTATTGACCGCGGCAAGACGGACAAGAATGTCATGCCCTATGAAATGGCGAACTTTGTCATCGACAACACTGAATATAACGTCGTCGTCCGCTACGGGGGCGACATGGAGCTGGTCAAACGCCTGCTGGCTTCCGGCTTCCCGGTGCTGATCGAAAAAGGCTATTACGAGCGTGATTACACCGGCAAGATTGCCTGGATGGGACATTACTCCTTCCTCACCGGCTACGACGATGACAAGGGCGTTTTTATCTATCAAGATTCGTACCCGCCCAAGGATACCAGCGGTAAGAACCGTGAGATCAAATACGAAGATTTCAACCATGGCTGGCGCTCTTTTGATTATCTATTCATGCTCGTCTACCCCCCCGATAAAGAAGCGGACATATTCAACTTGCTGGCAGATTGGAGTGATCCCGCCTGGGCGAACCAGCACGCGCTCGACATCGCCAACGACGAAGTCCAATCACTCAACGGGATGGATGGTTTCTTTGCCTGGTTTAACAAAGGCACCAGCCATGTCAACCTGACCCAGTACGCAGAAGCCGCCCAGGCGTACGATCAAGCTTTTGAAATCTACGCCGGCCTGGGCAATGACGACAAACAGCGTCCCTACCGCATGATGTGGTACCAGACCGGTCCTTACAAGGCGTATTACTACACCGGGCGCTACCAGGATGTCATCAACCTGGCCAATCTGACCCTCGACTCCGTCAGCGATAAGGGGTTGGAAGAGAGCATCTACTGGCGCGGTATGGCAGAACAGGCATTGGGAGACACCGCTGCCGCCATCGCCGATTTCAGGCAGACGGTTTACCTTAACCCAAACTTTACCCCGGGGATCGACGCGCTTCAAAATCTCGGCGTCCAACCATGAAATGCGACGGACAGACTGGATCGCCCTCACCCTGAGCCTGCTGGCCGTCTTCGCGGCTTATCTGGTTGCGGATGGAATCTTCGAGCGCCTCCCGCACCTGGAAGATGAATGGGCATACATCTGGCAGGCACAGGTCGCCGCGAAGGGACAGCTCTCCATTTCTTCACCGGAACACCCCCGCAGCATCCTGATCCCCTTTGTGGTGGATTACAACGGGCAGCGTTTCGGCAAGTACCCGCCGGTCTGGCCCGTGGTGCTTGCCTTCGGAGAATGGCTCAATGCACGTGCCTGGGTCAACCCGTTGCTGGCGGGACTGGGCATCTGGCTGACCTACCGTCTCGGGCAGAAGGTCTTCAATACAGGCATTGGTTTACTGGCTTCGTTCCTCACGCTGACCTCCCCCTTTTTCCTTATCAATTCAGGGACGCTGCTCTCCCATCCGTGGTCGTACGTCCTGAGTGCGGCATTTGCGCTGGCATGGCTGGATACTTTCCTTTCACAACCTGAAGGGGACCATCCACCTCGCATCCCAAAAAGTATGACAATGCTGGTCGCCGGCCTGGCGCTCGGCCTGCTGGCACTGACCCGGCCGTTGACCGGCATTGGTGTGGCATTACCGTTTTTCATCCACGGGATGGTCATCCTCCTGCGCGGCGCGCGAGCCGACCGTTTGCGGGTCATCGGCATCGGGGGCATCGCCCTGGGGGTGGTGTTCTTGCTCTTCCTGTGGCAGTATGCCGTCACCGGAAATCCGCATTTGAATCCCTATATCTTATGGTGGGATTATGACCGTCTCGGATTTGGTCCGGGCATAGGCACGGCAGTGGATGGGCACAACCTGAGACATGCCTGGGACAACGTCAAGATCAGCCTAAATGCCGGCTGGCGCGACCTGTTCGGTTGGGGATCGATCTCCTGGCTGTTCCTGCCGTTTGGCGTCTGGGCGGCACGCAAGAACCGCGCCGCGTGGCTGGCAGGGAGCGTCTATTGGAGCCTGGTGGCTGTCTACATGCTTTACTGGGTGGGTGCCTGGGTGTATGGTCCGCGCTACTACTATGAGGGTTTTCACAGCATCACACTGTTGAGCGCGGCAGGGATATTCTGGCTGGCCGGCAACAGCCGGGTGTTGAAATGGAGCACATGCGCCCTGTTCATTTGCCTGACCGGTTATAACCTTCTCTTCTTTCTGCCTGCGCGGCTGGGTGAGATGCGCGGCCTGTTCGGGGTTCGCAGGGAATTACTTGCGCCGTTCCTTACACCTCAAGCTCAGCAAATGACTCCCGCTTTGGTGATAGTCCACCCCCGGCTGGAGTGGCGCGAGTATGGCGCGTTGACCGAACTGGAGGACCCATGGCTGACAACCCCCTTCATTTTTGCTTATTCCCGCGGGGATGAGATCGATGCGGCACTCGCGCAGGATTTTCCCAGCCGGCAGGTCATCCATTATTACATGGATGGCAGCCTTGAGCCACCCACTCCCGCCCGTCCATTGCAACAGGAATAAAGAAAATAGAAATCCCCTCGCCTGGAGGGGATTTTGGGTCAGGAAGCTCTGGCAGCCGCTGTTGCCAGCAGGACGAGCGCTGCTAGGACCAGGTTCAGGCGCAACAAAAACCGTTCGCGCTTGCGCAGGGAGACCAGTTCTTTCTCGTCACCGGTACGAAGGAAACGGATTTTTGCCCTTCGGATGGCTGGCATCACCCCCCAGGACATGAACGCGCTGGCAGCCGCCATGGTGATGACCAGCCCGTGTTTGATCAGGATCGCTTTTTCCCAGTTGTTCTGCGCCCAGAGCAAACCATGATAATTGGGGCTGGCACTCAACTGGAACATCCCGGTTGCTACCAGCAGGAACAGGCAGAACCAGCTGAGCGAATCGAGTCGTGTTTGGATGTTATCCAGGAGGGAAATCTGGTCCTTCGCTTCCAGCGTTTTGGAAGCTGCCGGGATGACCAGTAATGAAAGTCCGACCAGACTACCCAGCCAGACGACCGTCGCGGAGAGGTGCAGCCAGTAAACGAGCGTCAGCGCCCAGGCAGGCATGACTTGCAAGGTAGGCTTCCCTGTTACGGAGTTGAAGTAACGGTCGGCGTAGGTTCCGCCGTAGCCGTAGGTGGTTCCGGGGTGCTTGCTTCAGGCGTTAAGGTCGGAGTCGGTGTGGAAAGGTCGGGCGTGGGGGGCTTGCTGGCATTGCACTGATCCGTGGCATCATCCTTAAGGCTTCTGAGTTCATTTGTGGGCGCAATCGACCAAGCCAGTTCAAATTGGATTTGGGCATCACAAGGCAGGTCCTTGGATAAAAGCACCTTGCCATACTCAATCAGCCCGAGATAGTAGCGCTGTCCTGCCGTGTAACCGGAGCTATCCGTCAGGTTGGGCAGTGCGGCTGCCAGCTGCTGGAAATAATAAACCACCTTCTCCCAGTCCACGCCCCACAGCGAGGATCCCGTCAGATAGAGGCGGGAAAAATTTCGCAATCCGGCTGCGGTGTTATCGAGCGGGCCAAAGCGCTCGGATAAAGTCAGGTCGTAGATGCCGCCTTCAAGGTTGTGCTGGACGAGGATCTTGTCCACACCGCGGTTTCGCAGAAGGATGTAATACATCCCATCCACCTGAATGGTCTGATAATCAGGGTTCTTCTTGCGGAGCGAGTCGAGCAATGTCTGCGCGCCATCCCAGTCAGAGGCGGCAAGTTTCTGCTGTGCCTGGGTGAAGAGTTCCTCAACACCGCGCAGATCAGGTGTGGGCGAAACCTCGGGCGTCGGGGATGCGGGTGGGGTAGCCGTCACGGAAAGCTTCACCAGCGCTTCGGTCAGCTTTTCCTGCGCGCCCGGATAATTCGGATCGTAGGTCAATACATACTCAAAACGCTGGCGCGCCCGGTCGTACTGACCCTCGTTCAGTTCCTGCACGCCCAGGTTGAACTGCTCGCCGAGGGATTGTTTGATCTGGGCGAGTTCAGCCTGTTTGCGGGCATTCATCCCTGCCACGATCCCCAGCAGCACGCCGGCAATCACGAATATTATCGCTGCCAGCACGATCCACAGGGTGGTCTTGTTGGAGGGTTTTGAGACATTAACGGGTTGTGTATCAGTCATAGGCAAAATATTATACCGCACTCTACAGTCGGAGCATTAACCGTAAATAGGGAAGAATCAAGGGGATGGCAACCATCCCGCCGGTGGTCATCGCTGCCAGGGCTGCCACCACTCCCGGCAGTGGCAACCACATCAGCAGCCCAAAGCTTGCCGCGCCCCCGATGAGGGCTGCCGCCCCGCCTCGCAGTACCGCTCCCCGTACCATGACGGGCGGCGCCACCCGCCGGTTTAACCAGACCAGCATGACTACCGCTTCCACCGTCAGGGAAAGCTCGGCCAGCGCGATGCCCGCCGCACCCAACTGCGGGAAGAAGGCGACTACCGACGCACCGATGGCAATGTATACCACCAGTCTGATGATCACTCCACGCAGAGGCACAACCGCTTCTTTTCGAGAATAGAAGGCGCGCGCCAGAATCTCCTGCAGGGCATAACCGGTCAATACCAGCAAATAGACCTGGGCAGTTCGAGTCAGCATTTCGGTGCCGCTTTGGTCAAAACCGAAAGCAAAGGAGATGAGGGGCGGTAAACCAATCATCAACAGTACTGCGACCGGTAAGGTCAGCGCAATGACCACCCGTACGGCTCTTTCGACCGTATCCCTGAAAACCAGCTTCTCATTTCGCGTGTACAGTTGGGCAAGGGTGGGGAGGAGTGCGGTGGCAATCGCTGTGCCGATCAGTGTCTCAGGCACCTGCATGATCATCCAGCCATAGGTCAGAGCCGAGACGGCTCCCACCTGGTTGAGGCGGGAGGCAAAGTTATCCCGGGCAATGAAGGTCAATTGAATGAAAAACATCGTCAGCAGGCGCGGACCAACCACGCTCAGCACTTCGCGCACGCCTTCGTCCATGAGAGTCAATTGCGGGGTCCAGTGGAACTGATACTTCACAAGGCCGGGGATCTGGATAGCCAGATGGAGCACAGCGCCGATGATCACCCCGTAGACCAATCCATAGACGCCAAACACGGGAGCCAGAACAAGAACGCCAAAGATTTGACCCACGTTGTACATGATCGGGGCCATCGCCGGCAGCAGGAAATGCTGGTTGGCTTGAAGTCCTGCCATCACCAATCCGCTGATTGAAAAAATTATTGTGGCGATCAGGTTGAAACGCATCAACTGCACCACAAGCTCCTGTTGTACGGGTCCAAATCCCGGCGCGATGCCGGCCTGCGAACGGACGATTTGGTCCGCGAACAAGGCGATCACCACCGCAAGCGAGGCGGTCGCCACAAAGGCCAGGTTGCCGATGCGCGAGAATAACGCCCAGGTTTCGTCGCGTCCTTTTTGGGTGATGTGCTCGGTCAGCACGGGGATAAACGCCATGGCAAATGCCCCGCCGGAAATGAGGGCGAACAGCAAATCCGGCAGGTTGTTGGCAACATTGAACGCATCCAGTTCTGCTGACAGGCTGAAACGCCGCGCAATGATCAGGGAGCGGGTAAAAGCCAGGATCTTATCAAAGAAGAAGAACGCGGCCAGCAGCAGCGACGTGCGGCTGACAAAGGTGAGTTTCTTCATTACCTTTTGGAGTTAATCATCCTCATGCTCGACCGGGGATAACTGGTCTGCGCCTTCAAGTTTCCCCACCAGATTCTGAGGCTTGTGGATCAGCACCGGCAGGCATTGCGGGCAAATGAAAAGCGTCTCCTCGCGGTAGGAAAGGGTCACCAACGGTACATCGGTCTCAGATCGATCGCAGCTCAGGCATTGTTTCATCACATCGTACCTTTATACATTCCACCATCCACCGTCAGCATCACGCCGGTGATGTAGGACGCAGCAGGCGAGACTAAGAAGGCGGCAGCATTGGCGAATTCCTGCGGGGCAGCCATGCGTCCCAGCGGGCTTTCCTTCGACTGCCGGGCTATCTCTTCTTCAATAGTCGTGCCATTGGATTTGGCGCGCGCAGCCATGAGTTCGCTGACCCGCTCGGTCTCCGTCCAGGCTGGCAGGATCGAGTTGAAGCGGATGCCCTCCCTGCCGAGTTCCAGCGCCAGCGATTTGGTCAACCCCACCGTGGCTGCCCGGACGGAATTGGAGAGCACCAGGTTGGGGATCGGTTGTTTGACCGAGTAGGAGGTGACCGTCAGAACGCTGGCTGCCCCTGATTTCCGCAGATACGGCAGGGCTGCCTTGATCAAACGCACATGGCTCATGAACGACAGATTGATGGCTTTTTGCCAGGTCGCCTCATCGAAAGAGTCAAAAGCCCCGGGCGGCGGTCCACCCGCGTTGCAGACCAGGATATCGAGCCCTTCGAGTTTTACGGCAGCCGCCAAAACCAGTTCATCCGGCACCCCGGGTTCACTGACGTCTCCCGCCAGCCCAAACACCCTGGCGCGGGTTTCTTTCGCCAACTGCTCAGCCGATGTGTTTATTTTCTCCACGCTGCGGCTGTTGATGGCGACCTGGCAGCCTTCTGCGGCAAGGGTCTTCGCGATGGCGTATCCCAGTCCGCGCGACGCACCGGTGACCAGTGCCCGTTTATCCTTCAATCCTAAATCCATATCATCCTCCTGTTAGACTGACCGGTAACCTTCGCCGGAGACGCCTTGTCCTTATGCAATAATTTCGATTTTCTGTTTGACCACGTCCCCGTCGGGCCAGTTCCCCTCCACCCACCGGGTGACAGTCTGCAGAGAACGCTCCAGGTGGGCGGAATCATTGCCCACCATCCCGCAGGAAATGACTGCTTCCTGCCATGCATCCTGCAAATCCATCTCCGCGACGGAGATATTGAACTCGCGGTGCAGGCGGGCGATGAGCGGTTTAATGCAGCCTCGCTTCTCTTTCAGGGAGGCGCAGCCCGGTAAATGTAAATGGATCGTCAGAACACCGACCATGGGTGACCTTTGGATGGCAAAGTCAATGGTGTTTTCAATGCCTCTTGCATCACCTATTGCCACATATTACAATGGTGACCAATGGATACAGAAACCGCCTACAACCACGCGCTCGATTACCTGTACAGTTTTGTCGATTATAGCCTGAAACATGCCTCGGAACTCGCCAAGGCGGATTTCAACCTTGAGCGCATGGTCGCCCTGCTGGCTGAACTCGGCAACCCGCAGAACGCTTACCCAGTCATCCAGATCGCCGGAACGAAGGGCAAAGGCTCGACCTCAGCCCTGTGTGCCTGCGCG
This sequence comes from Anaerolineae bacterium, assembly GCA_041488995.1. Classification (GTDB taxonomy): domain Bacteria; phylum Chloroflexota; class Anaerolineae; order Anaerolineales; family Villigracilaceae; genus JBGPQJ01. Next base: position 8,332 of record JBGPQJ010000006.1, read on the forward strand.
TTGCATGCCGCAGGCTATCGCACCGGTCTATACACTTCCCCTCATTTGCGGGATTACACCGAGCGTATTCAGGTGGACGGCGAGCCGATTTCACATGCTGAACTGGTCGAGATGGTTGAACTGGTCAAACCGGCCGTAGCGCATTTGCCATACCTGACCACCTTTGAAATCACCACCGCCATTGGCTTTTTGTTTTTTGCCCGCAGGAACGCCAATGCTGCCGTCTTCGAAGTCGGGCTGGGCGGACGGCTGGATGCCACCAACGTGATCACCCCCGACGTGGCAGTCATCACCTCGCTCTCCTACGATCACATGCTGGTGCTCGGGGATACCCTGGCAAAAATCGCCGGCGAAAAGGCGGGGATCATCAAGCCGGGGCGGCCGGTGGTCTCATCACCGCAGAAGAATGAAGCGCTGGAAGTAATCAAACGCGTTTCGGAGGAACGCTCCGCGCCGCTGATACTTGTCGGCCGGGATGTGTTTTATTCGCCCGGCAAGCATTCACTTGATGAACAGGTGCTGAAGGTCTGGTTAAAGGACCATCTTCCCCTGGAGCTTGGCATCCCTTTGCTGGGGGCGCATCAACTCGAGAACGCTGCCACCGCTTTTGCAGCATTGAAAGCGAGCGGGTTTAATGTTTTGAACAGCCACATCCGCGATGGATTTGCATCCGTCCACTGGCGGGCGCGCTTCGAGATCGTCCGGCGGGAACCGCCTGTGGTCTTTGATTCAGCCCACAACCAGGACTCCTTCGAAAAATTGACCGCGACGCTCGATGAATATCTGCCGGACCTCCCAGTCTACCTGATTTTCGGCGCATCAGAAGACAAATATCTCCCTGGTATGTTCAATGCGATCAAACACAAAGTAAGGAAATTGATATTGACCAGGGCTGACCACCCGAGGGCCCTGGAACCTGAGAATATAAAAAAAATTGCAGACCAAGCCGGGCTTGAGTCGGAAATCGTCACCCCCGTCGAGTCCGCGCTTGCGCGGGCACTGGATTTATCTGCAAAAGATGGTAGCATTGTCCTGTCCGCTGGAAGTATGTTTGTCACAGCCGAGGTTATGACGGCCTGGGAAAAATTAAGCTCATAATACAGGTTTCTGATGAATCAAAACGATTGGAACGACGAAGAAGAAAATTTTAACGTGGCACTCAGCCAGCGTACGGAAGAACTCTACCGTATTCCCACCATGGAGGCGGATGAGGATGGATGCATCGTCGCGCTTGTCATGCCCCTGCGCGATCTGGTGGTGTTTCCGCATATGGTTTCTCCGGTATTCGTGTCTCGCGAAACGACCATGCGCGCCATTCACGAATCACAGACCAATAATCAGACAGTGATCGGACTGACCCAAAAGGACCCGGATCAGGAAGAGCCGACCTCCGAGGATTTCTTGCCCATCGGTGTCGAGATGGCGGTCGGGCGATTATTGAGCATGCCGGATGGCAGCAGTTCCGCTCTGGTGCAGGGACGGCGGCGCGTGGAGATCGTGGAATTCCTGCGGATGGAACCGGTCATCAAGATTCGCGCCCGGGTGATCTACGAGCCTGCCCACGGCGACAAGCAGACGCAAGCCCTGATGCGCACCGTGCTCGACCAGTTCGATCGCATCGTCCAGCTGGACCGCTCCATCCCTGAGGAAGCCCACCTGTTTGCGCTGAACATCTCCGAGCCGGGCTGGCTGGCGGACATGGTGGCGACGACGGTCAGCATCCCTTACAACGAAAAGCTGGCGTTGTTGCTTTTGCCCACGCCGCGCGAACGGCTTAAACGGATCACGAAATTGCTGGCGGACGAGCTTGATGTCCTTGAAATGGAAGAAGAAATCCACACCCGCGTGCAAAGCGAGGTGGATAGAAGTCAGCGCGAGTTCTACCTGCGCGAACAGATGAAGCAGATCCAGAATGAGCTGGGGGAAGGCGATATCTTCACCCGGGACATTCTCGACCTGCGCGAAAAAATTCAGAAGGCAAAACTGCCGGAGGAAGCCCGGACCGTCGCGCTAAAGGAATTGGAACGTCTCAACCAGATGCCGCCCATGGCTCCCGAAGTGGGGATCATCCGCACCTACCTGGATTGGATCCTGGACCTCCCCTGGCAGAATGCCACCGAAGACAACCTGGATGTGCGACATGCCGCCGGCGTTCTGGACCGGGACCATTACGGGCTGAAGAAAGCCAAGGAACGCATCCTTGAATATATTGCTGTGCGTTCGCTTAAACCCAAAAAAGAGCGCCAGCCGATTTTATGCTTCGTGGGTCCGCCTGGGACGGGTAAGACTTCCCTCGGGCGCTCGATCGCAGACGCGCTGGGGCGCAAGTTCGTCCGGATTTCACTGGGCGGGGTGCGCGACGAGGCAGAAATCCGCGGCCACCGGCGCACCTATATCGGCGCCCTGCCAGGACGTGTCATCCAGACCATGAAGAAAGCGGGCACCTCCAACCCGGTCTTTATGCTGGATGAAATCGACAAGCTAGGCAACGACTTCCGCGGGGACCCCTCCTCCGCGTTACTGGAAGTGCTTGACCCCGAGCAAAACAACTCCTTCAGCGACCATTACCTCGAGCTGTCGTTTAACTTGTCAACAGTCATGTTCATCACGACTGCCAACACACTGGCAACCATTCCACCCGCCCTGCTCGACCGGCTGGAAGTGATCGAATTCCCGGGTTATATCGAGGAGGAGAAACTGGTCATCGCGGAGAAGTACCTGATCCCGCGTCAGGTGGAAGAAACCGGGTTACATGAAAACGGCCTGCGCTTTGCGACAGATACTTTGAAGAAGATCATCCGCTCGTATACCTTCGAAGCCGGGGTGCGCAATTTTGAGCGCGAGATCAGCAAGGTATGCCGTAAAGTCGCCCGCTGGAAAGCCGAGGGCAAGCAATATCCCGCACTTGTCACCCCGAACATGATCGAGAAATTTCTCGGCCCGCCGCAGTATTTTGAGACACAGGCTGAACGCCAGGATGAGGTCGGTGTGGCCACAGGGATGGCCTGGACCGAAAACGGTGGCGAGATCATGTTCATTGAAATCGCCATCCTGGAAGGCAAAGGAAACATGCAGATCACCGGCCAGGTTGGGGACGTGATGCAGGAATCTGCCCAGGCAGCGCTGACCTATATCAAATCACGGTCATCATTGCTCGGTATTGATGCAGAGGTGTTCGAACGGATGGATATCCACATGCACCTTCCGGAAACCGCCGTCCCAAAGGAAGGTCCGAGCGCAGGTATCACCATGACCACCGCGCTTATCTCCGCGTTCACCGGCCGGCCTGTCTATAAAGACGTCGCCATGACCGGTGAAATCACTCTGCGTGGACGGGTCTTGCCCATCGGCGGAGTGAAGGAAAAAGTCCTGGCCGCCTATCGAGCCGGCATCAAAGTGGTCATCATCCCGGAGAAAAACGTCAAGGACCTAGTGGATGTGCCAAAGAAAGTGCAGCACGACCTGAAGATCATCCCGGTCAATCATATGGACCAGGTGCTTAAAATCGCCATCGCACCGGAACCTGTCGCAGAACCCCCGCGGCCGCGGCGCAAGCCGGAGCCGCATGTTGCAGAGCAGGCCGACGAAGAGTCGGATTCCGATTGAAAATGAAAATAGACGCCTGACCGGGCGTTTATTCTTTCATGAAAAGCTTGCATTACTGACCTATTTTGTTGATTTCATGTATAATTGTAACAAGTTTGAATATTCAACCACCGCCTGCAACCGCGGTGACATGGCTGTTATAACTGGAAATCGGTACGCACCTGTCGTACATTTCTACAGGTAAAAATTTGAAGTCAACGGATACCAAGTCCGAGAAATTGTCAGTTGTTATACGGACGGAAATATTAGTGAGAACCGACTTCGAGACTTGATTGATGTGTTTGCGGCGGCTTGACCAGTCGCCCGATTAGGTCTATCTTTCCGAACCCGGGTCATTGGGTGATAGGAAAGAATCTACCCGTAGTAATTTCTGCACAGCCGTGAAGCCTTAGGCAGGCTCTAGGCTGTGTGTTTTTAATCCCATCCGCCATTTTGGTTCCGGCGGCGAGAAGCGGAGCAAGGTGCGCACGATCACTGCGATCGAAGTGCAGAAGAAAAATCCTAACCGGGTCAATATTTACCTTGATGACCAGTTTGCTTTCGGTCTCAACAGGATTGTCGCCGTTTGGATGAAAGCCGGGCAGCAGCTCAGCGATGAGAAAATCGCCACCCTGCAAGAGGCTGATGCGCGTGAAATGGCAATGCAGAAGGCCTTGCACTTCCTGGGCTACCGCCCGCGCTCCGTTGAGGAGGTCCGGAAGAACCTCCAGAAGCACGAGATACCAGCCGGGGTGATCGAGGACACGTTAAACAGGCTGGAACAGGAGAACCTGCTGGGTGATGGAAATTTCGCCAGGGAATGGGTGGAAAACCGCAGCGCCTTCCGTCCAAAAGGCAAACGCGCACTCGCCATGGAACTCCGCCAGAAGGGGCTGGCTGATGCCGTCATCCAGGATGTATTGGATGAAAACATAGATGAGGAAGCCCTGGCTCTGAAAGCCGCACAGAAATATGCCCGCAAACTCAAGGGGCTCGAGTGGGCTGAGTTTCGTCAAAAACTAAGCGGGTTTCTGGGAAGACGCAGCTTCGGGTTCGATGTGATTATTCCGGTGACCCGGCAGGTATGGGAAGAAACGCACGACCAGGTGGCAAACTATGAAGACGAGGATTTGACATGAACATCATTGGTTATATTCTGATTGCAGTGCTGGACCTGGCAGTTGGCTTCGCTCTCGGTTATTTCATCTTTCGCTACCAGAATGAAAAACGCCAGTCCAATTTAAAAACCAGGGCAAATGACATTATTCAAGCCGCGCATGACAAAGCGCAGAAGACAGAATTGGACGCCCGGGACAATGCTTTAAGAATTGTCAAGGCCGCGGAAGATGAGATTACCCGCCGCAGGGCGGAGCAAAACAAGGAAGAAGACCGCTTGAACAAACGGCGGACGGAGCTGGACTCACGCTTCGAGAAAATCGATCAGCGCGAACAAGCGCTCAACAAGAGGCAAAGTACCGTCGACCGTCGCGCGAACGAGATCGAAAAACTCTACGACCAGGAAATGGAAAAACTCCAGCAAATTGCTGAAATGGGCAAGGATGACGCACGCCAGATTTTGCTCAATGAAGTTGAGAAGGAAGCCCGTGGTGATATGGCGCGCATCATCCGCCAGATTGAACTGGAAGCCAAAGAGGAGGGCGAAAAGCGTGCCCGCATGTTGATCGCTGACGCGATCCAACGGGTCGCCTCGGAGCATGTCGCCGAAGTGACCTCCTCCGTTGTTCCACTTCCCAATGATGAGATGAAGGGACGCATTGTAGGGCGTAACGGGCGCAACATCCGCGCATTTGAGCAGGCTGCCGGTGTGGATGTGATCGTGGACGACACGCCCGAATCGGTGACCATTTCCTGTTTTGACTCGGTGCGACGTGAGATTGCCCGCCGCGCGCTCACCCGACTGACCCTGGATGGCCGCATTCACCCCGCACATATTGAAAAAGTGATCGAAGACGAAACCAAAGCGGTGGATAAAATCATTGCTGAAGCCGGCGAGCAGGCTGCCTTCGATGCAGGCATTGCCGGCTTGCATCCTGAAGTCCTGCGCACAATGGGACGCCTGCGCTTCCGCACCTCGTACGGGCAGAACCAGCTTGCGCACGCCGTGGAAGTGGCACGCCTGGCAAGCATCCTTGCCTCTGAACTGGGTGCCAATGTGGACCTCGCCAAACAGGGTGGTTTCCTGCACGACATCGGCAAGGCAATGGACCACAACCAGGAAGGGACGCATGCCCAACTCGGGGCAGAATTCTGCAAGCGCTTCGGTGTGAACCCGCTGGTGGTGAACGCTATCGCCTCACACCACCATGAAGTCGAGCAGGAATCAGTGGAAGCCGTCATTGCCGAGTCGGCGGACGCCATCTCAGGCGCGCGTCCCGGGGCGCGCCGCGAAGACCTGGAAGCCTACATAAAACGCATCCGCACCCTGGAGGATGTGGCGACATCATTCAAAGGCGTCTCCCAGTCATACGCCATCCAGGCAGGGCGTGAAGTCCGCATCATCGTCAAGCCTGAAGAGATCGACGATCTGGATGCCACCCGGCTGGCCCGTGATATCGCCAAGAAGATCGAGGAAACCATGCAGTATCCCGGCCAGATCCGCATCACGGTCATCCGCGAGACGCGCGCCGTGGATTACGCCAAATAAGAATTTCCGCCAAGATTAAAAAGACCGAGGAAGAGAGATTTCCTCGGTCTTTTTAATTTCTTCTCCAATAAAGTCAAAGCCAGTTTACAAATGGATTGTATTTTTTCTCATATCCGACCGTCGTTTCAGGACCATGACCGGACAAAAGCCTGGTGTCATCGGGCAAAGTGAAGATCTGCGTACGAATGCTTTCGACCAGCTGGCGTGTATCACCGCCGGGAAGATCTGTCCGCCCGACACTATCCTGAAAAATCAGGTCTCCACAGAAACAGACACCCGCTTCAGCGCAGTATAAGACCACGTGCCCGGGGGTATGCCCGGGAGTATGGCGCACTTCGAATACCACCTTTCCCAGCCGTAAGAGCTGCCCGTGCTTAAAATCGATGCCAGGTTCCGGACCGGGATCGATCTTGAAACCGAAGAGCGGCGCACCACCTTCAGCGCGCCACAGGGTGTGGTCGCCGGGGTGCAATGCCACTAAAGGTAGAGGATTGAGCGCATCCGCGATAGCTGCAGCGCCGCCGATATGGTCAAAGTGGGCATGCGTGTACCAGAGATGAGCAATCCGCCAGTGACGTTTTTGCGCAGCAGCCAGGATGACATCCCCATCCCAGGCGGGGTCAATAACGGCTGCCTCCCAGCTTTCATTATCAGCGACAAGGTAGGCGTTGGTCTGGACAGGTCCGAGGGTGAACGTGACAATCTCGATCATAGTGGCTTAGTCAGGAAATCCAGGAGCAGAAAAATCATCGATAGCGGGGGGACCCGGCGGGGTGAGAGCACGGGGAGCAAACCTCCAGCTGATTAGGATACTCATGGTGATAATCACAAACGCGATGGGGTAGATTATCTCAGGGTTCTGGTTATAGATCAAGCCGGCAATGGGTGGGGCGAGGATGGCTGGCAGGGCGTTGATGGTCTCCGTCATGCCATAAGCCAGACCCATTTGCGCGCCGTGGACAAGGCCGCGCACCTGTGCAGTGACCAGTACGCGAGAAACGCGGAAACCACCCAGTAGAAAGTAGCCTGCGGCATACCACAAAAACCCGGTCCCCCGCCAGATGAACAAGGTGAAGAGTGCGACGGCTGCCTGCCCGAGTAGAAAACCAAGCCGCGCATCAAGCTGCCCGAGGGTCAAATTGAGCACCACATTGCCAAAACTGCTGATGGCTCCGATCTGACCGATCTGAACAATGGAAATTACGCGCTGGTTCTGCAGGAAGTTGGGTGTGAGTGGCTGAGGCAAATAAGTGGCGAACATGCTGATGAAGGCGATTACCATAAAACCCAGATATCGCTGATTGGCAAGCAGATTAACCGGCGGATTTTCAGGGTCGTGGTGTTCGCGCGGTTGGGGATGAATGAACAGGATGATAATGGTGGAAACCACGAACACCCCTGCCGCGAAAAAATAAATATAACGCAATCCATATTGTGCGCCAATGAACCCGCCGAGCAGCGGACCAGCGACCGCGCCTGTGTTATACATCGCAGATGTCAAAGTGATGGCACGCCCGACGTTGAATTTTCCACGCGCAGCGGTGACATAGCTGTTGAGCGGGGACACAACGAATGCGGTTATGCCATAAAGCAGTAACCCGGCAACAAAGACCGGCAGCGAGGTAGCCAATGCCATCAACGATGCGGATAAAACGCCCATACACCACGCCACGACCAACAAAGGTCTCCGCCCGATCCGATCAGCCAGGTATCCAGCCGGGATGTGGGCTACAGTCATTGCTATACCTGCCACGCCCAAGATGAAACCGATTTGCACCGGATCTGCGCCAAGTTGTTGGAGGTAGATCGGCTGAAAATAGAAGAAAGCCCCCTCTCCCAGCCCCCAGGTCAGGAGCGAAAGCCCTATCAGCAACAGGTCGGAGGTCATGCCAACCCTTCGACCCGATTAATGAACCCGGCAGTTGCTTTGAACACCTGCTCGCGGATGGGTTCCTCCGTAATGACGTGCCCTGCGCCTTCGACCCACATCATCTGCTTATCTGCAGTACCCAGGCTTTCGTAAATCTGCTCCATGCTGTCTTTGACGACGTACTCGTCATTTCGCGAATGGATGAGCAACACGGGCACTTTGATTTCAGGCAGCGAAGCGCGCATTTCGGCCATGAGCTGATTGACCTCAGCAATCGAACGCACCGGGTTCTTCGGATAGGAGACATGATAGCCTTTCCAGGCGTCTCCGAACCAGCCGGTGCCATCCTCTTTGCTTTTGGGCATATAAGGCTGGACCTTGCTGAGAAGCCCAATGTATTTTAGACGTGAGTCTTCCGGCAGTTTGTAAGGTGTGGACATTGCCACAACGCCCCTTACTGGCAGCCTGGAAGCGGAATAGAGCGACAGGATGCCGCCCATCGAGAGCCCGCACAGGTAGATGCTTTTTGAGGCACCTGAGAGCAGGTGGAAACCGTCCTCCACCGAGGCTTGCCAGTCGGTATAACGGGCGCGGATCATATCTTCAGGGCGGGTAGCATGCCCAGTTAAACGGATTCCCATTGTTGTGAATCCATATTCACGGGTCAGATACTCCCCCATCCAGCGCATTTCCTTGGGCGTGCCGGTGAATCCATGAGTGAGCAATACTCCCACGGGAGATTTTCCGGGGAAGAAAAAGGGTTCTGCGGTGTGCATGATTTGGGACATGTGTTTATTATATAACGATAAAAAGAGCACGGCAGGGAATACCGTGCTCTTGATCTCAGGAGGATTTCATCCAGGGTGGATTTTTCTTTTTAACGACAGAGTATATCGGGCAATCTGTATCGTGCGCACCTCGCAGATAGCCGGTGCTGACCAGAAATTCGCGGACAATTTCCCCACCGGTGAAGAGGAAAGTCTTCTTGAACAGTTTTGACCAATTGTCCGAGGTCATGGGATGGTGGGCATCCAGCCAGCCCCGGAAGGAACCGTACTCTCCCTGCAGTGACTGGATGCAGCGCGCGTTCTCGATGACCGCATTGACCTTCAACCGGTTGCGGATGATGCCGGCATCCCCCAGCAGACGGGCACGGTCTTTTTCATTGTAGCCCGCGACGGTGTCCACATCGAAGCCATTATATGCGTGGTGAAAATTGTCCTTTTTCTTCAAGATCGTGATCCATGATAACCCGGCTTGATTGATCTCCAGCATCAAACGCTCGAAGAGGAGGTTGTCGTCTGCGAGTGGGAAACCGTATTCGCGGTCGTGGTAATCCTTGTTACAGGTGTCTTCCGGGTGGGTGTTGCAGTAATCACAGTAAGAGGTCATGCGCGTGCCTCCTGTGGGCTCTCACTCCTTTATTTATAAGAAGGCAAGCTTGGAAAGTTTCATCATTCAATTATCCCCTTAGGAATTTTTCTAATTGTGTGAGTCCCTCGGGCATGTTCTTTCGCGCGAAACCGACACGGAAATGATTGCCCGGATGGTCATACAGCGTACCAGGCAGAAGCAGCACACCGCTCTCCTGGACGAGTTCATCACAGAAAGATTCGATATCGCCGTCAAGCAGTCGTGGGAAAGCAATCGATCCCGCTTTGGGGCGGATCCATTTGAAGCGATTCGGATGGCGCGTGAAGAAACCATCGAGTAAAAGGAGATTACTTTTTATGATCTGCAGGTTGCGCGCGGCAAGTTGGTCGCGATGCCGCAACGCAATTTCGGAAAGGAGTTCACTTGGCGCGCTGTTGCAAATGGTGGTGTAATCCTTGAGCGCGGCGATGTGCTGGAAGAGTTCTGCGTGGTGTGTGGCGATCCATCCGATACGCAGGCCCGCGAGTCCGTAGGTTTTGGACATCACTCCCAGCGAGATGGCGTTCGGATTCATGTCGCATGCAGCCGGGAGTCGGTCGGCGGGATCATATTCCAGCTCGCGATAGACCTCATCGCAGAAGAGGAGCAGACCGCGCTCCTGTGTGAATCGATTCAATCCCTCAAAGTCAGATCGTGACATCAGGTAACCAGTGGGATTGTGCGGCATGTTGACAATGACTGCGCGCGTGTCCGGCCTGACAAGGCGCTTGAGTTCATCGAGATCGAGTGCCCAGCCCCTTTCGGCGCGCGCCTCCCAGAGTGAGACCTCCGCACCGATGCTCTTCGCCACTTCGAACAACGATTGATAACATGGCCAGTGTACGATGAGATGGTCGCCTGCATTGAGCGCAGCCAGCATGAACAGGAAAATGGCTTCCTCAGCGCCACTGAAGACGAGCACCTCGTCGGGCGCTATGGAAGAGTAGATGCGAGCGATCTCTTTCCGCAGGGAAGGCGAACCGAGCGATTCGGTGTAACCCAGCCAGTTTCGGCGCATTGCTTCTTCAGCACCGGGTTCGAGCGCAAGCAGATCACCGACGGAAAGAGACTCGCAGTCCGAACTGCACAGCAGGTAGCGCGCGGTGAACTCGTAACGGGCAAAGAAGCGTTCGAGTTTGAAGGGGGAAATCTGCATGTTTATCTTTCGATGGTTTGGATTAGTTTAAGGACGTCATCAAAGTGGAGCTGGTCGTGGTAGATACCGATACGCAATGTCACAATGAGATTGCACCAGCCGAAGACCGGGTCATAAAGATAGACATTGCCCAGCATATCTTTATCCTTCCCATTATAAGTAGGGTGAACAGCCATCCGCCCCACTCATCTTTATCCTATCACCCTGATTTCACGCGGCATATCGCTCAGGGATTCGACTCCCGTTTCAGTGACGATCATGTTGTCTTCGATGCGCACGCCGTTGCGGTTGGTGAGATAAATGCCCGGTTCGACCGTGTAGGCCATGCCGGGTTCGAGCAGTTGCATGTTGTCGCCGCGCATATACGGGTCTTCGTGGCCTTCCATTCCGATGCCGTGTCCGGTGCGATGGGTGAAGTAGACTCCATAACCCGCGTCTTCGATGACTTTTCGGGCGGCTTTGTCCACGTCCGCGCAAGGTGCGCCCGGCCTGCCCGCAGCACGCCCGGCGGCGTTGGCCTCCTGCACGATCTTGTGGATTTTCTGATATTCCGCGGCGACATCACCGACAGCAAACGTTCGGGTGAGATCGGAGATGTAACCCTCGTATGTCGCACCCCAGTCCACTACAAGCAGGTCGCCCACCTGGAGTTTTCTTTCGGTCGGCGAGGCATGCGGATTGGCGCTGTTCGGCCCGCTGCTGACGATGGGGCTGAAAGGCATTTCGGGTTCAGAGCCGAGACGCAGGAGTTGAGTGACTAGCTCGTTGGCAATTTCCTTTTCAGTCACGCCAACCTTGATAAGCGGAAGAGTCGCTTCAAGACCCTCCTGGGCAATCTTGACGGCACGCCGCATACGGGTGATTTCATCAGCGTCTTTGCAGATGCGGAGCGCAGCCAGCGCCGCAGACGCATCCGGGTAATCTGCCTCCGGCGCGCCCGATTTCATATGCCGGAATTCCAGCAGGCGCATCGCCCTCGGTTCCACGCCAATCTGTTTCCCATCCAGATCAAGAGCCTTGGCTGCCTTTTTAAAAGACTCATCCCAGGTTGAGGGGGTTTCTCCATAAGCAAACGCCTGGACGGGGTAGGGAAGCTGTTTTACTTTCTGCATTTCCAATTCGGGTAATATGATCGCGGGAGTTTGACCGGGTGCAAAAAGCATCACCACCGGGCGCTCCATCAGGTGGAAACGCAGGCCGGACAGGTAAGAAAGGGTCGGTCCGGGATTTAATGCGACGGCATCCATCCCGGCTTTTTTTAGTTCAGCGTAAAGTTTATCCAGTCTGGGGGACATGTGCTCTCCATGAAATCAAGGGACCTGACCGGGTTGGAAAACCTGTCAGATCTTTGGTTTTTAGAATTCCGGTGGGATGGTCGGCGAGTCTTCAACCGTCGAAGCCGGCGTATTCTCCTCCGGCGGAGTGGCAGGTGGCGCACCGGGAATGTGATACTTTTCGGTGAAGTTTTTCTGGATCACCCAGTCCGTGATGGCCGGGAAAATATAATTTGCCCAGATGATTGGGTGGAACCACCACGGCAAGACCACTGTACGGCGCGGGTGTTTGGCAACCTGCACAACCTTGCGCGCAACATTCTCTGAGGTCATCATCGTCCATCCCGGCACTTTGAAATCCTTTTTAAAGCTGGCAGCACCGGTATGCTGACCAAACTCGGTTGCCGCCGGTCCGGGATAAATCCCGGATACTTGGATGCCAAAGGGGGCAGCCTCGCGACGCAGTGCCTCGGTGAATCCGCGCATGCCAAATTTGGTGGCTGCATAAATTGAATAGGTCGGCACCGCGATAAAACCAGCCACCGAGGACATGTTAATAATGTGCCCCTGTCGACGCTCGATCATGTGAGGCAGAACGGCACGGGTTACCTGGATGGTGCCGACCAGATTAATTGCCACCTGCATTTCAATATCACGACGGGAGCTCAGGTTCTCAAGAAAATCAAGCCGGCCAAAGCCAGCATTATTAAACAGGATATCGACATGGTCGTATATCTCAAAAACAGTTTCTATCATCGCTTCAATTTCTGTCCGCTCAGAAATATCCACAGGCACGGCCATCGCCTCACCCCCCTGCGCCTGGATTTTCTCCGCCAGGTCTTGCAATCGGTTAATCCGGCGTGCTGCCAGCACAACCGATGCGCCTTCCTGCGCGAATAACAGGGCTGCGCTCGCGCCAAACCCGGATGACGCACCTGTGATCAGGACAACCTTATCCTTTAAAGATACTGCCATGGCGACCTCTCTAAATCCACCTATCAAAGATTACAGAAGTGGTTCGCGCCCATTATAGCCGAATTCATTCCAAGTCGGTGCCTGCGTCATAGTGCCACCTTTCCGCAAGGTGTGAAACAGACACGCTCCCCCATTTCGATGACAAAAGAACTGTACCATTGCTGGTTTCTATGGAATAATCGGCCTACCGACATAAATAAACACAAATCCTGACTGGAGGAGTTATGGCAAAACTGACCATTACCCGCGAGGATGCTCTTGAATATCATCGCCTGAAAGACAAACCCGGAAAAATCGCCATCGTGCCGACCAAACCCATGGACACCCAGCGCGATCTAAGCCTGGCTTACTCGCCAGGTGTCGCATATCCGGTGCTTGAAATCGAGAAAGACCCCGATCTGGCGTATGAATATACTTCCAAGGGCAATCTGGTGGCGGTTATTTCAAATGGTACGGCAATTCTGGGACTGGGGGACCGTGGCGCGCTGGCAGGCAAGCCAGTGATGGAAGGCAAAGGAGTTTTATTTAAGAAATTTGCGGATGTGGACGTGTTCGACATCGAAGTGGACAGCCACGACCCGGACGAGATTATCCGAGTGGTCAAGGCTATTGCACCGACCTTTGGCGGAATCAATCTCGAAGATATTAAAGCGCCCGAATGCTTTTACATCGAAGAAGAACTCAAAAAGATGCTGGACATCCCGGTCTTTCATGATGACCAGCACGGAACAGCCATTATCTCCTCAGCCGCCCTGGCAAGTTCGCTGGAAGTGATCGGAAAGAAACACGAAGAGATCCGCATCGTTATTTCCGGCGCAGGTGCGTCAGCCATCTCCTGCGCGGAACTCGCCATTCGCTGGGGTGTCAAACGTGAAAACGTCATGCTGGTGGACAGCAAGGGCGTGGTCTACAAAGGCCGTAAAGAGGGCATGAATAAATATAAGGACCGCCTGGCAATCAATGATAATGGCACCCGCTCCCTGGCAGATGCCGTGCGCGGCTGCGACGTTTTTTACGGGTTGTCAGTGGCTAATGTATTGACACCCGAGATGGTCAAGACGATGGCAGAGCGCCCGATTATTTTTGCCTTGGCCAATCCGGATCCTGAGATCAAGTACGAACTGGCCAAAGAAGCGCGACCTGACTCAATCGTCGCCACCGGTCGCTCCGACTACCCGAACCAGGTCAACAATGTCCTGGGCTTCCCCTTCATCTTCCGGGGTGCGTTGGATGTCCGCGCGAAAGCGATTAACGAGGAAATGAAGTTCGCTGCATCCCAGGCGCTCGCTGCGCTGACCAAGGAAGATGTGCCCGACTCAGTGCTCCGCGCTTACGGGGTGGACAGCATGAAATTCGGCCCAGAGTACATCATCCCCACACCGCTCGACCCGCGTGTCCTGTTGTGGGAAGCGCCGGCGGTTGCCAGAGCCGCAATCGAAACCGGTGTGGCGCGCAAGAAAATTGACATGGACGAGTATCGTGAGAAACTCGCCTACCGTTTAGGAAAAGGCGAGCAGATCCGTTACTTTATTATGAACAAAGCCAAAGCGACCAAAGGTAAGAAGCGCGTCGTTTTTGGTGAAGGAGAAGAGTCCAAGATCATTCGCGCCGCCTTCCAGATTAAGGAGGAAGGTATTGCCACGCCAGTCCTGATCGGTCGCACGGAAATCATCAAAGAGAGAATTAAACTGCTCGGGATTGATTTCAAACCGAAGATCGTTGACCCTTCGCGCTTTGAAGAGCTGGAAAAGTATGCCGCTGCTTATTATGAACTTCGCCAGCGAAAAGGGCTCAACATGCGCGATGCAGTAAAACGCATCCATAACCCGAACGTCTTCGGACTGATGTTGGTCAAGATGGGCGAGGCGGATGCCTTCATCTCCGGGCTGACTTATGAATACCCGGATGTCATCCGCCCGGCGCTGCAGATTCATCACACGGCTCCGGGAGCTGTTCGCGCGGCCGGTGTCTATATCATGATCATTGGAGACAGGACATATTTCTTCACCGACGCCACAGTCAACATTGACCCGACGGCAGAAGACCTGGCGGCAATCGCCTGCCTGGCAGCCAATTTTGCCAAGCAGATGGAAGTCGAGCCGCGGGTAGCATTCCTGTCCTTCTCCAACTTTGGCTCCACGCCCCATCCGCTGTCTGCCAAAGTCAGCAAGGCGGTGGAACTCGTAAAGGCTCTCCGCCCGGACTTTCCATGTGACGGCGAGATGCAGGCGGATACTGCGGTGGTGCCCGAAATCATCGACGAACGGTTTCCCTTCAGCTCGGTCAGGGACGCGAACGTGCTGGTATTCCCATCGCTTGAATCGGCGAACATCGCCTATAAGTTACTGGCGAGATTGGGTAACGCCAAAGCCATTGGGCCCATACTGCTCGGGGTTGGTGCTCCCATCCACGTGCTTCAAACCGGCGATGAGGTGAACGATATTGTCCAGATTGCTGCCGTGGCGGTCATGGATGCCGCCAACCGGGCCAAGTGAACAGAGGCCAAAAATCAACCGGCAACTTCTCCAGCAGGTCATTTTCTGCTGGAGAAGTTGTTTCTTGCCATTTATGCTAAAATAAGCGTATTATGAACGAGCCCATTATCCCCAGGCCCCCGAGAGAATCCTTGCTGCGCCACCGCCATGAGAAGATCTGGCAGATCCTCGTCCCTGTGATCAGCACTACCATCGTAGGGATTATTTTTACAGTTATCATTGTAATTGGCACCATCCAGGGCGGAGAGGCGGCCACCTGGGCATCCATCGCGACCATCATTCTCGTCGCACCGATCATGGTGGTCTCTTTCCTGCTTTTAGTGGCCCTGTCGTTTATGATCTATGGGGCACGCCTGGTCTACAAGATCCTGCCTGACTACAGTGGGCAGGCTCTGGATGCGATCTATAAAGTAACCGCTCAAGTCAAATATTATGCTGATAAATCGACTGCGCCCATTCTTATCATCAAAACATGGCTCAGTGTGCCGGGCAAGATGTTCCACAAGGAATAAGAGGAGGAATTATGGGAGATAAATCCGAAGAAATCGAAGAATATGTAGACCGCACCTGGAAAATGAAGACGCTGGCGGGGGGAGCTCTGATCGGAGTGATAGCGGGTCTGGCGGGAGCCTTCCTCCTTACCCGCCGGGCAGAGAAAAACGAAACGACAGTTGTCATGACTCCGACGGACGGGATCAAAATCGGCCTGCTGGTCTTTGGATTACTCCGAGCCCTTGGGAAATTGGGGGAAGATTAAGAGCGACCATCAAAAGAGCGACCTGCGGGTTGCTCTTTTTTTTATCAGTACATCGGAAGAATGGGTTCTGGAGGAATAAAATGTGGAATTCCCAATGCTGGAGGAAACCGTTAACCGGAATTCTGGAGGAATTATTAATGAATTCACCGTCTCCGACATCGTTCTGCCGGAATGGACAGGCTGCAACGTACAGGAAAAACAGAACGACCAATCGCTATACTTTAAAGCATACCAAACCTTTCAAGTAAGCCCCCTCAGGGAAATTCAGACTGACAGGATGGTCGCCATCTTGAGTCAGGTGCTCAATGATGGACGCGTCAGCGCCGGCATCCAGAGCCGCACCGGCAACGATCTTTTGAAACAGGGCTGCATCCACCCCTCCTGAACAGGAGAACGTGACCAGTATCCCACCCGCCCGCAGCAATTTGAACGCCAGAAGATTGATGTCCTTGTAACCGCGCGCAGCCTTCTCAGCCTGGGCAGCGGTGGGAGCGAACTTGGGCGGATCGAGGATGATCAGGTCGAAATTTCGTCCTTCATCGCGGAATTTCCGCATGACCTGAAACACATCCCCCTCCACGATAGTGGATTTATCAGCTGGCAATGAATTCAGGGCGATATTTTCCTGAAGCAATCTCAGCGCATCCGCAGAGGCATCCACCGACAGCACGGACTTCGCACCGCCCGAGAGGGCATTAACGGAAAAACCGCCGGTATAGCAGAAGCAATCGAGTACGTCGCGTCCTTCGACCAACTCCCTCACCCGCTGACGGTTCCGACGTTGATCGAGGTAAAAGCCGGTCTTGTGCCCTTCAGCGATATTCACCGAAAAACGCAGGCCGGATTCGGAAATCGTTACGCGATCAGAGGGATTCCCTCGGAGACTCCCCGTCCGCGGCAAAAGCCCTTCCAATTCACGAACATCCGCGTCGGAACGCTCGTAGATATCTTTGATGCCTGTCTGTTCAGCCAGAACATCGGTGATGGTGTCCCGCCAAAATTCGGTACCCGTTGTCAGAAACTGGAGAACGAGACAGTTACCATAACAGTCAACGATCAGGCCGGGAAGCCGGTCCGATTCGGCATGGACGAGACGCAGCGCATCGCTGACCGCCGCCAGGTTGAGGGGAGTCCGTTTGGAGATGGCGGTCTGGATACGGCGGCGGAAAAAATCACCGTCCACTTGTTCATCAGGATCAAACGTCCACACACGAGCACGGATCTGCGACTCGGGGCTGAAAGCAGCACGCGCCAGGAAATGACCTTTGTCAGTCAGAATGTCAATGGTTCCACCCGGCTGTGGATTACCCGCAACAATCCCCACCGCTCCTGAAAAGACCCAAGGATGATGGCGCAGAAGGGATTTTTCACGACCCGCTTTGAGGGTGAGAGACGCGGTGTCAGCCATCAAATTTTTCCATCCAGCGATCGGGATTACGGAGAGCGGTGAAACCATACTGGCTGTAAAGACCATGCGCATCGCGCGTGATGAGCAGGAAACGGCGTAATCCCTGCAGATCAGGGTGGGCAAGGATGGTTTCCATCAGCCATTTACCGATGCCGCGCTTGCGAAAATCCTCATGGACAAAGACATCACACACCCATGCAAAAGTCGCATAATCGCTCACCACGCGCGCCAGGCCAATTTGCCGGGTGCCTTCATAAACACCGAAGACCAGCGAGTTTTGGATGGAGCGAGAGATCACTTCAGGGGAACGGTCTTTTGCCCAGTACGCGCGCAAAAGCATGCCGTTGATGGCTTCCAGGTCAAGGCGCGCCGGGTCGGTGCTGATGAGTAAATCATCTTTGCGGGATTCGATTATATTGAGCATGTCGCTTCATACTCCAAAGAAAATCCTTGCTTTTATCACTGCCCCTTCTCTTCATCTACCTCTCCCCCTCAAAAGCTAGGAACAGCAGTTTGGCCAAGCCAAGCAGAATCTAATTTGTCCGCCCCGGGCTTACGAGATAATCCCCAACTCTTTCCCCGCCTTACCTATTACATTCATCGCGCTCTGGATCTCATCCGGTTCATGCGCGGCGGTGACTGTCGCCCGCAGGCGCGCCAATCCCTCGGGGACTGCGGGAGAGACTACAGGGAGCACGAACACGTCGTTGAGCTGGCAGGAGCGGGTGAGCATGAATGCCTTCTCGTCCGTGCCGCACAAGACCGGGACGATTGCTGTGCTGGTCAGCATGGTGTCGAAGCCCATGCCTTTCAACCCGTTGATGAACTGGTGGGTGTTTTGGTTCAGCTTCTCGACGCGCCAGGGTTCATCCTGGATAACTTTGAATGCCTCGTTAGCGGCGGCTGTCTGCGCAGGAGGCAGTGCTGCCGAAAAGATATAGGCGCGGCTGGCATGGCGTAGATATTGAATAAGCTCCTTGCGGGCGGCCACGTACCCGCCCACGGAAGGAATAGTTTTGCTGAGCGTGCCCATCTTGATGTCGATCACATCGCCGAGGCCGAAATGTTCTTCTATGCCGCGCCCGGTTTTGCCCAGCACACCCAACGAGTGGGCTTCATCGATCATCAGCCAGGCATCATACTTGCGGCATAATTCCACAACCTTCGGCAGATCGATCACATCGCCATCCATGCTGAACACAGAGTCGGCAATCACCAGCTTGGCCACACCGGATGGCACCAGCTGGAGGCGATGCTCCAGATCAGCCATGTCGTTGTGCTTATAACGGCGGAATTCCGCACCGGACATCAAACAACCGTCCACAATCGAGGCGTGGTTGAGTTTATCGGAGAGCACGTAATCACCGCGACCCAACAGGGTGGAAATGACCGTCAGGTTGGTGGCGTAACCGGAAGAATAAGTAATCGCCGCTTCCGAATGCTTGAATTGAGCGATCGTCTCCTCGAGTTCGGTATGCAGGGTGAGCGAACCCGCCAGGGAACGCACACCGTTGGTGCCGGTTCCAAACTTATCGACAGCCGCCTTGGCTGCGGCGTTGATGCGCGGATGCCCGATCAGTCCCAGATAGCTATACGAAGCATACATTCCCATTTCGCGCCCGCCTACGATCACCTTTGCACCGCCCTTTAATTCCTTAATCGGCTGGTTGTAGAAATACAAGTTATTTTTCTTCGCTGTTGTGACGCGCTCACCCATCGCACGAATGCGCTGCATGATGGAATCGTTCGCTGAGTTGAAATCCATTCGTCCTCCAGAAGAGTTCACGTTTGGACAAGTGTAGTATAGGGACAGGGAACTGTCAACCAGAGTATGGCATTTTCAAGTTGAATGCGATAGAAGCCGATCCCGCGAATAGAATCGCATGGAGACCCCATCTGCATTCATCGGCGTAGGATCATTTTATTGGGGGTGCGGAGCCCCTTCGGCTTGTATAAAGAAAAACCTCTGGAAATGATTTTCCATTCCTAGGGTTTTAGATATCGCAAATTATGTCTTCCAAAATCATCGTCGTTGCGGACAAAGGATCAAATGTCCAAACATTTGGAGGCTCAATTCTACTCACCGCATAATTTTCTTAGTTCTTCTTCGCTGATGATTTTCACGCCCAGCGCTCTTGCCTTCTCATATTTTGAACCGGGAGCCTCGCCCAGTACAAGATAACTGGTCTTCGCGCTGACGCTGTCGGTAACCTTCCCGCTATGGGATTCGACGTACTCCCTGGCCTCATCCCGGCTGAAAGCGGGCAGGGTCCCTGTGATCACGAAAGTTTGGCCGGCTAGCGAACCGGAAAGCCGTTGGTCACGCGCGGAGAGTTGATTGACCGGCCAGACGCCAGCTGCCCTCAGCTTCTCCAACACTTTGCGGTTGCGCTCTCGACTGAACCAGTCGATGATCGCCTCAGCTGTGTTGGGACCGATACCTTCGATGGTCTGCAAATCGTCAGCGGTGGCTTTCGCCAACAAATCCAGCGAGGGGAAATGCGCCGATAAATCATGTGCTGATACTTCTCCCACCCCGCGCATACCGAGGGCGGTGATCAGCCTGGCGAGTGGCTGTTTTCGCGATTCTGCGATGGCGGCAAGCAGATTTTCAGCAACTTTTCCGGGGGGTTCTGACTTGGTTTTCCTATCCTTCTTGGTAACCGCTTCAAGAATATCTTCCCTCTTCAAAGTGTAAATATCAGCTACGTCTTTAATCGCGGCAGTCTCGATGAGTTTTTCGACTATCTTGATGCCCATCCCAGTTATATCCATCGCACCTTTTGATACGAAGTGCTCCACGTTACGGACAAGTTGCGCGGGGCAGGCGGCATTGACACAGTACCAGGCCACCTCGCCATCAAAATGCTCGACGGGTTGTCCGCAGGCGGGGCAGGTCAGCGGTGGTTGATAGGGTCGCTCTGTGCCAGTGCGCGTCTCCTGGACGGGGCCGATCACGTAGGGGATGACTTCCCCGGCGCGCTTGACCAGCACCCGGTCACCGGGACGGATGTCTTTTTCAGCAATGTAATCAAAGTTATGCAGGGTGGCGCGTTCGACGACCACACCGCCCACCTCGACCGGCTCCAGGATGGCATAAGGCGTGAGTACGCCCGTCCGCCCGACGGCAACGCCGATGTCGTTGAGTCTGGTCGTCACCTCGCGCGCCGGGAACTTGAAGGCAATCGCCCCGCGCGGGTCTTTGCCGACAAAGCCCAGCTCACCCGCCAGTGACAGGTCATCCAGCTTGATGACCATGCCGTCGGCTTCGTAGCTCAACTCATCGCGGCGTTTGTCCCAGGTTTCCGTATAAGCGATGGCTGATTCGAGGTCGTTGAAACGGCGGACTACATCCGTAACAGGAAAACCCAGTGCTTTGAGATAGGCGAGCAACTCCCACTGCGAGGATGGGATCTGCCCGCCTTCCGAATGGACGACCTGATACACCAGCAGAGTCAGCGGGCGTGAGGCGGTGATGGCAGGATCGAGCTGGCGCAGCGAGCCGGCTGCCGTGTTGCGCGGATTGAGATAGGTCTTCTCTCCAGCTTCTTCAAGGCGTTGGTTAAGCCTTTCGAATTCCTGTGTGGGGATAAATACTTCACCCCGAACCACCAAATAGGCTGGCGGTTGCGCACTGGCGAAGTGGGGGGAATCTTGCACGCTGCCGTCAACGGGGATTTTCAACGGGATGGCCTTCACTGTCCTTAAATTCAGTGTGATGTCCTCGCCTACTTCCCCATCGCCGCGTGTCGCGCCCAGTACGAAGAGGCCGTCGCGGTAGTGCAGCACCACACTCAAACCGTCAATCTTCGGCTCGACGGTGAAACTCGCTTTTTCCACGCGGTCATCCAGTTTGCGAATGCGCTCGTACCACGCCCGGGCGTCGTCTGCGCCGAAGGCATTGGCTAGGCTGAGGATGGGGCGCGGGTGTCGCACCTTTTCAAACTTCTCCGATGGAGAAGCCCCAGCCCGCTGGCTGGGTGAATCTGGCGTGACCCAATCGGGATGCTCCGCTTCTATGGCACGCAGTTCCACTAACAAGGGGTCATACTCCGCGTCACTAATAACTGGCGCATCCAGCACATGGTAGCGGTAGTTGTGAAAATTCACTTCCTGCTTGAGTTCTTCGTAGCGCTTTTTGGTGGTCATATGAATATTATAGGGCAAAACATGGGCGCAGATTTGAGACCTTCCCCAACGGGATTTATTAGTTTGAATGCGCGGGATGCGCGGCGCGCCTTCTGCGGTACTGCTCGTGGATTTCCCGGCAGTGTGCCACCTTCTCGCGTATCGCTACATCCAGCCAGTAGCGCCCCTTCTCCGCCGTGCCGAGCGAGCCGGCACCATATGCGCCGGTCGCCGTGTCATCCACCCAGGACGGATTGGCAATCAGAGCGCCACCTTCGATCCAGTCCATGTAGTACGATGGCGTCGAAATGAATTTCATCTCATCCACTGCGCGTTCGATATGGATCAATTCAGGGCGCAATGCCAAAATCAGCGATGTCTCCAACTCACAGGCGTGCCCCATGCCGCCAATCGGCGATTCGCGCTTCGCCTTCAGCGCGGTAATCCCCTCCGGGCTGTTCAAGTAGAGCCAGGTGGTCGCCGCAAAAATCATCGGGTGGCGTTCACCCGCATACTTGACCACTGTCACCAAAAATGAACTGTTGCCGCCGTGCCCGCTGTTAAAATAAAAACGCGAAAAACCTCGCCCCACCAGCGTATCCACGACTGCGCCCCAAAAATCCTCAAACGCCCTACCGCCCACATTGAACGTCCCGGCAAACGAGCGGCGATGCGTGCTGACGCCATACGGGTAGGCGGGCAGTGTCGCACACACATCGGGCGCGGATTCGGCCGCCCCATTGCAGATCGCTTCGATGATGATGGTGTCCGTCGAAAGCGGCGAATGATAGGCGTGCTGTTCTGTGTGTCCCACCGGGATGAGGATGACCTTCTCCCGGTCTGAGTCCGGCGGGAGAAGCGGACTCTGGCCGGAGGATTTAACTGTCACGTGGGGAATGTCGGGCTCTAGCCACCCGTCACTTGCCACCACTGCCCGGACATCAGTGAACCCGTCTTCGATCATATTGCTGACCAGGTTTCTTACTATTGCGCTGAAAACAGGCCTGGGAGTCTCGAGTCCGCTGCCCTGCCATCCGAATGGCAACGCAGGGAAGACACCCACGCGATCCGGGTTTCCCAGAGCAGCAGCCATTGCCTTTTGATCATACCCCGTATCCACGGGCAGGATGAGCGGGGTCTCCCTCGGCAGGGCTGCCACTTCAGGGAACGTCAATTCGTCAAAAAGAAAATAATCGATCATGGCCATCCTTTCTATCCATGCCATTTTAACCGACCGGGAACCATTATCAAAGGAGAAAAGCGTCTCTGATTAAGCATAACAGGACAGAATTATCCAAAATTGGGTCTTGACTTAAATAGAACTTATGTTCTATAATATGGTCATCGAACAAATGTTCTTTATAGAGGAGGCTCCCATGAACGCAACTCGTAGTTTCCGCAGCATCAATCTTAATCAAGTTTGGAATAAAGTAATGAGCCGTCGCGGATCTGTTTTTGGTTTCATGATTTTCGGCGCGCTGCTGGCTTTTGAAATATTCAACTACAGCACCACCCAATTCGCCCTGGAGGATGTCCTTGGGAATTTGAAATTCATGGGCATCCAATGGGCAACCATCCTGGCGCTGGCATTCTGCGGCATCGACTTCGCCGGGATCGCCCGCATTTTTACCCCCGAACAAGGACGTGAGGAACCTGCCGAAGTCTGGTATCTCTTTGGAGCCTGGTTGCTCGCCGCTGCCATGAATGCCACCCTGACCTGGTGGGGCGTTTCCGTCGCGATGGAAAACCGCCAGATCGCCGGAACTGCTATGATCAACCCGGGTACGATGTTGACCGCTGTGCCGGTGTTCGTGGCTGTCATGGTGTGGGTTATCCGCATCCTGATCATTGGCACTTTCTCAAGCATGGGCGATCGGCTTTTCCACAGCGATGCTCATCCCCGACACCCATTAGCGAGCAATGCGCCCATCCGACCCCAGTCGCGCCCCACTGTCACACAAGCAACCCGTCCCGGGTCTTCGCTTTCGTCCTACCGCCCACAGCCCCGCCCCACTACTACGCAGAATACGTATAAACGCCCTGAGACATCGTATTCCGCGAAATCGGTGGATTACGACGACACCGGGTATACCGCATAAAGGTCCCGGCATAACATCACAGCACCATCGTTAACCATCACAGATCTATTCAGCCCATGCCTACTGCCCGCTCGAATTACCACACTGTCGAACGACGCAGAGAGACAGCCGAAGGCCAAGGCTGTCTCTCTGGTTTTGTGCTCCCCCCGCTGGCTGCGCTGGTGGTGGGATTCGCATTCCTGGGTTTCCTCAACAAATTTTCACCCGAAACCAGTGCGCCGGCTGCCATTACACACAACAACGCTGTCAGTTACGAGAATGGAGAGTCCACTGCGAGGCTTTCTACAATCTTCTCACCAGAAATCCAATATTGGGGAAAGCAGATCATCCATTGGTCAGCAGAGTATAATCTCGACCCGAATCTGGTTGCCACCGTTATGCAGATAGAATCCTGCGGTAATCCTGACGCCCGATCATCAGCCGGGGCGATGGGTTTATTTCAAGTCATGCCCTTTCATTTTTATGCGCTTGACAATCCTTACGATCCGGATACCAATGCCCACCGCGGATTGGCATATCTGAAACGTTCATTGGATGCTGCGAGGGGCAACTCCGATCTTGCACTGGCAGGATACAATGGCGGTATCAGCGTCATCAGCAGACTCCAAAGTAATTGGGCGACTGAAACGCAACGTTATTTGTATTGGGGATCGGGAATCTATGCGGATGCAACTTCCGGTGCCTCTGAAAGTGCCCGACTGGATGAATGGCTCAGTCACGGCAGCGGGATGTGCAAACGTGCAAGAGAAAAACTGGGGCTGCCTTAAGACAAAGCGGGCAACCAATTGGTTGCCCGCTTTGTCATCATAGATATCGTTTTAAGCGTCGCGCACTTCGCCGTCTATCACATCCCCATTATCAGGCGGAGGCGGAGGGGTGGATGGACCACCTTCCGGTTGGGGTTGGGGTTGCGGTTGTCCTTGTCCATATAGCATTTGGCTCAATGCGTAGAATGCGTTCTGAACTTCCTCCGTCGCCTTCTTGATGCGTTCCACATCATCTGTCTGAGCAGCAGACTTGAGATCGACAATCTTACTCTCGATGTTGCTGCGGTCGTTGGCTGGGACCTTATCACCCAGGTCGCGCAAAGCTTTCTCGGTCTGGTAGACAAAGCTGTCCGCAGTATTACGAGTTTCGATCAACTCGCGCCGCTTCTTGTCTTCCGCTTCATGCTGGCGTGACTCTTGAACCATTTTCTCGATGTCCTGCTTGTTGAGATTTGTCGAGGCGGTCACGGTGATTTTCTGCTCTTTTCCTGTCGCCTTATCCCGGGCAGTAACATGCAAGATTCCATTCGCATCGATATCGAACGTCACTTCGATCTGCGGAATGCCCCGTGGCGCGGGGGGGATGCCATCCAGTCGGAAGCGTCCGAGGGACATATTATCATTTGCCAGCGGGCGTTCGCCCTGCAGGATGTGAATATCCACCGCAGTCTGGCTGTCAGCGGCTGTTGAATAAGTCTCTGTCTTTTTTACAGGGATGGTCGTATTACGCTCGATCATGACGGTCATGACGCTCCCCAGGGTTTCAACCCCAAGGGAAAGCGGAGTCACATCAAGCAGCAGGATATCACGCACTTCGCCGCCCAACACACCACCCTGAATGGCCGCACCTACCGCGACGACCTCATCCGGGTTGACGGATTTATTGGCTTCCTTGCCGGTCAGGTTGCGCACCAGATCCTGCACCATTGGCATGCGTGTGGAACCGCCCACCAACACCACCTCGTTCAGGTCGCTGGATTTCAACGATGCATCCTTCAACGCATTTTCAAAAGGCGTGACGCATCGCTTGAGCAAATCTTCGGTCATCTGATCGAATTTTGCGCGGGACAACTTTAGGACCAGATGTTTTGGACCGGCCGCATCCGCCGTGATATAAGGCAAATTTATTTCCGTTTCCATCATACTGGAGAGTTCAATCTTTGCTTTCTCAGCGGCTTCGCGCAGCCTCTGGAGAGCCTGGCGGTCATTGCGCAGGTCAATACCTTCCTGCTTTTTAAACTCATCAGCGGTCCAGTTAACAATTCTCTGATCCCAGTCATCACCCCCCAGGTGTGTATCGCCATTGGTGGATTTGACTTCGATCACGCCTTCACCAACTTCCAATACGGAAACATCGAACGTGCCGCCCCCCAGGTCAAAGACCAGGATGGTTTCATTCTTTTTCTTATCAAGGCCGTATGCCAGTGCTGACGCCGTCGGCTCGTTGATAATGCGCTTCACATCGAGACCAGCAATACGACCGGCATCCTTGGTCGCCTGACGCTGCGAATCGTTGAAATATGCGGGGACAGTGATAACCGCTTCTGTAACCGCCTCGCCTAGATAAGCTTCAGCATCCGCTTTGAGCTTTGCCAGAATCATGGCTGAAATTTCCTGCGGGCTGTACTCCCGTCCGGTCACCGGTACTTTGACGCGTACATCATCAGATGGTCCTTCATTTACCTGAAAGGAAACCATCTTACGCTCATTCGAAACTTCCTCGTAGCGGCGGCCAATAAAACGCTTGATGGAGTAAATCGTGTTCTCGGAATTGATCACCGCCTGCCGTTTTGCTGTCTGCCCGACCATGCGTTCGCCATTCTTATTGAATGCGACCACAGACGGACACAGCCTGCCACCTTCAGCTGTAGTGATGACCGTCGGTGTGCCGCCTTCCATGACGGCGACCACGCTATTCGTTGTTCCCAGGTCAATGCCAATGATTTTACCCATTTCATACTCCTTAATTAAAGTAATTACACATTAAAACTGACCGGCTTACGGACAAGTTTGTCATAGTCTAACCGATGAATAATAGAAAAACGTTAACATCCTGTAGAAATTTCATAAAGCCAAAGCTGCCAGAAAACCTGGCGACTTTTAAATGTATAGAGAATACCAATATTCGGGATTTGATCAGCGAACCACTTTTATGAGCACCGCGCGGACCGCGACCCGCTGCCGGTATGAATCTTTCTTCTCGTTATAACTCTTGCATGTAATGTAATCCACTGGCAGATAGACATGACCAGTGATGACGCTGTTCCCAGAATGAGTCGGGAATGCTGTGCCATAAAGATACCCGGCATCCTTCCCCAACCAGGTAATATTCCATTTTGGTTTATCAACTAATGAAAATGCCGCAGGAATGAATTTTCTGCGGCAAGGTGGAGATGGCGGGAATCGAACCCGCGTCCGAAAGAATCGATCACCAGAAATCTACGAGCGTAGCCGGTTGAGCGTGTCGCCGCAGGCGACCCATCCGGCAAAATTCACCTGCAGCCATTCACTCAGGCCCGAGAGCCCTCTTTCGCACCGTTAGTGACGTGGCGGTGCGGCACTCTACCATTTTGACGCCCACTCGTTCGCCGGGCGGAGAGCGGGAACGGTGGACGCCGTCTCATATGAGACGGACCGTTTTACTCTCTACTGCCAATTAAGCAGCGAGCGGCATCGCGGCGTAGGAAGTGCGATTGGCACTTGATTTTTTGTGCTGATTTTTCGAGGTCGGCACCTCTCGGCTCGCATTCCGGGACCAGCCTCTCCCGTCGAAGCCTGTCATCCCCATAGTGGGAGAACTTTTCCCAGATGGGCTTGAAACCTTTCAGTGTCAGGCCCTTACTTCTTCATTATATCATAATGGTCAGAACACTCATTTTTAGCCATTTTGACCGGGACTTTTATCTCTATTGCCTGCATTTACGCTTTATGCTAGACTGTACAGAAGGAATATATCGGAAATAATTTCCGGGAGCCGCTATGCCTGAAAAGATCCTCATCATCGATGACGACGTCGACACCCTTCGGTTGGTAGGGATGATGCTCCAACGCCAGGGATACCAGATCATCGCAGCCAATAACGGAGAGGAGGGACTGGCCCACGCCGAGACTGACATCCCCGACTTGATCCTGCTGGATGTGATGATGCCCCAGATGGACGGGTATGAAGTCGCTCGACGCTTACGCGGGAACCCCGATACCGCCAACATTCCCATCCTGATGTTCACAGCCAAGTCGCAACTGGACGACAAAGTGACCGGGTTTGAGGCCGGGGCGGACGACTACCTGACCAAACCTACGCATCCCACCGAACTCCAGGCGCATGTCAAGGCTTTGCTTTCCCGCTCATCAAAGGGACGAGGCATTAACCCTCCTTCCACACCCACCGGACCAGAAGCCTATTTTACAGGCGTGATAGCCTCACGCGGCGGTCTGGGTGTTTCCACAGTAGCCCTTAACCTGGCGGTCTCGCTTCTCAATAAAACCAATGGCGATGTTATCCTTGCTGAACTTCGCCCCGGGCAGGGAACAATAGGCATTGACTTAAATCTTTCCAGCGCTGGTGGGTTGGTCTCCCTGCTTTGCAGCAATCCTACGGACATCACCCGCGCCCGTATCCGTGAAGAGCTTGCCACTCACCAGTGCGGACTCAAATTCCTGCCTGCCTCCTTCCAGCCGCATGACACCCCGTTGATGGGCAATATACCTCAGTTTGAAACTCTGATCAACCGCCTGGCATTCATGGGGACTTTTATCGTGCTCGATCTTGGCTGCGGTTTGCCCGCAACAACCCAGAAATTAGTAAAGAGCCTGAATGAAATCCTTGTTGTCACCGAACCGTTGCCGGCGACGCTCATCCACACTCGCGCATTGATTGAGGATCTGGTGGATCTGGGCGTGGACATGCGGAAAATATCTGTTGTCGCCAACTACCGGATCAGATCCGACCTCCACCTGTCGGTAACGCAAATTCAGGACCAGCTCGGGCAACAGGTTGCATCATCATTCACGCCCGCTCCGGAGATTATTCAGCAAGCCAACCGCAACAAGACTGCCGCCGTATTAATCCAAACCGACAACCTGATGACCAAGCAATTCGATGCCCTTGCCGAGCAAATCGCTGAGCGTGCCCCCAAATCTCACAGGAAATGACCACCTTCTCCAGCCAGATTTTGGCGAACATCGAATACGCAGCGGATCTGTTCCGTCGGGCGGAACGTGCGGTTGTGCTGACAGGGGCGGGCATATCCACCCCCTCCGGAATACCCGACTTTCGTTCTGAAGGGACCGGTCTATGGTCGCGAGACGAGCCGCTGGAAGTTGCTTCGCTAACCACCTTCCGGCATGATCCGGAAAAATTCTACAAGTGGTTCCGCCCTTTGGCGAGTCAAATCTACAACGCCGAACCGAATGCCGCCCACCATGCCCTGGCGCAACTAGAAAAAGCCGGACGGTTGAAAGCAATTGTCACGCAGAACATCGACATGTTGCATCAGAAAGCGGGAGCTGAGCAGGTTATAGAAATGCATGGGAGCTTGCGCACCCTTTCTTGTACAGGATGTTATCAACAGTATGGATATATGGATTATTTGCCACCTTACCTCGAACACGGCACAATCCCGCATTGCCCCGTCTGCCATGCCGTGCTGAAACCAGATTTAATTCTTTTCGGTGAACAACTCCCGCATAAAGCCTGGCTCGAGGCACAGCGCGCCTGCCGCGACTGCGATTTAATGCTAGTTGCCGGTTCATCCCTGGAGGTGCTGCCCGTGGCAGGATTACCGATGCAGGCGATTGACCGAGGTGCGCATCTGATCATCATCAATCAGACACCCACTTATCTTAATGTGCGCGCGGATATCATCATTCTTGAAAACGTTGCAGATGTCATTCCACTGATCAAAGACCAGGTAATTTATGGACAAATACACTGAAACCTCTCTCCTTAAGGACTATCGCCGTCTAATAGAAATTGCTCGAGATCTTGCCTCGACCCTGGACCTGGATCCCCTGCTGCACCGCATTATCAACGCTGCAAAAGACATCACCGGCGCGGATGCAGCATCCATCCTGTTGTATGACTCCATCTCCCGTCAGCTGCACTTTCAAGTGGCGACCAATTTGGACGAGCCAGCAATTCGTGGGATTATTGTCCCGCTGGAAGACAGCATTGCCGGCTGGATTGTCAAGCATCGCGAACCAGCTTACAGCAACAACGTACTGCAGGATAAACGATACTTTCGAACAGTCTCGCAGGAGACAGGCTACGAAACCCGATCATTGCTCGGCGTTCCGCTCATCACCAAAGACAAGGTCATTGGCGTATTGGAAGTTATCAACAAGGGAGAAGGGGAGTTTAATGAAAATGATGAAAACCTGTTGACCGTGCTCGGCGCACAGGCAGCGGTTGCAATTGAAAACACGCATTTATTTCAGCAATCAGATCTGATCTCAGAGTTTGTCCATGAACTGCGCACACCGCTGGCGGCAATCAGCACAGCGACTTATCTCCTGCTGCGTCCTGAAATATCCCCGGAGCAGAGCCAGCAGATTGCCACCAATGTTCACAACGAGGCGCTACGTTTGAATATGATGACCTCTTCGTTCCTTGATCTGGCGCGACTGGAATCCGGACGTGTGCAATTCAAAACATCGCTCTTCGATATCGGCAAACTGCTTGAGGAATGCGCTGGTTTGTTGCAGGGCAAAGCCGATGAGATGCACATTCATGTGCGCGTAAAACCAACCAAGAAACTGCAAGTCGAGGCTGACCGAGATAAGATGAAACAAGTGCTCTTGAATCTTTTATCGAATGCCATCAAGTACAACACTCCGGAAGGCACGGTAACACTCAGCGCGCAATCCGGTGAAAAGGAAACAACAATTACCGTCGCAGATACCGGAGTGGGTATCCCACCCGAAGCGTTGCCATTCCTCTTCCAAAAGTTCTACCGGGTGCGCGATACGGAGGGCAAGGTCAGCGGTACAGGGCTGGGACTGTCCATATGCAAGCAAATTGTGCAGGGGCATGGGGGGACGATCACCGTGCACAGCCAGTTCCACAAAGGGACAACCTTCACGACACATTTACCGAAGAAATAAAAACGGGGCAGGTTCAAATAAACCTGCCCCGTTTTTCATGGTGTCAGCAGCACCTTCAACACCCCGGTTTTTTCTGCTTCCCCGAAGGCTTTTAATCCATCTCTCAGACGAAATTCAGCGACGATCAGTACCGTCGGATCTACCTCTTTTTGCTCTAGCAGGCGTAACGCCGGTTCAAAGGGACCGCAGCGCGAACCAATGAGATGGATTTCATCGACCACGATGGAAGAAAAATTAACCGCCATTTCGCCTTTATAGGTGGATTTGAGCACCAGCGTGCCACGCGGGCGCAGGGCTTTACGCGCCAGTTCGAAGCCAGATGGAGAACCTGTCGCCTCGACCACCAGATCATAGCGCCAGTGCTGGATGTCGCTCTCATCGATCAGGTGAATCCCCCGTCCGGTCAGCAGGCTTTTCTGATGCGGGTAGCGCGCAACGACTTTTAGATCGCAACCGGTGAGTACCAGCGTCTGGGCGATGAGCTGCCCCAGCCGGCCTGCTCCAATCAGAAGCACTCTGTCCGCGGAATGGATCTGTACCTGTTGCTGGATTTCCAGCGCCGCTGCCAGCGGCTCGGTGAATACGGCGGCCTCGTCAGGCACTGAGTCGGGAACGATATGCAGATTCTCGAGCGGAAGGGTAGTGTACGTAGCAAATACCCCATCCCGGTCGATGATCCCCAGCACCGTGCGACCCTCACAATGAGTCGAGCGCCCAGAGCGGCACTGCTCGCATGTCCCACACACAACATTGATCTCGCCTACGACGCGCCTGCCCACCCAATGTTGACTAGTATCGAGCGAGCCCGGTGCTTCCACCACCTCGCCGACGAACTCATGACCCGGAATGCCGGTGTAGGGATAATACCCTTTGACCAGTTCCAAATCGGTTCCGCAAATCCCCGCCGTGCGAATTTTGACCAGCGCTTCACCAGGTCTGACAGGCTGGGAAACATCGCGCAGGGAAAGCATATTGTTTTCGAGCCAGAGTGCTTCCATGGAAAGACTCCTTACCTGGCTCCCTTGCGCCCGAACTGGCGTTCCAGCATATCCACTGACAGGTGGATCATGGTCGGCCTGCCGTGTGGACAGGTGCGCGGAGAGCTGCAGTTTTCAAGGTCGGTCAGGAGGGCACGCTGTTCATCCGGGGAGAGCACCTGCCCGGCTTTAACCGCCATCCGTTTACACACGCGCGCGGCGATGCGGGTTTCGATCTCGTTTTGAAGCGGCGCTTCGTCTTCTTCGAAATCATCCACCAGCGCGCGCAGCGCAGAGGCGGGATCCGCCTGGCCGAACAAGGCCGGGATGGAGCGCACCTGGAAGGCATTTGTCCCAAATGACTCGACTTGAAAACCGAAATGCTGCAAGACGGATAACTGATTGCTCAACAGGTCCGCCTGACCCGGAGGCAGAGTCACCACCACAGGTGCCAGTAATGCCTGGGAGGGTATGTTTTTTTGATCGTGCTGAGCCATTAATTTCTCGAACAGGACCCGTTCGTGCGCGGCGTGCTGGTCAATCAAATACAACCCGTCCGGTCCTTCGGCGATCAAATACGCCGCACCGATCTGCCCGATGAGTCGCAGCAATGGCAGATTCGACAGAGATGGCTGGCGATGTTCAGGCGGGGATGGCTGGCTGTCACCTGTTCCCTGCCCCCCATCCACGGAAGAATGACCGATGGTCCAATCCATTCCCGCTG
>JBGPQJ010000007.1:0-37504 GCA_041488995.1 Anaerolineae bacterium
GATTGCATCGCGCCGCTTAACCGTGACCAGTCGAGCAATCCGCCATTGTCGGTCGAGATCCCATACCCAGGCATGTCCGGGCGGTCGGGAGCAGGTTTGTTCATATTTTCTCCAAATAAAATCCTCCTGCATTCACAGGAGGATTTTTTATCTCAGGTCAAGGCCCCCAGCGTAAATTTTGCGCGTCGGGCAGAAGATGAACCGGCGTGCCTCCGCCCAATGTGTAAAGTGTAGCGGCACCGCCATACCCTATGTCGGGGGTTGTCCCCTGCACCACGATGACCTTGCTTGCGTCCGGTGACCAGAGGGATTCGTTCATCGTTGTGAATGTATCCGGATAGATGATGGTTCTACCGGTGACGCCATCCAGCGCGGAACGCACCAGCATTAACGGGGTGTGCCCGCTGGGGATCGAGGGGAGATTGGCGAAGAAGAAGTGGAGTTGCCCGTCGGGGGCAAGCAAGGGTATATCCGCAAAATTATAGGTGGCGTCGGCGTTCTGCGACGGCAGAAGCGTTGAGCCGGTCCCATCGAAGGCATTGAAGCGCCATAACCCGGAGTCGATCATGCCAATCACCGGGCTGGCGACGTACACCGCACTGCCATCTGATGTCCACAGGGAAGTGCAGCAGACGATGCCGCCATCGGGACGCGAGAACTTGTAAAAGCCTCCCGAAGGCAGGTCGTAGATACCCAGAGTGCCGGCCTCGTAGTAACTCACATTGACCAGTAATTTTGAGCCATCGGGTGAAAATTCTTTTGGCGAGTAGCCTTCATTCAGGATGGGGAATCCAGCACTGGAATCCACCTGGTTTGTCAATACATTGGTCGTGGTGCCACTGGCTAAATCGTAAATGTTCAGGCCGTTCAGCCCATAGGCGAGCTGGCTGCCATCCGGGCTGAAGCGCGGCATGCTGACGGCGCTTGTCAGGTAGCTGATGTCCGTGCCAAGCGAGCCTGCGTCTGCCAGGACGGTGCGACCTGAGCCATCGGCATTCAACAGGATAAGCTGGTTGTTGGCGATATAGGCGATGCGCCCGTCCACCGGCGAGACATCGAAAGGACCGACTTCAACCGGTTCCGAGGTTACCTGGGTTGAGGCGAGGCCGTCGGGTGCAAGGCGGTAAATCTGGTAGTGCCCGGCGCCATCTTTGGCCTCATAGTAAAGCGCGCCTGGCAGCAATGAGGGAATCTCGGTCGGCGTCACCGTTGACGGAGTGACAGGCGTATCGGTGGGCGAGCTGGAAACGGGCGGGAGGGTCGGCGGTTTGGATGTGGAACCATTCCCTGGAAAACTGCATGCCAGAATCGCAGAAGCGACCAGCAGTCCAGCCAGGAAGATCTTTATGCGCACGGATCCTCCTAAATTTGTTCGAATTGTTCCACGGGCACCACAAAAACGGTGCAGCGTTTTTCACCGGTAATGGCGGTCGTTTTTTCGCGCATCACTGTGATGGCAGCTTCCACCTTGTCATCGTCCACGCCGACAAATAATGTCGCCGTGCCCTTCTTGAAGAAACCCCCTGTCGAGGCGACGCGGGTCACGCGGAAACCGGCGGAGGTCAGCCCCTGTGTGACCGCATCGCTGTCAGTATCCTTGAGGATGGCAACAATCATTTTCATGGCAGTCCTCCTAGAACTCTTCGAACCGTTCAACAGGCAGGGTAAAGACTGTCACCCCTCCCACCGTAACCGGCACGGGAGTGGGCATCGGCAGCGGTGACCCTTCCAGAGGAATGGCAAGATATTCCACGCGCTGACGGCAGGATGTCTGCAAAGCCTGCAGTACTCTATCCTCCGTCTGCTCGGGCAGACCGATGAGCAGGGTGGCATTGCGCCATCCCAGGAATCCGCCGGTGCTGGCGAGGTGGATGACCGGTACGCCGATTTGAGTCAGGGCACGAATGGCAAGATCCGTATCCTGGTCCTGGACGATGGCGGTCATTAAGTGGCGAATCGGGGTATTTTCCATAAAAAGTCCTCCTTACTTCGCGACCACTTCTGCATTGGTGGGATCTGTCACCGTGACAGACTGCCCGGATGGGAAGATCACTTCCGTCTGGCCGGCAGAGCGGGTCACCACCAAGCCTCTATATTTTACCGTAACAGTCCATGGAAATGGGTTTTCTCCACTCAGGCGTATGCGTTCCGGTGAAAGGATCTGCACACCGAGCGATTGCAGGAACAGCCCCACCGGCGCCAGCCCTGCCAGGGCGTTCCGTTCGCCCATGCCCAATCCGCTCTCGGCATGATAGCGCGTGTAAAATGCACCGGCACGTTTGAGATTCTGTACTACGGCGCTCATCAGGTGCGTGACCAGCGTGGCTGCTTCCTGGCGGAAGCCATACGCGATGAGCCCCTCGCCGATCAGCTGGTTCCAGGGGAGATGCACACTAAGGCAAATGGGATCAGCATTCGGGTCAGAGATGAGCGGCAGAGCCGGTATCCCAAAGGGATGGTAGAAATGATCGGCAGCGAGCAGCCGGTTGTGCACGAGCAGCCCCGCTTCCGTCTGGTTGGGGATTTCAGCCCATAACGGCAGGAAGAGGGTGTGGTCTTCGCCGGTCAGGTCGAGCGTTTGGATGGTGATCGTGTCACGCCGTTCCAGCCCATTGACCTCGAATGTGCCGAGCGAGTCGTATACCCGCTGGCTGGTGGCCACTGCCCCGCCAGTCATCCACTGGAACGCCCCGCGCGAGAGTGTTTCAACCTGCTCCTGGCCGTTCAGCCTGCCGCGGATGGTCATTTCCGGGCGCGGGCTGCCACCTGAACCGGACTGGATCCGGATGAGCAGGCGGGATGCTTCCTTCAGGTTTTTTTGGAGGCTGTACTGTGGGGCGAATCTGCGCCGGCTCAGGACTTTGCCAGAGCTGCTGATTTTTGTGTCCCGGTCGGTGTAGCGATAGTAATTAAGTTCGGCATCCCAGCAGGCATCAATTCCGGCTCGCATGATCCCGGCGCGTGTTTTGAGGTAAAGACTGTCTTCGGTAATCCCCAGTTCTTCCGCCATGCGGACCAGTGTGCGCGCTTCACGGTAGAGCATGGAAGCCAGGGTCGGGCTCTGGATGACGCTGATTTCCGCGCCCTGCGCCCAGGGGTGCCATGAATCAAAGAGGGGATTGTCTTCAAAACCAGTCTGGAGGGCATTGGTCCATTCGGGGATGCTGTCCCCGTCGCGGTCGTGGGCGGATGAAAGCCAGGCGCGGAAAAAAGCGAGCAGCCTGGGGTAGGCGCCTGCCAGAAAAGCGTGGTCGCGCGTGTTCAGGTAGGCTTTCCAGGCCAGGGTCGCCAGCAGGGGCGCGGCGAGAAACTTTCCACGCTGACCGCCGATACCGGGTTTGCAATCAATTTCGCCGTTGAGGTCCTGTGCGGCCAGGAAATTCTGAACCAGACCTTTGGCGAGATGCGGCGCGCCGGGGAGCAGCGTGCTGAGGTAATAGGTTTCAAGCGGCGACTGGCCGTTCCATAAGTGAGTGTAGTCGAATC
This sequence comes from Anaerolineae bacterium, assembly GCA_041488995.1. GTDB lineage: Bacteria > Chloroflexota > Anaerolineae > Anaerolineales > Villigracilaceae > JBGPQJ01. Next base: position 3,487 of record JBGPQJ010000007.1, read on the forward strand.
CGTCGCCGCGGCGGGAGAAACCCTGGTCGGGATTGCGGGCAAGCACATACGACGGGCTGGGCAGGTTTTGGCCGACAGGGAAGAAGAGACCGAAAGCAGTCTTCTGGCTGAGGGCAAAAGCCGCATCCCAGTCCGGGTCGCCGGTGGTGATATCGACCAGCTGATTGTGATTGACGATCTCGATGCGGCCTCGTTCTCCGTCCCAGGGGCGGGCAGCCGTGCGGCGGGCAATGTCGAAGGAGGCCTGGTGGTCACCCAGTGCAGCATGCACCCAGGTGAGGGTGCGGGTGGAACCGGGCAGCAGGTCAACCCCCAGCATCAATGAGGGATAGGGACCGGGACCGGGCTGCGGCCCGCCGGTAATGAAAACGATGGGAGCAAGATTCTCGGTCTTGCCTGCCAGTACCGTCACAGATTGCATCTGAACCGGGGAAAAAGGCTGGCCGTTAATAGGGATGAGCTGCCCGATCCAGTCGAGCTTGACCGGGTGCGGAAGGATGTCGTGATTGGTGATCGTAAGCCTGCCGGCCGCCACCTGCGAGGAGGGGATCCAGTATTCGGCATTTACATCCACCCCCTTTAGAGGCGAGAAGGTCAGCGATAGAAAATTTGGGTAAACCCGCTGGATGACGGGGGGTGCGGCGAACTGAGCCGGGTCGGTGATGGATTTGCTGTTTTCCGTGAAACGGGGGAAAAGGCGCATGGACCGCGCGCGCAAGCCATAAGTGGTGCGAAGTGCGAGCGCCGGTGGCTCTCCGCTGCCGGCATCGAGTTCCCAGATCTGATCATTAATATAATCCGGCTGGGAAAGGCGAAAATCCGCCGCCAGTACGAGGGAAAGCGGGTCGCCGGGACCGAGTGACCATTCACGCATACATCCATTGTACGGGGAGTTGGGGCTAAGGTCAAAGGGTTGGCGGAACCTTTTGTGCTAGAATACGTTTTAACCCTGCAGACAGGTTTACCAATCCATTCTCCAAAGGAGTCATCTGTTATGTCCCCTGCCCCCCGCCATCCGCGCGGCATGTATTTTGAAGAGTTTGAACCCGGCGTCAAGATTATCACCGATGGGCGAACCATCACCGAGGGCGATATCGTCACCTTCGCCGGGCTTTCGGGTGACTTTAATACCATCCATACGGACGCCGAGTACAGCAAAACGACGCCCTTCGGGACGCGCGTGGCGCATGGCCTGCTTGGCCTTTCCATCGCCTCCGGACTTGCGACCCGCACCGGGATGATGGACGGCACGGTGATGGCGTTCCGCGAGGTCAACGAGTGGAAATTTTCACTGCCCGTCCGGATCGGGGACACCCTGCACGCTGAACTTGAGGTCGCCGAAAAGAAGCCATTGCCCCGCCTGGGGGGCGGATCGGTGCTACTGGCAGTGGATGTCAAAAACCAGAATGGCGAAGTCGTCATGAAAGGTCTATGGACGGTGCTTGTTTCATCTAGGAAAGAATAAAGTCGGACTGATTACGAGCCCCGCTCCGGACGTGTGTGCTACCCTCTTTTGACAATATAAAGTATGACCATTCCCCCTGACAACGACCATCAGAAAAATAAATCCCGGCGAACCTCCTCGGAACCGAAATCACCCGATTCCGGTATGACGAAGGCGCAGGTGCCGCAGAACTCGCAGACCATTACCCCCGGCGGCGCACCTTCGCGCCGCCACATCCCGCCCGCCCTGGATAAGGATGGGATACCGCTGCCACAGCGTGTGGACGAAGTGGACCTCAATGCGACCAGCGTCACTCCCGCGGCGTATCATGTCACCAGCCAGCAGCGACCGCCATCCCAGGCCGGTAAGCCCTCTGAAACCCAGCCTGGACCCAAACGGCACAAGGCGCGGGGGTGCTTCCTGCGCGGACTGATCGCCGCGTTGTTCATCGCCGTTGCCTTGGTTCTTATAGCGGCGGCATTCATCATCTACACCTATTATTCGATCGCCTCGACCCTGCCGAGTGTCGAGGATCTGCAGGCGCATGCCTCGCAGTTCGAGACGACCCGTATCTACGACCGCAATGGGCGGTTGCTGTATGAGCTCAATGATCCCAACGCCGGCCGGCGCACTTACGTCCCTATTGATAAGATCTCACCCGATGTGGTGGCAGCCACCATAGCCACCGAAGACAAGAACTTTTATTCCCACCCTGGTTTTGACCCAACGGCGATCGTCCGCGCCTTCTGGCAGAACGCCAACCAGGGCGGGATCGTCTCGGGCGCATCAACCATCACACAGCAACTGGCGCGCGCGCTCCTGCTGTCACCCGAAGAGCGGACCGAACAGAGTTACATGCGCAAAGTTCGCGAGGCGATCCTGGCAGCCGAAATCACCCGCCGCTACAGCAAGGACAACATCCTTGAGCTTTATCTCAACGAGGCATATTACGGGAATCTTGCCTACGGCATTGAAGCCGCAGCCGAGACTTACTTTCAAACGACCGCCGACCAGCTGACGTTCGCGCAGGCCGCCTTCCTCGCCGGCTTGCCGCAGTCTCCCGCCATTTACGATATTCACACCAACCGCGATGCCACCCTCAACCGCATGCGGCAGGTGCTCGTGTTGATTTTCCAACTCAGCCTGGAGGACAACTGCATCTATGTCAGCAACAGCCCGGAGCGGATCTGCGTGACCGCCCCGGATGCAGTTGCTGCGTCGCAGGCGATTGAATCCTATAATTTCCCGCAGCCGAACAACACGGCTACTTATCCGCACTGGGTGCAGTACGTCCGCGAGCAGCTGGAACAGCAGTTCGGCGCGCAGACCATTTACCGCTCAGGCTTTTCGGTCTACACCACGCTCGACTCAGATTTGCAGGACAACGCTCAGACGCTGGTCACCCAACAGGTGGCTAATATGGCGTCGCAGAATGTTAAGAACGGGGCGCTGGTGTCCATGGATCCCGCCACCGGCGAAATCCTGGCGATGGTCGGTTCACCGAATTTTTATGATGATGTCAATGCCGGTCAGATCAATATGGCGACCAGCCCCACCCGCCAGCCCGGCTCGTCCATCAAACCCATTAACTATGTGGCAGCCTTTGAAAAGGGTTGGACCCCGGCCACCATGATCTGGGATGTCCCGACCGAATTCCCTCCTTCGGGAAACCCGAACGACCCGCGCGAACCTTATAAGCCGGTCAATTATGATGGCAAATATCACGGCGCGATGACGGTCCGCACCGCGCTGGCAAACTCCATTAACATTGCGGCAGTGATCACACTGCAATTTGTAGGCGTCTATGACGACCCGAATACCCCTCAGAAGGACGGGATGATCGGCATGGCGGAACGCCTGGGCATCACCTCGCTGACGCGCGATGATTACGGCCTCTCTCTCACCCTCGGCGGTGGCGAGGTCAGCCTGCTCGAGATGACCGGCGCGTTTTCGGTCTTCGCCAACGGCGGCAAGCGCATCCCGCCTGTTTCGATCTTGAAGATCTTTGACTATACCGGAAAGCAAGTGTACGACTACAAGGTGCCGGAGGGCGAGCAGGTCATCCGCCCTGAACATGCCTACCTGATCACCTCCATCCTCTCGGATAACCAGGCGCGGGCGCCCATGTTTGGGACCAACTCGCTGCTTAACCTGCCTTTCCCGGTGGCAGCCAAGACCGGCACCTCCAATGACTTCCGCGACAACTGGACTCTCGGTTACACCCCCGACCTGGTGACCGGCGTATGGATCGGCAACGCAGATTATTCCCCGATGATCAACACCACCGGGTTGAGCGGGGCGGCACCTATCTGGTCGCAGTTCATGCAATACGCCGTCCCGCGCCTGACCGGCGGAGCAATAACGCAATTCGTCAGACCGAACGGCATCATGGACAGGGTTGTTTGCAAGATTTCGGGTTCTGACCCCTCGGATTGGTGCCCGTCACAAGTTGCCGAGGTCTTCGCCAGTGACCAGCCACCGGCCAGCGCTGGGCAGGATCTGTGGCGGGAGATGGAATTGGACACCTGGACCGGATTCCCAGCCTCCGACGCCTGCGGCAGCGACTTCCGTGAAAAGAAGCTGGTGATCAATACCGATAATAAGTGGGCGATCAAATGGCTCACGACGCGCCAGGACGGCGAGAATTGGGCGCTTGACCACGGCTGGACACGCCCCTTCTACTTCAACTTGGAAAAACCGTGCGGGCCCGATCAGCCGCGTCCCAAATTGGGGATCCTATTCCCCAGCGATGGGCAGACGGTCACCACCAACCCTCTGGATATTTATGGGATGGTGGATGCCACCAACGGGTTCCAATCCTACACACTCGACTTTGGCATCGGGGAAAATCCGGATGTCTGGGGCAGGCTGGTGAACGATAACGCCTCACCGGTGCCGCAACCAGCGAAGATTTACAGCATGGATATGACGAACATCCCGCCGGGCGTGGTCACCTTGAAGTTGCGGATGAAGGCGCGCGAGGGCGATCATTACGCCGAGAAGAAGATCCGATTTTTGTATGCGCCGCCGCCCACCCAGGTGCCAACGCTGACGCCGACAGCGACACTCCTGCCGAGCCCGACCCCCACCCTCGAGCCCACCTGGACATCTGTCCCGCCGACCTTTACCCCCACGGATACCCCTTCGCCGACTTCCACCGATACACCTTCACCGACTCCCACCGATACACCTGTACCGGCGGTAACGCCTTAGAATGATCCGGGAGGAGAAGTTTCTCATCCCGGATCCGTTATTTAGAACGCAAAGTTTTCACCCGGCTTGAGCACGACCACCTTTACGCTGGTTTCCTTCTCCACCCGGGAAGCCCAGTTGCCGGCATCCTGCTGGATGACGTCCCACGTACTGAAGTGGATGGGAATGACCGTCTTTGGCGTGAGCAGTTTTACCGCCCGCAGCGCATCGTCGGGGCCCATGGTGTAATTATCGCCGATGGGGATGACCGCCACATCCAGGCCTTCTTCTCCGATCAATTTCATGTCGCCGAATAGACCCGTATCACCCGCCATGTAGATCTTCCTGCCATCGTTAGTGGTGAGCAAGAAGCCGGCAGGATTGCCGCCATTGGAGCCATCGGGCAGCGCGGAGCCGTGCAGCGCCAGCGTCAGCTTGAGATAGCCAAAGGGATATTTGAATCCGCCGCCGAGATGCTGCGCATGAGTCTGTTTGACACCCTGCTTGCCCAGCCACCCGGCGATCTCGGCGTTGCTGATGGCGGTCGCGCCGGTACGTTTGGCAATCGCAACCGCGTCGCCGACGTGGTCGCCGTGCCCATGCGTGACAAGGATGTAATCTGCGCTGATCTTGTCTGCGCTGACGGTCGCGGCCGGGTTGCCGTTGAAAAAGGGGTCGATCAGCAGTTTGAAAACGCCGGTCTCCAGCCCCAGCGTGGCATGTCCGTACCAGGTGAGTTTATTGCTCATGATTTCCTCCGGAAGATAATGGGGCACATCGAGTGCGTGCCGATCCAGTGATGGTTAAATCCAGTATAGTCAGAATCGGGTTGCGGGTCAATTCGCTCTGGAAAATACCCGGGACTGGTTCTTTTCTCTCATGATGTTGCGCTGTCAGGGAAATGCAAACAGCCCTATAATTCTTCAATCCTGAAGAATTGGAGGCTCTATGGCACCGAAACCATCCCTCAAGCAGAAATTCCAGTACTGGTTCGACAACATGATGTCGCGCGGCACGGTCGCTCAGATTGCGCTGCTGGCACTGCTTTCGCTGGTCATCATCCTATCTGTATCGTTTTTTGTGAAGCTGATCGACGCCGCGCCGGGGGTTGGCTTCATTGAGATCGCGTGGACAAGCCTGATGCGCACCCTCGACGCAGGGACCATGGGCGGCGACACCGGGAGCTGGGCTTACCTGCTCTCGATGCTGGCGGTTACTCTTGGCGGTGTGTTTGTCGTCAGCGCACTCATTGGCGTGCTCAGCGCGGGCGTGGAAGGCAAACTCGAAGACTTGCGCAAGGGACGCTCGGTCGTGCTTGAGGAAGGGCATACCGTCATTTTGGGCTGGTCGCCGCAGGCTTTTACCATCATCGCGGAACTGGTCATCGCGAACGAGAATCAGAGAAAACCTGTGATCGCCATCCTCGCCGACTACGACATACTGGAGATGGAAGAGGAAATCCGCACACGCATACCCGATATGAAAAACACGCGGGTCATCTTCCGCTCGGGTTCTCCGATTGACCCTGCCGATCTCGCCATTGTCCGGCCGCAGACGGCGCGCTCGATCATCATTCTGCCCCAGGGTGACATGCCTGATGCCTCGGTGGTTAAATCCATTCTGGCACTCACTCATACCAGCAACCAGCGCACTGAACCGTACCACATCGTGACCCGCGTCAGCCATGCGCGCACCCTCGATGTGTTGAAGCTGATTGGCACAAAGGACCGGATCACCTCGCTCTTCACGGGCGATCTGATTGCGCGAGTGACTGCGCAGACTTCGCGGCAATCCGGACTGTCCGTCGTCTATACCGAACTGCTCAATTATGGCGGCGACGAGATTTATTTCAAGGAAGAGCCGGGTCTGGTGGGTAAAACATTTGCGGATGCCCTGCTCGCTTTTGAAGATTCCGCATTGATAGGCATTCATGCATCCGACGGAGCTGTGTATCTGAATCCCGCCATGGAGACCCGTTTCGCTCCCGGAGATGAAGTCATTGCCGTCTCGGCTGATGACGATACCATTCGGCTCTCCGGCATGAGCCAGGTTCCGGTGGATGCGGCTGCCATCTGCGCGGCGCACGATGCCACGCCGCCCAGCCCAGAGCGCGCGCTCATTCTGGGTTGGAATGCCAGCGCCCCGGTCATCATCCACGAACTGGATCATTACGTTGCTCCTGGCTCGGCGGTGACGGTGGTCTCCGATGAAAACCCTGAAGATATCCGCGAGCAGTGTGCCGGGTTAATAAACCAGCGCATGGATGTGCGCGAAGGGGATACCACCGACCGCCCTCTGCTGGACAACCTGGAGATTGCCGCGTATGACCATGTCATCGTGCTGGCTGACAGCCGCTTCGACGTGCAGATGGCGGATGCGCGCACCATGATCACCCTGCTTCACCTGCGCGACATCTCCACGCATGATGAGACCCCCTTTTCCATCGTCAGTGAGATGCTTGACCTGCGCAACCGCGAACTGGCCGAAGCGGCAAAGGTGGACGATTTTATCGTCAGCGACCATCTTATCAGTCTGCTGATGTCGCAGCTTTCAGAGAATGCTCAATTGGAGGCGGTCTTCACCGACCTGTTTGACCCCGAGGGTAGCGAAATCTACCTGAAGCCCATCAGCGATTATGTGCAGACGGGCGTCCCGGTCAATTTCTTTACCGTCGTCGATGCTGCCCGGCAGCGCAGTGAGACAGCGTTCGGTTACCGGTTGCTGAGCGAAGCCGGAGATGGTGAGAAGAACTACGGGATTCACACTAATCCGAGGAAATCGGAAATGGTGACTTTTTCACAGGTAGATAAGGTTATTGTGCTGGCGGAGAATTGATACGCGTGTTATCGCGAGCGAAGCGCGGCGATCTCCTTGCCGGGCGTGGGTCTTGGAGACCACCAACGAGCAAAGTTGCGGAGTATAATTTATCTTATACGAGAGGAGATGTGTTGTGACCCGAACATTTACCGCCGTGATTCATAAGGAAGACACTTGGTATGTTGCTGATTGCCCCGAGGTGGGAACGGTCAGCCAGGGGAAGACTATCGAAGAGGCGCTTGCTAACCTGAAAGAAGCGACTGAACTTTATCTGGAAGAATTTTCCCTGCCGGAAACCGATCGTCCATTATTAACCACATTTGATGTCGCAATTTATGCCTGATTTGCCGCACTTATCCGGGAAGGAGATTGTTCGAATATTGGAGCAGTTTGGCTTTGTCCAGGTGCGTCAACGGGGAAGTCATGTTGTGATGAAGAGATCCATGCCAGAAGGGAAAATCGGTTGTGTTGTGCCGTTGCATGACGAAGTAGCTATGGGTACGTAGCGAAGCATCCTAAGACAGGCAAGAATATCGCCAGAAGAATTTAAGAAAATAGCAAAATGATCGGAGCCTTTTGGCTCCGATTTTCTTTGCCTCCTCAATCTGGTTTTGTTGAATGAGGGGTTGGGCGTGATGGTAAGGGAAAAACAAAACTCGACGGGGGTTACGAACCACTGCCGGGCAGGCGTTGCTATTCATTAATCACGGGATTAAATACACATCTGTATATGCCCCAACAGGAACCCCTGTTTCCTTACCGTCAGAGATTTGCTCTCCAATTATTAATATGCGTAAGATCGTTTTGGAATCCGGATCTGAAATTATGGTACCTGGTTCTAAAACAAGGCGAATCCATGTTTATTTGAGATCTCTCAACTCAAAAAATCCAGGAGGGTAAAGTACAGCTCCTTCACTGTCTCCAAAGTATTCATTATTGTCATTGATTTCAAGCCATTTACCATCATTGATAATGAATAGTTTGATCCCTTCAGGTACACGAACAAGGATTTGTTGATTGGATGTATTTTTAATTACTACATGGATTTCAGACCCAAAATGCAATTCTTCTTTACCCGAAATTTCTGCGGTTACCCGAAGGCTTTTATTCATATCATCTGTGGTAACCAGCTGTTGAAAAGACTCCTGCAAACTACCTGGGACTTTCGGAGAGCTGGTAGAGCAACCCGAAATGAAAAATACAAACAAAGCAACAAAGATGCTTATTGTTCTGAAAAGAGGTTTTATGTGAACCATCTTCCCATTGGGCGTAGGTCTTTTTCTGATGCCCATATTTTTATCTTTTACTCCCCGCCCCCATGGCGACCGCTCGGCGCCACGCATCACGCTCTGCGCCGAAGTCTTCGTGGATAAAACGGTAATCGTTCTTGCGGATGAACTCTCCGAGTTCGGCTCGCAGTTTTTCCATTTTCTCCTGCTGAACGGACAGCAAGGCTGTCTGCGCGGATGGGTCTTTGAGGTGTTCCAATATCAAACGCAGGTGAGAGAGGCACAGTCCGCCTGACCGCGCCATTGCCTCGCACATTTCGTCCTCTGCCAGGTACTTGGTCAATACTGAAAGCACACGGTGTCCAACGCTATCCCGCTGTTCGCAAGCCGGGCATTTCCCGGTTGGCGCGAAACGTTGTTTGCCCGACTTCTCATTCAAATGCTGGAGCGCCACCCGCAGGAGATCGTCATAAAGGATGGCTAGTCCCAGCGCGTTGCCCTGCATACCATCCGCTGCGAGCCAGGCATGTTCGTGACACAGCCCCAGGCTTTTCCGCAAGCGTTCGCGCATTTCGAGTTCATTGACCTGCTCATAGAACAGGGTCTCCAGGAATTTGATCACGGCGTCCTGCTTCACCCTGCACAGCGGACAGCCGTCTTTCTCACAGGCTTCGATAATGGAGAAGTAAGTAGCGGATTTTGTCATGGCTTTTGAAGAATGCTGATGCTTTCAATATGATAGGTCTGAGGGAACAGGTCGAACGGTGTGACCTCGACGAGTCGATAGCCGGCGGAGATCAACCGCGCTGCGTCCCGCGCCAGTGTGGCCGGATCACACGAGGCGTAAGCAATTATTTGCGGGTTCAGGGTGACGATCCCATCCAGGGCGCGCCGATCAAGCCCGGCGCGGGGTGGGTCCACGAGGATCACCTCCGGCTTCACCGCCAGGTGCGGGAGCACCTCTTCCGCCGGGGCTTCGTATAATTCCACGTGGTCGAATTCATCCAGATTGGCGGCGAAATCTTCACAGGCAGAAGGGGATGATTCAATGGCAATCAGCCGCCCGACGCGCGGCGCAAGAAACGCACTGAACAACCCGACGCCGCAATAAACATCCACCAGCGTCGCGTGCGGCATGAGCGGCAAGCGTTCGAGCAGGTGGGAGACCATTTTCCCCGCCATGGCGGTGTTGACCTGGAAGAACGACCCGGCAGACACCCGGAAGCGGCGCTCATTGACCACCATGACCACGTGATCGTCGCCCGCCATCACTACTGCGTCGTCACCGTTGAGATGGACCACCGAGATGCCTGCCTCAATATCTATTTCTGGCAGTCCGGCATTTTCTGATTCCAGCGACAGCATTAAGTCGTCATCTTCACCCCTGCGGATGGAAATGCGCTCCAGCGGGGTGCCGGGTTCAAATTCCATTTGCGGCCATAGGGCGTTGATGGCCGGTTCAGGCAGGTGACATTCGGCGACCGGGAGAATGCCACCCCTGGTTCCCGTAAAGCCCAGCTTTCCCTCCGCCGAAAGATGAAACTGGATATGGTTGCGATAGTTCCATTCGGCGGAGGACGGGATGATGGGTTTGACCGGTGGAGTCTCGATTTTACCGATCCGCAGGAGCTGGTCGCGCAGGATCTCTTCCTTGGCAACCAGCTGCACAGCGTAGGGCATGTGCTGGTAATGGCAGCCGCCGCACGAAGCGAAATGCCTGCATCTCGGCGCAATCCGCTGCGGGGAAGGGCTGACCACTTCGACCAGTTCGGCGCGGGAGAAGCCACGCTTTTCCTCGAGGATTCGCACTCGGACTTTCTCCCCCGGCAATGCAAACGGGACAAAGACCGCCCGGCTGCCCTCCCCGGTGGACGGGCTGGATAGCCGTCCGAGCGCATCACCGCCGTAGGTGAGCGTGGTCGGGATAAATTCAATGATGTCATCGGCTGGCATGTTGCCTCGCATTAAACGCATTGCGTGGTGCGTACCGCGTTTGATTACCTTCCGCAATACACACCACGCAATGGGTCCTTCGCACCAATATTCGCGGTCGGCTATTTGATGAAGAAAGACAGTGCGATCAGCACTGCAAAGATCGAGCCAGCCAGGACACCGATGCGCTTCAGATCGCTCTTGACATTGGAGTAGTCCGGGTTGAATTCGACAGTTTCACCCTTTCGCTGCAGGCCACCGAATGTTGGCGCGGGTCCGGCTGGTTTCAGGGTGGCGTTGGTCTGGCGTTTGGATTTCTTGCTCATGATTTTCTCCTAAGGATTTTGAAGGTCTGCGTGGACGACAATCCGCTGCTTATCAACGAGATAGGGATAACAAGAGATGAGGGTCACGGTCGGTGAGCCAGTGGGCGCCATCACGTCCACCGCAGTCGGCTCAACCAACTGGGTCCCATCCACGACATAGGTATATTGTTTCTGGTTTGTAAAAACGATGACTTCATCACCAGGTTTGAGTTTGTCCAGATGGCGGAAGATCTCGCCAAAGATATCATTATGTGCAGAAAGGACCACATTGCCGGTTTGCCCCGGGTCCGCTGTGCCAATGTGTTGGGCGACACCTTTCTTAAGTTGTTCCCAGCCGTCGCCCTGCACCACGGGCGCGTCCACGCCGATGGCGGGGATCTGGATGCGAATCGCCTGTTCAGCGCCCGGGGTGGGAACAGGCAGGTTCGCCAGCGACTGTACGAGCGGTTTCAGGTGCTCAGGGATTTCCGCTTCATTGGGCTGCGCACCCTGTGGCGAATTAGGGGGCGTATGCCCTGAAGGCAGGACCACCGCTGAGATGATGGGGGTCGGTGTCAATGTAGGCTGGGCGATGGCCTGAACCACTTCGGCGTTCAACATCCGCAGCAGGCTCATTCCGTTGAACATTACGCCGACCAACCCGACAATCGCGAGCACTTCGACCACTAGCAGGGTACGATCCATCCAGCGGCGCCGGGCCTGCCTTCTTGAATTATGGACGGTGTCTGACCCGCGGGCCTCGTCTGCTGAACCCGGCTGGGCATCCAGCGCTTCTTGCGGAATGTCCGGCGCCAACGCAATTGCACGCCCCGTTCGGCGGAAGTGATCCAGCCGTTCGCGGCGTGCCACCCGGCGCTTGTCCAGCAGCAGGCGGCGCAGTTCTTGCTCAGAGAGCTCATCGGGCGCTTTGCGTCTGCTCATACAGGTTGTGGCAGCATTATACCGCATAAAACATTGTCAATTTAATCGGTAGTGGTATAATATTTATCCGCTACGGGCGGGTAGCTCAGTTGGTTAGAGCATTGCGTTGACATCGCAAAGGTCGTAGGTTCGAGTCCTATTCCGCCCACACAACCCAAAGCCGCTGAGACCGGGACGAGTAAGCGACCGGGACCCCGACAGGAAGAGAAGGTCGAGACTGAGAGCCTTCTCCGGGAAGCCCCCGCTGAAAACCACCCGCGAGCGTGACTCTGAAAGCTGACCGGTTTACGGTCAGCGACTAGGATGAACGGCTGACCCCGTTACCGGTCGAAAGAGATGCTCCGAGCGCAGGTGAAGAGCAAATCTGGGTGGAACCGCGACGTTGTCGTTCAACGCTTGCCCCAGAATTGGGCGAGCGTTTTTGTTTAAGGAGGCTGCCATGACTGACCCTCATACCCTCACTCTCTGGCGGCCCGGAGGCGGATAGCCGTCTCTCCGGGACCGCGTGACCTGCAGACGGCTTGACCACTCTTTTATTGATCCTTTCAAGGAGAGAAAAATGTCGCAACAAACGCAAATTCGATATGAGGATACGCAGTTATACCGTCTGCGCCATTCGAGCGCACATGTGATGGCTCAGGCGGTGCTTGAGTACATCCCGGAAGCCAAGTATACGATCGGGCCTCCCGTCGAGAACGGCTTTTACTACGATTTCGACCTCCCCCGCCCGCTCACACCCGAAGACCTGGAGAAGATCGAGAAGCGCATGAAGGAGATTCTGTCCGGGAGCCATGACTTCAAGAAGCAAGTCATCTCGGCAGAGGAAGCTCGCCTTGTCTTCAAGAACCAGCCGTACAAGCTGGAGTTAATCGAAGGTCTTGAAAAAGGCGGGCTGGACGAGTACGGCAACCCCCTCCAGGAAAAGCCGGAGATTTCCCTCTACCAGCACGACTCCTTCACGGATCTGTGCCGCGGGCCGCATGTTGACAACACAAGACAGATCAACCCGAAGGCGGTCAAGTTGATGTCTGTCGCTGGCGCATACTGGCGCGGCGATGAACACAACCCCATGCTCCAGCGGATCTATGGGACAGCCTGGGAGACGCCGGAAGAACTAGAGCATTACCTGTGGCAGCTGGAGGAGGCCCGCAAACGCGATCACCGCAAGCTGGGCAAGGAACTCGGATTGTTCTACTTTTCCGAGGACGTCGGTCCCGGACTGCCGCTGTTCACGCCCAAAGGTGAAATGCTGCGGTACGTCATGGAATCCTATGTCCGTGAGGTGCAGACGCGGCATGGCTTCCAGCACGTGTGGACGGGGCATCTCGTCAAGGAGGATTTGTACAAACGCTCCGGGCATTACGACAACTATAAAGACTCCATGTTCCCGCCGATGGTGGACGAAAATGTGACCTTCCGCCTCAAGCCGATGAACTGCCCCTCCCACATGACGCTCTATAACGAGATGGGGAAACACTCCTATCGCGAACTGCCGCTGCGTTTTGCCGAGTTCGCCACGCTCTACCGCTATGAAAAGACCGGCGAATTGAGCGGGCTGGTACGCGTCCGCGCCTTGACGCAGGATGACTGCCACACGTTCTGTACGGAAGAACAGGTCCAGCAGGAGTTCTCGCTGGATCTGCAGGTCATCAAAGAAGTGCTGAATCGCTACCGCTTTTCGGACTACAAGGTCCGCCTGTCGCTGCGCGGGGCGGGCGGCAAATACGTTCAGGACGACGACAAATGGATAAAAGCCGAATCCGCTCTGCGGGCGGCGCTGGTCGCCAATGAGATTGATTTCTATGAAGCGGAGGGCGAAGCGGCGTTCTACGGACCCAAGGCGGATTTCATCGCCCGTGACGTGCTCGGGCGCGAGTGGCAGCTCTCCACAATCCAGGTGGACTTCATCCAGCCCGCCCGCCTCGGATGCATCTTTGTCGGCGAGGATGGGGCGGAGCACACGCCAGTGGTCCTGCACCGCGCCGTGACGGGCACCACAGAGCGCTTCATGGCTGTAATCATTGAGCATTTCGCTGGAGCGTTCCCGGTCTGGCTGGCGCCGGTGCAGGTCTCCGTCATCCCGATCGCCGACCGGCACCTCGACTACGCCGGCAAAGTGGCGGCTGACCTGCGCGCACAGGGGCTGCGCGTGGAAGTGGATGTGCGCAGTGAGCGCATGAATGCCAAGATCCGCGATGCGCAGAATCAAAAGATTCCCTACATGCTGGTCGTCGGCGACAAGGAAGCCGAAGCAGGGGCGGTGGCGCTGCGGTTGCGCAACGGTGATAATCCCGGGCTGATGCCGCTGGATGATTTTATTGCCAGGGCGAAGAAAGACATCCAGGAAGGTGCGTAACAGGCTGCGGGTCGTCTGAGCGTAAAAAGGGTCGGGGACGAATGCAGAGAAGCAAATCTCTCATTTGTCCCCAGTTTTACCATGTCCACGAAATATGTTGACGATTCATGCCCGCCTGTGGTATCATTCGCCCGCTCTAAAACCAGTTTCGGGCTGGGTTTCTGTCCTATATTAAGGAGAAACGTATAAGCGCCAACGAATTTCGAATAAATGAAGCCATCCGGGTTCCCGAAGTCCGCCTGATCGGTCCAAACGGCGAGAACATCGGTGTCGTTCCGACGCGCCAGGCAATCCAGATTGCCCGCGACGCTGAACAGGACCTCGTGGAAGTATCCCCGAATGCGGCCCCGCCCGTCTGCCGCGTGCTCGATTTTGGCAAGTTCCTGTACGAGCGGACGAAGAAGGACCGGGAAGCGAAAAAAGCGCAGACCAAGATTGAAATCAAAGAGATCCGCCTGCGCCCGAAAACCAATGAGCACCATCGCGGTTTCAAAGTGGATGACGCCCGCCGCTGGCTGAACCAGGGTCACAAGGTACGCGTCACCGTCAAGTTCCGCGGACGTGAAATGGATTACCCGGAAATTGCGCTCGAAGACCTGAAAGAGATCGCCCAGTCACTCGCTGATGTCAGTGTGATTGAGCAGGCACCGATGATGGAAGGGCGTACCATGCTGGTAGTGCTCGGACCGGCGAAGGCCAAGAAGAAAGCTGAAACCGAGCAGGAATAATCACTCTCTACGGATAGTTTGATCCCGCGGGAGCAAGTCAACGCCCGCGGTTATTTTTTCTGATCTGAAAGGAGTAGGCAGCTGTGCCTCACAAGCAGAAGTCTGGTAAATATAAGCTCAAGACCCACAAGGCAACCTCCAAAAGGTTCCGCCTGACAGGGTCGGGCATGCTGGTGCGCACCAAGGGTGGCAAGAGCCATCTGCGCCGCCGCACGTCTGAGCGGAGCAAGGCGAAACTCGCCGAGATGATCCCCGTGAAGGGTCGCGGATTCATCAAACGCGTAAAACGCCTCGCACCGAACATGGAAGCTTAAGGACTCTCGAGTCCGAGCTGGTCATATCCGTTTTTTTTTTTGCGGCTGCCGGGTGTATACAACTGGAACACGGGGTCAAGCCCTGTGCCGACGCCCGGGGGTACGCAGGAGGTAAAAAGTAAATGACACGTGTAAAGGGTGGCCCTTACGGCCACCGTCGTCACAAGAAGGTATTGAAGATCACGAAAGGGCAGCGCGGCACGAGGCACTTCCTTTTCAAGCGCGCCAACGAGGCGATGCTCAAAAGCCTGTGGTACGCTTCGCGCGACCGCCGCACCCGCAAGCGCGACTTGCGCAAATTGTGGATTGCCCGCATCAATGCGGCGGCACGGCTGAATGGCACCACTTACAGCCGCCTGGTCGCTTCCATGAAGAAAGCCGACATCATGCTCAACCGCAAGATGCTGGCCGACCTGGCGGTGCGAGATCCGCAGGCGTTTTCCGCGGTGGTAACACAGGCCAGCTAGGCATAACACAATATCGATTTTGGGCAAGGGCGGACAACTGTCCGCCCTTGCTGCATTTAACGGGGGTAAAATAATCGCGTGAATCACTTACTTTCAGAACAGACATTTCCTGCCGGTCATGCGCTCCAGCTGGTGCAGGGCGATATTACCGCTGAGCAGGTGGACGCAATTGTCAATGCAGCCAATGAGCACCTCCAGCATGGTGGCGGGGTGGCAGGGATCATCTCCCGGCGGGGAGGTCCGGCCATCCAACAGGAAAGCGACGCCTGGGTGGGCATGCATGGGCCCGTCAGCCACGCGGAACCGGCGGTCACGTCCGGCGGCAACCTGTCCTGCCGCTATGTCATCCACGCAGTGGGTCCGGTGTGGGGGGAAGGCGACGAGGATCGAAAACTGGCGGAGGCTGTCACCGGTTCACTGCGCGTTGCCGACCGTCTGAGACTGGCCTCCATCGCCTTGCCGGCCATCTCGACCGGGATCTTCGGTTTTCCGAAAGGACGCGCGGCGGGAGTCATCTTCTCTGCAATCGCACACTACTTTACCAGTAAACCCGAGTCGACGGTCAGCCTGGTGCAGATGATCCTGTACGACCAGCCGACTGTGGAGGCTTTTACAAAAATCTGGCAGGAAAAGGGCTGGGGAAAATGATCAATTCGAGTCAAAACCCGAAGATTAAACTGATCCGCGCACTGGCCGGGCGTCCCAAGGAGCGCCGCGAGAACAAGGCGTTTCTAGCTGAGGGCGTGCGCCTGGTCGAGGAAGCATTCACAGCCGGCTGGCAATTTCATTTTGTGCTTTACAGTGACGGGTTGAGCCAGCGCGGTCAGGACCTGGTGCAGGGATTGAGCGCGAAAGGGATCGACGTGGAACCTGTCGCCGCGAACTTGCTGCAGGCTGTGACCGAGACCGAGACTTCGCAGGGAATCCTCGCCGTGCTCGCGCTCGACCCGCCGGGTTCCCTCCTGCCTGCTACCGCCCAACCGACGTTTGTACTTATTCCGGACCAGATCCGCGACCCCGGCAACCTGGGCACGCTCCTGCGTACTGCAGCGGCGGCGGGTGCGGAGGTCGTCTTCGTCCCGCCGGAAACGACCGATCCCTTCGCGCCCAAGGTCGTGCGGGCCGGAATGGGTGCTCATTTTCGATTGCCGGTCCAGCTCCTTTCGTGGGAACAAATCCGCGCGCGGGTAGCCGGCCTGTCCGTTTATCTGTCGGATGCTGGGGGTGAAAAATCCTGCTGGGAGGTTGATTTCCGTTTACCAACCGCATTGATCATTGGCGGCGAGGCAGACGGCGTGAGTGAACAGGCGCGCGAACTGGCAACTGCCGTGATCCGCATTCCGATGCCCGGCAACATGGAATCGCTCAATGCCGGCGTGGCGGGGGCGGTGCTCATGTTCGAAGTGGTCCGGCAAAGGGACCGGGGATCAAGGATGGAGGACCGATGAAAATCCGCTCGCTCACTTACTTTTTCAATCCGGGTTTTCCTCTGGAGGACAGGAAATTACGAGCCGCTGGCGTTTTTGCCGCTGAGGCGAAGAAGGCATTCGAGGACGCCGGTTTCGAAGTCCAGACCACCCGCCTGGCGACGGTGCCGTTCCCGCGTTTGCTTGGTGCGGGGAAAATCAAAGATACCCAGAAGCTGGCTAAAAATCTATCAGAGGCCTTGCCGGAAACCGGCATCGCTTATGCAGCTCTGGGTCCCGCCCTGCCTGAGGTTCCCGCCAGTTATGAGGTTATCCCCGAAGCGATTGCCGCTTCCGAGAATATCTTCTTTTCCGGCATTCTGGCTGAACCCAGGTCCGGCATTTCGCTGCCCGCCGTTCGTGCCTGCGCGCAGGTGATGGTGCACACTGCACCGATCGAGCCCAACGGCTTTGCCAACCTGCGCTTTGCCGCGCTGGCTAATGTCCTGCCGGGCGCGCCGTTCTTCCCGGCGGCGTATCACGAAGGTGATGACCCCGCCTTTGCGATTGCAACGGAAGCCGCCGATCTGGCCGTCAGAGCGTTCGATGGGGCAAAATCGGTGGAGGCAGGGCGCGCGGGACTGGTCGCAGCAATCGAGGCCAATGCGAAAAAGCTCCTCTCCGTGGCCAACCTGTTGAAATACCGCTTCAACATTCGTTTTGGCGGCATCGACTTTTCGCTGGCGCCCTTTCCCAGCGAGGCACAATCCCTGGGCACAGCGCTGGAACGACTGGGTGTTGCCCGCGCGGGACTGCACGGGTCACTGGCAGCAGCGGCGATTTTGACTGAGGCGATTGACCGCGCCGACTTCCCTCATGCCGGCTTCTGCGGCCTGATGCTGCCGGTGCTCGAAGATGCCGTCCTGGCCTGGCGCGCCGCCGAAGGGACGCTGTCCGTCAAGGATTTGCTGCTCTATTCCGCAGTCTGTGGGACCGGGCTGGACACCGTGCCCTTGGCGGGGGATACCACTCCCGAACAAATTTCCGCCCTGTTGCTGGATCTCGCCGCACTCGCCCTGCGCCTCAACAAGCCGCTGACCGCCCGGCTGATGCCCGTCCCCGGGAAAAAAGCCGGTGACCCGACCGGTTTTGACTTCGATTTTTTTGCCAACAGCCGTGTGATGGCGCTCAGGGCAGAACCGCTCAGGGGCGTGTTGGCCGGGAAAGAGACTTTCCCGCTGAAACCAAGGGAGCGTTGACCTTAACCAGACAGGGACGGACCCATGTCCGCCCCTGTCTTTTCTTCCTCAGATGCCGGGTCATTCCAGAATGAAATTATCGATCAGGTGCGTTCTTCCCACGAAGACCGCCATCGAGAGTAAAGCTTTCTCCGAAACTTCTTCGAGTTCCTGCAAAGTCTCAAAATCAGCGCAGGAGACATATTGCAGTTGGGCCAGCGGCTCGGAGGCCACCGTCTCGCGGACAATGAGCCGCAAAGTCTCGGCCTGCCGTTCCCCGTTCCTGAAGGCAGTTTGCGCGGCGGAGAGGGCGCGGAACAGAATCGTTGCCGCCTGGCGCTCTTCAGGGCTGAGATAGCTGTTGCGGCTGGACATAGCCAGGCCGTCTTTCTCCCGCACGGTGGGGCAGACGATGATCTCGACCGGGAAATCGAGGTCGCGGGTCATACGGCAGATGACTGCCGCCTGCTGGGCATCCTTTTGACCGAAGTAGGCCTTGTGCGGCTGGACTCCATTGAAGAGCTTGGCAACCACGGTGGTCACCCCGCGGAAATGGCCGGGGCGTATTGCGCCTTCCAGCGGATGGGTCAGCTCTTCGACAGTGACCCAGGTCTGGAACCCGGGCGGGTACATGACCTCAGCCGTGGGTGCCCACACCAGGTCTACCCCCGCTTCAGATAGCAGGCGGAGATCACGGTCCAGGTCCCGGGGATATTTGGAGAGATCCTCGTTAGCGCCGAACTGGGTCGGGTTGACGAAGATGCTTGCCACTACGCAAGGACATTCCTCCCTGGCGCGGCGGGCAAGCGAGAGATGCCCCTCGTGCAAATAACCCATCGTAGGGACAAAACCTACAGGTTCCGCCAGCAGAGATCGGGCAGTCCGCAGTTCATCCAGGGTGGTCACGATCATCATATTCGGATTATCCATGTCAAAATTCCTTGCTTAAATTCATAAAACCTGTGCTACACTATTGGTAGTTGTAAAAAATCCACCCACAAACAGGAGGAAGTTATGGCATTCTCGTTCATCAACTCCAAAGGACAGAAATACTTCTTGCATGGAAAGAAGACCATGCGCGGCACCAAGGAAGTGACGCTGTTCTACTTCGCCAAGGATGAGCGCCCGGCCGATGCCTTGGCAGCTGTGCCGGCGGGTTATAAAGTCCTTGAAATGAAGACAGGCATGCCTGTCCTGAAGAAAGTATAAACCATTTTCCTGTGAGGTTGACCTATGCCATCACTTAACCGTGTTCAACTGATTGGACGGCTGGGGAAAGACCCGGAAACCCGTTTCACCCAGACAGGCAAGAAAGTGGCTTCATTTAGCCTGGCAGTTGGTCAGCGCTGGAAAGGCGCGGACGGCAGTGTAAAAGAACAGACTGAATGGGTCAACATCGAGGCATGGGGGCGAATCGGTGAAATCTGCCAGCAGTATCTGCACAAGGGGCGATTGGTCTTCGTTGAAGGACGGCTGAAGACCGACCGCTACGAGGAAAAAGGCGAGACGAAATACTTCACCAAGGTCGTCGCCACATCCATGCAGATGCTGGAGAAGAAGGCTGAGGAAGAAGAAGAGCCGGAGGTCGCGGAGGAAGAATCGGGTTTGTTCGAATCTTGATCCCCGAGGCCTTCAGCAGAAACAAGGCGGGTTTAGTTTTAGGCTAAAAAAGCAAAGCGGGACGCGATTCTTGTCGCGTCCCGCTTTTGTGTTATTTCTCAGGGCTGGTCACCCTTTCACCAACTGGTCAACCAATCCGGCAATGATATCGAACCCGCCCTGCCAGAACGCCGTGCTGTGAATGTCGATCCCTGCCTCTGCCAGGATTTTCTCAGGTGCTTCGGAGCCGCCCGCCGCCAGGATTTTGAGATAGCGCGGCTTGAAGGCTTCCCTATCAGCTTTATATTGCTGATAGAGCGAAAGCACCAGCAACTGGCCGAAGGCGTAGGCATAGACGTAGAAGGGGGTGCTGTAGAAGTGCGGGATGACAACCCATTCCCACTTGAACTCTTCACCAATCTCCAGGGAGTCGCCGAATTGCTCCTCCAAATTTACCCGGTATGCCTCCGCCAGTTCAGTGACGGTGGCATTGTTCATCACCATTTCATGTGCCTGGCGTTCAAACATCGCAAAGAAAGCCTGGCGCATGATCACCATGTAGGCATCGTCCACCTGGCGGAAGAGCATGTCGTGCCGCACTGCCGGGTTGGTCTCCTTTGCCAGCAGGCGGTCCAGCAGCATCATCTCGCCGAATGTGGAGGCGGTCTCCGCCAGCGGCAGGGATGAGTGGAAGGTGAACAGGCTGTGGTGTTCCGCCAGCATGGCGTGGATGGCGTGGCCCAGCTCGTGAGCCAGCGTCGCAACATCGTCCGCCCGCCCCTGATAATTGACCAGCACCCAGGGGGTCAAGGCTGGTTCCACGCCATAGCAGAACGCGCCGCCGCGCTTACCCTTGCGCACTTCACTGTCCAGGTGCGCGTCATCCAATACGCGCTTTGCCAGCCTGCCGACCCTGGGGTCAAACAGAGTGAATGACTCCAGTACCATGTTGGCGGCCTCGTCAAACGAATAATTCTTGGAAGACTGGGAAACGGGCGCGTATAGGTCATAACGGCGCAGGCGTGTCATGCCCAGTTCTTTTGCTTTTAAGCGGAAGAAGCGCTGGAAGACCGGCGCGTTCCTGCGCGATACGTCCAGCAGGGTATCCACCACAGCGTCGGGAATATCATTGCGCAGGTTGCGCGCAGCGATGGGGGTGGCGAACTTGCGCAGGCTGACATTCTCATTGTGCCAGTCGCGCAGCAACGACTGGTAAATCTGCCCGAGGATGGGTGCGTCGTGGGTATAGACACGGTACAGTTCCTGATAAGCCCGGGCGCGCAAATCGGCATCCGGCAGGCGCACCATCGAAAACAGCTCACCTTCCGTCAATTCCCTGACCTGCCCGTCGACTTCGACCTTGAAAGTGTAGCGGTTGGTGAGGGTATCGCGGAGCGTATTCAAGGCCTCGGCACCGGTCACATTCTTGATGTTGACGACCTTTTCCTCCGCCTCGGTCAGCGTGTGCGGCTTGAAGTGGCGCATCTCTTCGAGGTAGTAGTGGTAATCGCCAGACTCTTTCATCAAGCGGTCGGCGCTGGCCTGCTCCAGGTCTTTCCACCACAGGCTGAAGAACAATGTGCGGTTCCCAATCCCGGCAAAGAACTGCTGGACGCGCCCCAGCAGGGTCTGCGCATCCTGGTTTTGGGTATCCGATGAAAAGAGCAGGTTGGCGAACGCAACCATGCGATAGCCCACCCGCGAAAGCGATTCTAATTCGCGGAGGATCTCGAGGAAGCGTTCCACCCCGAGGTCTGGTTTCAGTTCGGGGCGGCACTGCTCGAACGCCGATACTTTTTTCTCCACCTCTTCGAAGGCGGATTCAAGCTCCGAGCTGGCGTGTCCGGGGAAGAGGTCATCCAAACGCCAGGGGGACAGGGTATACGTCATGGTTTCTCCTGAAGTGATAGGCTACAGGCTTGAACGGATGTGGACGATATCGCCGTCCTTGACGATATACTCTTTGCCTTCCAGTCGCAGCTTTCCCTTGGCCTTGGCTTCGTTCATTCCGCCCAGCGCCACCAGGTCGTCATAGTGGACCACTTCCGCCCGCACAAATCCGCGAGCCAGGTCGGTGTGGATCTCCCCCGCTGATTCCTGCGCCGTCGCGCCGCGGCGCGTCGTCCATGCGCGTACTTCATCCTCGCCGACGGTGAAAAACGACTGCACATTGAGCAGGTCGTATGATAATCGGATCATGCGGTTAAGCGCGGGCTCGGTGATGCCGTATTCCTGCATGAACAATTGCGCATCTTCGGGCGGAAGCTGGGCAATTTCGGCTTCCAGTTTGGCGGGCAGAGCGACGGTGGGATGGTCGGATTCGAAATCCGGCGCTTTCTGACCTTCGCCCAGGTTGAACACCGAGAGGATCGGCTTGCGCGTCAGCAGTCCAAAACTGGAGAGTTCGCGCTGCTCCTCCGCCGTAAATTCAACGAAGCGCAGGGGTTTGTTCTCGGAGAGCACCTCGTTCAGGCGGGTGAACAGCACGGTCTGGCGTTCGTTGAGCACTTTGTCCGTGCCGCCCTTCTTACGCTCGTCGGTCAGGCGTTCCAGCTTGCGTTCGGCCGCGATCAGGTCATTCAGCAGGAGCTCGTTCAGCATGGCGTCGAGGTCGCGTGCCGGGTTGACGGAACCGGAGGGGTGGGGAACATTCCCATCTTCGAAGCAGCGCACCACATGGATGAACGCATCCATCTGGGTCAGTGTGTTGAGCAATGTCCCCGAAATGCCGGTCTTGTTGGTGGAGCCTTCCAGGCCGGCGATGTCGGCGTAAGTGACCTTGGCGTAGATGGTCTTGCGCGGCTTGAACATCGCGGAGAGTCTGTCCACGCGCGGGTCGGGCACATCCACCACGCCGTTGTGGACTTCGATGCGCCCTGCGGAGGCATGTGTGGGCGTGTTGCCGCGCGTGAGCGCATTGAATAGAGTGGTCTTGCCTGATTGCGGGAGTCCGATAATGCCGAGTTTCATCTTGACCTTCAGGGATGGAGTGGGTATACTGTGTGACGCCAGCCGAAGTGGCGGAATAGGCAGACGCGCACGACTCAAAATCGTGTTCCGAAAGGAATGTGGGTTCGATTCCCACCTTCGGCACAGGGATTATACCTTAACGGGTATTTTAATTGAAACGCCCTCCGTCTTTTGGGAGGGCGTTTTATTTGGGCGACCTACCTGCGTGCCAGCCCGGTCGGGATTACCCAGGGACCGGCAAGCTCCTGCAAGGGATCGGAGCAGGCCGCGTTGGTAATTTGTCCCGCCGTGAACGAGATGTCGGTTTTATCGCAGCCCGACCCTGGTGGAAACTCGTACAGCGCGTTGATGTGCAGCGTCACCTGGCTTGTATCGGCCTCTGCAGGGACTGTGAAGGTCAGCCGGTGACAGCGATATCTCTCGGAGATATGCGGAAAGCCGTATTCGTTCTCCCAACCTGTGTAGGTGATCTGATCTACAGTATAGAACTGGCCGGCGACTTCGAGGGTGATGTCCTTTGGGGATTGGGCAAGCGCCCACGCAGATTCGTTTGAGGGCGGTATATAACACACATCCACCTGGAACAGGCTGCCGTCAACCAGATTGCCGGTGACGAGCACATCCACACCGCCGGTGGTGGCCATCTGTCCGTCCATTGGTTCAATACCGGCAGGTGTTGGCCAAGGCGTGGAGGTGGTCACTGTCAGCGGGGAGGGCAGGGTCACCTCAAACACCCAGGGGCCTTTGGCGTGGCTGCTGAAATAATCGAAGACGATCATGCGAGCATCTGCATCGCTCATGCCTTCGGGTTCCCGGGTGATGTCATAGCCGAAGAATCCCGGGCCAGAATTACAGGTGAACTGGATGCCTGTCCCAGCCTCGTCCATCTTTTTCTGGGCCATTTCGCAGTCAGGCACTTCCGGGACGGAGGTGTAGAATTCGGCAATGGTCAGGGTCAGATTACCGGGATTGGGTTCGGACACGGGGAAGGTGATCGCATCACAGCGATGGGTGTTCACACCTTTAATAGTACGATAATACAGGATGCTAAAACCGCTGAGGTTATATTTCCTCCCGTCGATCATGACAAACGTGTCTTCTGGGCGGCTGCCAACGATCCAATCCTCCTGGGTGGGCATCTGGTGGCACAGGTCAATGGTCAACTGGCCATCCAGAATGCGCGCGTCGAGCAGTTCCACCTCCAGCCCGTTGATGGTCTGGGTCCGCGGGAATGCGGGCGCCGGCAGGGGTGCTGGGGTGGCCGAAGGTGCCGAGGATGAGGAAGTCAGCGGGAGGTCGGTCCTTTCGGCTGGGGAGCAGGAGGAAATGACCAAAGCCAGAGGGATGCAGATCAGGGACAGGGTGCGTTTGTCGAGCATGGTTGCTCCTGGTTTATTTGTGAGGGTCGTTATGATTAGTCGAGAAAGTAATTATACCGGCTATCCAGCGTATAAATTCAGGCGCTACGTGGACGCTCGCGTATGGGAATCGCGTATTGGATTTAAGAAAAAGGTCATAAAACCATCAAATTTTGTAACAATTGAGTTCCAGGGCGTTGACAATGGCTTTCCCAAAACTTACAATGGTATTGTCAGTCGGGGAGTAGCACCTGCCGCTCCGGCAGGACAGGTTGCCGACAATCACAGGGTCGCCTTTGCGCCCTCGGTTCCTGTACGCTCTCTTGCACTCGGCAGAGTGTGAGCGACCAGCGAGACCGCCTTTCATGGGAGGTCTCTTTTTATCGCCCGGGGTGTGATAGCATCGCCCTTTCAAGAAGGATAACAAGTGGGATTTGCGACTTCGTTTTTAATTGCCCTCGGGCTTGCCATGGATGCCTTTGCCGTCTCGATCGGAGCGGGGACGGGTGGTCAGGTCAATGACCTGCGCTCCAAACTGCGCCTGGCTTTTCACTTAGGCGTGTTCCAGATGGGCATGGCGATCATCGGCTGGCTGGCAGGTTCCACCATTCAACGCTGGATCAGCGGCATTGACCACTGGGTGGGGCTCGGCCTGCTGACCTATGTGGGCGTGAACATGATCCGCTCCGGGTTGGGCAGGGGCGACGAGGAGAAGCGCCCCAATCCTTCAAAAGGCGCGACGATGGTGCTTCTGAGTATCGCCACCAGCATCGATGCGCTGGCTGTCGGATTGAGCCTGGCGATGCTGTCGATCCCCATCCTCTCTCCGTCCGTGGTGATCGGGCTGGTCACGTTTGGGCTTTCAATTTTCGGGTTGCTGGCGGGAGGCAAGCTTGGCGAGAAATTCGGCAAGCGCATGGAAATTTTTGGCGGCCTGATTCTGATCGGGATCGGGCTGCGGGTCTTGATCGGCGATTTATTCTTTTAAAGTTTTGTCATGCTTTCCAGTTGTGCAGCAGGTGAAAGAAGTCACTAGCCATTAATTCACGGTCGGGCTATGATATTGGAGATACAGGAAAGGAGAAACCCATGGCAACGATGAACGATGTTCTTGCAGTGATTATGGGCGGCGGTCGCGGGTCGCGTCTTTATCCGCTGATCAAGATGCGCTCCAAGCCTGCTGTGCCGTTCGCGGGAAAATACCGCCTGATTGACATCCCCATCAGCAATTGCATCAACTCAGGCATTTTTCGGGTGGATGTGCTGACGCAGTTCAACTCAGTTTCCCTGCACCGCCATATCACCGAGACCTACCAGTTCGATTCGTTCCATACCGGTTACGTGCAGATCCTGGCTGCCGAGCAAACCATGCAGTCGGAGACATGGTACCAGGGCACGGCGGATGCGGTCCGCAAGCAGTTGTTCGAGATCAAAGCATCCGGCTCGGAGGAAGTGCTAATCCTGGCGGGCGATCACCTTTATCGCATGGACTACGCCGCCATGCTCGACTACCACTGGCAGAAGGGCGCCGACATCACCGTGGCGGTCCAGCCAGTCGGCAAAAGTGAAGTCTCTCGTTTGGGCATCCTCAAGCGCGGGGAGGATGGGCGCATCGTGGCGTTTGTCGAGAAACCGAAAGACCCCAAAGTGCAGTCCAAGTTCGTCAGCCGCGACGACCCCGACCGCCCCTTCCTGTGTTCGATGGGCATTTATGTGTTCAAGACCCAGGTGCTGATCGATCTTTTAACCGAGCATCCCGATTTCGATGATTTCGGCGGGGATGTGATCCCCCAGGCCATCAGCACGCGCCCGGTCTATGGTTTCGATTTCGACGATTACTGGCGGGATATCGGGACCATCCGCTCATTTTATGAAACCAACCTGGAACTGACCCGGCCGGATGCGCCTTTCAATTTTTACGATGCGCGCCGACCGATTTATACGCACTCCCGCTTCCTGCCCGGTTCCATCGTGGAGGACAGCAAGCTCAAGGATGTGCTCCTGGCGGAGGGCTGCCTGATCCGCAAGGCGGAGATCACTCACTCGGTGATTGGTTTACGCAGCAACATTGGCGCAGGGACGGTGATCAAGGATACCGTTGTCATGGGCTCGGATTACTACGAGCGCCGTGTGGCTAAAAATGTGCCGCTGGGGATCGGCAAGAAATGCCATATTGAGGGCGCGATCATCGATAAGAATGTGCACATCGGCGACGGGGTGGCGATCAAACCCTTCCCGCGCAGCACCGACATGGATGCCGGGACGTGGGTCGTCCAGGATGGGATTGTGGTCATCCCCAAGAATACGATTATCCCGGCCGGGATGCGCATTGAGCCATAATCAAAAATCCCTGTGGGATAAATCCTGCAGTCTTAAGGAGCACCTTTAATGACCCACCAGAACTCTGCAGTCTCTGCTCAAAAAGATTTGGATTGGCACAGCCTCAGCCTGGATGATACGCTCAAGCGCCTTGCGGTGCAGGAGAATGGCTTGAGCAGTGAAGAAGCCGTAAGCCGACTCAAGCAAAACGGTTTAAACCAGCTTACCGAAGTGCCGCGTCCCGGTTTCCTGTCCATGCTGTGGGACCAGTTCAATAATTTCGTGGTCATCCTGCTGATTGTCGCATCCCTCATCTCTGCCTTGCTGGGCGAGTGGGTGGATGCGGCTGCCATCCTGGCGATTGTCGTGCTCAATGCGGTTCTGGGAATTGTGCAGGAGCGGCGCGCGGAGGAAGCCCTGGCTGCGCTTAAAAAACTGGCAGCGCCCGAGGCGCACACCCTGCGCGATGGGCAGCGGGTGACCGTCCCGGCGCGTGAGCTTGTCCCCGGCGACATTGTCTTCCTCGAAGCGGGAAACTTCGTCCCGGCGGATGTGCGCCTGCTCGAAGCGATCAACCTGCGGGTCGAGGAAGCCTCGCTGACCGGTGAATCGCTGCCCGTGCAGAAGAATGCAACGATCCAATTAGATGGCAACGTCCCGCTTGGCGACCGCAGGAATACCGCCTTCATGGGTACCGTCGTATCCTATGGCCGCGGGCGCGGTGTGGTCACCAGCACCGGCATGAACACCCAGCTGGGTTTGATCGCCACCATGCTGCAGAACGTCGAGACAGAACAGACTCCGCTCCAGCGCCGGCTGGATGAATTGGGCAAGACATTGAGCATCGGCGCGTTGGCCCTGGTGGCGGTTGTTTTTGTGGTCGCGCTGTTCAATTACACCGATGTTGCTCAACTCTTTCAAAACCCCCGGGCGTATTTCACAGAGTTCGGCAAGGATGTCACCGATGTCTTCATCATTTCGGTCAGCCTGGCCATTGCCGCCGTGCCGGAGGGGTTGCCGGCGGTTGTGACCATCAGCCTGGCGCTGGGCATGAGCCAGATGATCAAACGCCATGCGCTGATCCGCAAGCTCTCGTCCGTTGAGACTCTCGGCTCTGCCACCATCATCTGTTCGGACAAGACCGGCACGCTCACCCAGAACCAGATGACCGTCACCCGCCTGTGGACGGATGGGCAGGTCATCCAGGTGGCTGGCGCGGGTTACTCGCCACGCGGGGAGTTCCTGGCAGACGGCAAGGCCACTGACATCCGGAAATATCCCGCCGCCCAGACCACCCTCTGGTTGGGGGTGCTGAACAACGACTCTGAGCTTGAGGAAAGCGGGGAAGAGGGGGATGGCAAGACCTATCGCATTGTTGGCGACCCGACCGAGGGCTCGCTGCTGGTGGCCGCCGCCAAAGCCGGCGCATTGCACGAAGAATTGGATCATGCCTACCCGCGGGTCCAGGAAGTCCCCTTCGATTCGGAGCGCAAGCGCATGGTGACGGTCCATGAAGTGCGCGAACCCCGCACGCAGGATATTTCCCCCTTTACCGATCTGACCCGGCGCGGGCAGCATGTCATCATCGTCAAGGGTGCGCCGGACGTGGTGCTCGATCTGTGCACGCAATACCAGACGATCGATAACGCCTCCGTTCACATGGGTCAGGCGCAGCGCGAGCGCATCCTGGCTGCCAATGACTCGATGACCAAAGATGCCCTGCGCGTGCTCGGCGTGGCTTACCACGTGGACGAATCCATGCCGGCCAAGGTGGATGCGGACCACCTGGAGAAAGACCTGGTCTTTGTCGGACTGCTCGGCATGATCGACCCGCCGCGCGAGGAAGTCGCCCCGGCGCTGGGCAAGGCGCTCAGTGCGGGGATTCGCACCGTGATGATCACCGGAGACTATCCCAACACAGCCCGCGCCATTGCCGAAGCGATCGGCTTGCTGCGTCCCGGCCATAAAGTGATGACTGGTGCGGAGATCGACGCGATGAGCGATGAGGCTTTGAAGGAAGTCATTGAAGAGACGGATGTCTTCGCCCGCGTATCCCCGGAACATAAGATGCGTATTGTGGACGCGCTGCAGGCGAACGATGAAGTGGTGGCCATGACCGGCGATGGTGTGAACGACGCGCCTGCCATTAAGCGCGCCGATATCGGCGTGGCGATGGGCATCACCGGCACCGATGTGGCGAAAGAGACGGCTGACATGGTGCTGACCGACGATAACTATGCCAGCATTGTCTCTGCCGTCGAGCAGGGACGTATCATTTACGCCAACATCCAAAAATTTGTCTTTTTTCTGCTGTCCTCCAATGTGGCCGAGATCATGATCATCTTCCTGGCCACGCTGGCCGGCCTGCCTGCTCCGCTGACCGCCATCCAGCTGCTCTGGCTGAACCTGGTCACAGACGGCGCGCCTGCCCTGGCGCTGGCGATGGAAAAGGGCGACCCTGACGTCATGGACCACAAACCGCGCCCGAAGACCGAGCCAATCATCAACAGTTTCATGCGTCTGGGCATCGCCATTCAGACCGTTACCCAGACCAGTGCGGTGCTGACGGCTTTCTGCCTGGGATTGCTGTGGGAACTGGAGCATCTCGGCATGGGCGTGCCGGCCGGGATGAACCCGCTCGCCTTCCTGATCCAATTCGACTGGCGCTCCATCAACCTGGAGGCGCTGCGCACCTCCGAGACGATGGCATTCCTAACCCTGTCATTGTGCGAACTGTTCCGCGCCTATACGGTACGTTCAGAGCGAGCCTCGATCTTCACCATCGGTGTTTTTTCCAATAAATACATGCAGTACGCTGTGGTATTGTCCATCACCCTGCTCCTGCTGGTGTGCACAGTCCCGTTCCTTCAGGAGATCTTCAACACGCACTTCATGTCCGGACAGGAATGGGCAGTCGTGGTCGGGCTGTCACTCATTCCGGCTGTGTCGGAGGAGATCACCAAGTTTTTCCTGCGCAGGCGGAGCAGGTAACCCCCTCACGCCATTCCTTTCAATAAAAATCCCTGTCACGCGCGTGATGGGGATTTTAGTTGTAGAATAATGATGGTTCCGTTTGTACACTTATGCCCATTTTTCTCCTGCTTTTATTTGGGTGGTAATGAAATAAGGATCCTGGAAGCAATGCAATTCCTGAAGCAGTTTTTTGCCCCCGCCACTGTTGAGGATGAAGGCAACCGGCGCATGGTGCTGGTTGTCTTGGGCTTCGCTCTGGCGGCGGTCGCTTTGTTGTTCATCGCGGGTATCAACCGCCAGCTCATGGGTTTTCTCGGTGCGCTCCTGCTGGTGACCCTAGTGCTGGCGTTGCGCGGAATTCTGCGGCCTGCCGGGTTGGTGACCCCCATTGTTGGTCTGGCGGCATTCACCTATCTGATCTTCCGCCATGACGGTTTGCGCGATACCGCCATGCTGGGTCTGGTGGTGGTCATCATCGCCGCCAGCCTGCTGAATGGCAGGCGCGGCACGCTGGCGTTTGGGGCAGCGAGCCTGATCATCGTCATCGTCCTGAGCGTGCTGGAGTCCAATGGGCGGGTCACCAACCCTTTCAGCGCGAGCAACACGCCGGTGGACTATCTGGCGGTGTGCGTGGCGATTGTCATGGTCACAGCATTGCAGTGGGCGGTCATCAGCCGCTTGCAGGAGAATATCCGCAAGGCACATGCGGAGATCGCCGAACGCCGCCGCGTTGGAGACGCCCTGCGCGCCAGTGAGGCTCGTTATCGCTTTCTGGTGGAGGAGGCGCCGATCGGCATCGCCATTCTTGATTCAGATGCAAGAATCGAACAGGTGAACCCGGCGGCGGTCGCGCTCCTGGGTTATGCGCCCGAAGAGCTGAACGGCATGGACCCATTCGCGTTGATCGCTCCCGACGAAAAGACCCAACCCTCAGTGGATGAGAAGGACCTGCAGGCAGGCCAGACCCTGCACGAGGAGCGGTTCCTGATGCGCAAGGATGGTTCGCATCTGCCGGTGATGGACAGCATCCGCCAGATGCCGGATGGCCGCTACCACTATATCTTTCAGGACATCAGCGCGCGCAAGCAGGCGGAAGAAGCCGTCCGCGCGCTCAATGAACAGCTGGACCAGCGCGTGCGCGAGCGCACGGCCGAGCTGGTGGCGGCCAACAGGGAGCTTGAATCCTTCTCCTACTCAGTTTCACACGACCTGCGCGCGCCGCTGCGGGCGATCAACGGCTTCAGCAACCTGCTGATGAGCGAGTTCGCCGACACGCTTCCGCCTGAAGCGTTTCAGTATCTGGACAAGGTGAAGGAAAATGCCAAGAAAATGGCCTCGCTCATCGACGACCTGCTCACCTTTTCGCGCCTGAGCCGCAACCCGCTCAAGAAACGCCGAGTGGACCTGCGCGGGCTGGTGGTACAGGTGATCGAAGACCTGCATGCTGAAACGGCGGAGCGTCCCATCAAATGGCGCATCGGGGACCTGCCGGCCTGCCAGGCCGATCCGGTTCTGCTGCACCAGGTGTATGCCAACCTGATCGGGAACGCGTTGAAATATACCCGCCCCCGCCCCAAGCCGGTCATCGAGGTCGGCAGTCGGCGCCTGCGCGGACAGACGGTCTACTACGTGTGCGACAACGGCGTCGGGTTTGACATGCGCTATGCCGGAAATCTATTTGGCGTATTCCAGCGGCTGCATTCGGAGACGGAGTTCGAGGGGACGGGGATCGGCCTGGCGATCGTCCAGCGCATCGTCAACCGGCACGGCGGGCGCATCTGGGCCGAAGCTGAAGTGGACCAGGGGGCAACGTTTTCCTTTACGCTGTCTGCCAGGAGCTGAGCGGTTGCTCCCGTCTCTCAGGATGGGGTGACGGGCTCTTGGTCGCCAGGCAGGATCGCCAATCCACCTACCACCCACCAACTTTTGTATTTTCCTTGGCGTTTTGGAATCTTTCTAGCTTCTCCTAGGTGGCACGTACGAGTCTGGAAGGTTTTCCTAAGCCGATTTTGTTCTAATTCTGAACAAGTTCGATGTCAATCAATTCGAATATATCTGGGGGCTCGCTGGCGAACTGCTGAATGGAATAGGTAGCAAGAAGCCTACCCCTTGACAGCCATGACATCTGCGCTACTGAGGTAGCGGGCATAGATTGCATCGCCCGCTGCGAAACCAGGACCTTGCGGACCCCCATCTTAATTAACTCCTCGGTTGTTGTCTGGGGAAGAACATGGACAAGTCGCCGGGATCCTATGGGAAGCCATAAAGATGTCTCCAAGTCGTTTCCCGACGAAACCAGACCCAGCACCTGATCGTCCTTTTCTAGATCTTTACGAATCTCAGCGAACGCGTCAGCTCGATGAGCATAGGTATCATAGACGGTTGTGGCGCGATTGATCACACTGGAGGGTACGAAACTCGATACTGCGCGCAAAGTCAATTTAACAGGGAACAGGGGGCGCGACGGCGACACGATTACAACAATGAGGGTCACAGTAGCAGAAGCAAGAGCAGCAAAGCGCCATGCCCGAGTACGAACTAGTCTCGAAGAGTCTCGGAGCCACAAGCCGAAAGCAACGATGGGAAAAGAGTAGGGCAAGAACAGCCTGGCTGCTGACAGGCTACCCAGCATGGACATGAAACTGAGAATCGCCACGGCCATGGCTAAGAAGAATTGGCAGCTCTGCTCGCGGATCACACCCAGACAACCGGATTCAGGAATGATCACTCGCGACCAGATGGCCTGGACCATCGACCATACGAATAGGAATACTAACAGCATTCCAAGCCCACTTGCTTCTTCTTGCGGTAATTCGTTGAGGAATATTCGGAATTGGGGGAAGTTTAGCACTAACCAGGATCCAGGGTGAAAAAACGGGAGATCATTCAAGTAAGCTTCGAGCCGATTCGCGGCAGGTAAGATGGGAGGTATGAGGGTGTTTGTCGCTATCAAGACTGAGTTACCCACCACGCCGGCTAAAGGATTCTGGAAATGCATTTCATATTGGTTGCCGGGGTCCCCTGTCCAGTTGCCAGTGTATGCCTGATTCAGTGCGATGGTGGGTGTGATAGACACAATGAGCGCGAGAAGAGCCACAATCACCACTCTCCAACCCAGACGCATGATCTCGCGGGTGGCAGGGACCACTAGCACCAACCACGGAAGCACAAGGGGGAGGTTTGAGAGCTTGACTCCGGTACACAGGGCAATCGACAGCATTGAACAGAACATCAGCCCAGGAGCCAGTGTGTCTCGGAACCGGAGTGCTGTGTCGATAGCCGCCAGAAAGAAGAACACACCAAGAAGATCGTTTCCAATTCCGCCTGCTTGCAGGACAATACCCATAGAGAGTGGCAGGAGCCACATCCACCACCAGGCCACCCGAGATCGAATACCGAGGCGGCAGAAGATGGAAAATAACAGGTAAGGCATGAGTGAGTATACGGCGAGATTTAACAAGAACAACAATCTGTCCGAATGAGACGCATCCAGGAGAGGGGAGAAAAGCCACTCCTGGACCGTACCGCTGAAATTCATCCGCTGATTTGAAGTGGGGATCCAATACCACCCGTGGTTCGACAGCCAGGCGAGTAGTCGAGGAATTCTATAAGATAGTGCATCGTAGTTGTTTGGCGCATAGATCAAACCGCTCACGAAGTTAAGAAGCAAAGAAAGATAGAACAGGACGGGCAAGGGGCGTCGCCACCTTGCTCTGACTCGGGCTGTAAATCGAGCCAGGCTATGACGGGTCTGGATGTTCCTGTTCATGTAGAGAGCGATAGGCAGGAGTAGCATCAGCAGAAGAGCGGGGAGCGTCAGATGCGTCAATTTGCGAATGGAAGAGAGGAACCACCCGAGGAAGACCGTCACTGCTGCAAGCGTGACGAGAAGGCTTACCGTTGAAGTTTGGCTGGTTTGTCTATCTTGCATACCTAAGCCCTCACAAGTAGTGTGCTGATGCTCCAAACAGTCTCCACTCGGCGCGTTCCTGGAAAATTATCGCCCATGGGCAGAGAGTAGTCCAGGCAGTCAGCAAGGCAAAAATGGGAAACCTCACAAGAGCAGGCGGTGCCGCTGGCGCACAGGAGATAAGAGCGATAGTGGGTAGCGTTTTGATTTTCATTTCACTTCTCGATTAGAAGTTGCCATCCCACGGATTACGGTACCGGCACGGCGGGCGCATCTGGGCCGAGGCTGAAGTGGACCAGGGGGCAACGTTTTCCTTTACGCTGTCTGCTAGGAGCTGAGAGATCGTTCCCGCCTGTAGTACGGGACGACAGCATCTTGGTCGCGAGATGAGCGGGAATCGGTTATGGACAGGCAGAATCATAATAGTAGATTGCGCCGCACGAGGGTCTGGAGCCGGAGGCCGGTTTCGTCTCCATACAAGTCAATGAATCTCCAGTCTGCCGCAGTGAAAATGATTAA